>JACQTD010000126.1 GCA_016210985.1 Acidobacteriota bacterium
GCGAAAACCCGATTGTCTTCGCGATGGCCAATCCCGTGCCCGAGATCACGCCGGAGGAAGCGCGGGCCGCACGCCCCGATGTCATTACCGCGACCGGTCGAAGCGATTATCCGAACCAGGTCAATAACGTGCTCGGCTTTCCCTACATCTTCCGCGGCGCCCTGGATGTCCGCGCGCGTGAGATCAACGAGGAGATGATCAGGGCGGCGTCCGACGCGCTCGCCGCCCTGGCTCGGGAAGATGTGCCCGACTCCGTATCCAAGGCCTACGGAGGGCAGACTTTTCACTTCGGGCGTGAATACCTGATTCCCAAACCCTTTGACCATCGCGTGCTGTACTGGGTGGCGCCCGCCGTCGCCCAGGCCGCGATGGCCTCCGGTGTCGCGCGATCCTCGATCGACATCGAGGCTTATCGGCGTAAGCTCAAACGACTCCTGTCGCGCACCCGGGAGATCATGGCGGTGGTGGTCGACAAAGCACAGAAGCGCCCGGCCCGAATTGTCTTCCCTGAGGGTGAACACCCGAAGATTCTTCGCGCGGCGAAGATCCTCGTGGACGAAGGCATCTGTCATCCCATTCTGCTGGCCCGGCGGTCGCAGATCGAGCCGCTGCTCGAGGAGTTTGAGATTCCGGCGGAGGGTATTCAATTTATCGATATGGCCCTGCATCCGAAGCGCGACGGCTATGGGCGGCGCCTCGAGGAACTCCGGCGCCGAAAGGGCATGACCCTCGAAGATGCACGGGTCGAGATGCTGCACGCCAACGTGTTTGGGTCGATGATGGTCGAGGAAGGCGACGCGGACGGCCTGATCTCGGGCCTCACCCAGCATTACCCGGACACGATCCGGCCCGCGCTTCAGATCATCGGGATCGCGCCCGGCGTCCGGAGAGTGAGCGGTCTGTTCATCCTGATCCTGCGTGATCGCCTCTTCTTCTTCGCGGATACCACCGTCAATATCGATCCCTCGGCCGAGGACCTGGCGGAGATCGCCCTGCTGACGGCCGGCACGGTCCGCCGTTTCTCGGTCGAGCCGCAGATCGCGATGATTTCCTTTTCGAATTTCGGTTCCAACACCCACCCACACGCGCTCAAGGTGAAAGAGGCCGTATCGCTGGTTCGAGAAGCCGCCCCCGATCTGCCGATCGACGGCGAGATGCAGGCCGATACCGCCGTGCTCTCGGAGATCATCGAAGAGAGCTATCCCTGGGCACAGGTGCGGCGGCCGAACGTGCTCATCTTCCCCGACCTCAATTCCGCCAACGCGGCCTACAAGCTCATTTGGCGACTCGCCGGGGCTGAGGCCATCGGCCCGATACTGATGGGCATGCGGAAACCGGTGCATGTCCTCCAGCGCGGAGCCGAGGTGTCCGACATCGTGAACATGGCGGCGATCGCGGTCGTGGATGCCCAGGAGCATGCCGACTCGGGATCAACCGAGGGCTAGTCACGCGTGAGGCCGACAGCGAACATTCCGAGTGGTGGCTGGGCCTTGAACTGGGAATTCCCATCCGGGGACGTACGGCCGGCGGTTTGGAATTCGTGCTCGCTTCCCTTGAAATCAGGGACGCTGTGCGATCTCCGGCGCGCTAAGCGCGGTCATCGCGGCCCCTCGGCGGTTCCGATCCGGTAATCAGGCCAGCAGGTGTCGGGCCGTTCAGGATCCCCCGGGAACAGTTCGAAGGCCGCTTCGCCGGAAGGGATGCCGGCGATTCCGGTGCGAGGTACGGTCGTAGCCGTGGCCGGCCCGGCCGATCTTGGATCGAGAATCTTGTTGATCTGGTCCCGGGCGCCATCGAGATGCGCGCGAGTGGCCCGGTCGGTTGTCCTGGCCATCGCCGCGGTGATCGCCGAATTCAGCGCGCGCAATTCAGCCCGATAATAGGGCTTCTCGTCTCCGCTGGTTGCCGGGACGAGGGCCTGCAGGCCCACCGGTATGGACGCAACCGTCGCGTTGAGTTTGGTATTGATCAATTCGAGATAAGCCCGCTGCAAGTTTCGTCGATAGGCGTCCACCTTGACGGTCCTCGATTCAAGCTCTCGCCAGATGCCGCGCCGCACATCGGTCAGGAATTCCACCGGCGGGTAGGCGGCTCCGTCGATCGCTTCCTGCTCAATGAGCCGCGCGAACCGGCCGCTGTTGAGCAGGTTGTTGAGCACCGATTGCTGCGCGGTTCGAATGCGCTGCAGCGCGCCGCTGGGTTCGATCCGGCGCAGGATTTCCGGGTTGATCGCCCACAACGGGGTGGCGAACGCATGCTGATGAAGAAACCGGACGGCCTCCACCTGCCGGGCTTTCGGAACCGCGGTGAATCGCACGCCGGCCTGTCCGATGTGTTTCTGCTGTGAGTTCATCCCGCCGACGATCGCCGCCACGTGGTTCAACTCCAGAGTCCATTGGCCCAACATCCTACCGTACAGTTCGCTGAGATCGTCATAGGGTTCACCCTGCTTTGCAGTGGTGGCCGGAAGCAACATTTTGGCCACGCGCTGAAGATTCCGAAGACCCAATTCGGTGGACTTGACCGCGTCGGCATCGCCCACGGCCTCGGTGAGGTCTCCGGGATCGGATCCCTGCGCCCCAGGGGTGGAGAACCGCAGCCACGGAGTCTCGTCCTGTGCCCGGGCCCACGTATCGAGGGTGGATTTTTCTTCATCAGAATTCTTGGCCTCCGGAATCGGTTTGTAGCCCCACATCGTGGCCCACCTGTCGTAGGGGCCGATCCCGGGCACGAGGTCCGCCACATCGAGTCCGTCCTCCGGCTGGGCCACGTAATTGTTACGCGAATAATCCATCAGCGTGGGCGTGTGGCCCATCGTGCGTACCCATTCCTTGTCCCGCACCTTTTCCGCCGGATAGGTTGAGCTGGCTTTCATATTGTGCTGGAAGCCGAGCGAGTGGCCGACTTCGTGAGCGGTTACATATTCGAGCAGCACACCCATCAGGTCATCGGGGAAGGGCAGGGTCCGCGCGCGGGGATCGACAGCCCCGGCCTGGAGGAAGTACCACGACCGTTGAAGATTCATGATGTTGTGGTGGAACTGGATGTCCGACTCCAAGATTTCGCCGGTGCGCGGATCATGGATGTGCGGGCCAAAGGCATTCTCAACCGTAGAAGGCAGCCAGCGGATGACGGAATAACGCGCATCCTCGGGGCTGAAATCGGGGTTCTCCTCCGCCGTCGGCGCCATTCTGGCGATGATGGCATTCTTGAAACCCGCCTCCTCGAAAGCCGCCTGCCACTTCTCGACCCCGCGCTTCATGTAAGGGACCCACTTTGTTGGTGTGGCGGTGTCGAGCCAGAAGACGATCGGCTTGACCGGCTCGGACAGCGCCGCCGCCGGATCCATCTTTTCCAGGCGCCAGCGTGTGATGTAGGTCCGTCGCGGGGCGCGGTGCTCTTCATCACGGCCATAGTCCATCTGCCTGACCGTAAAGTACCCCACCCGCTCGTCGAAGAGCCGGGGCATCATCGGCTTCTCCGGCAGTTTCACCATACTGAAGTGGAGCACGACGGTGGCGCTGCCCGGCCGCATGCCCCCGCCGAAAGGCGAGCGGGGTGTCGTCGGAGTCGAGCCGGGCATGTCGGGGGGTGAAGTATAGGTGTGGGTCGCTTCGGCTTCGATGTTCTCAGGGAATGGTGAGACCCGCTCCACGTAAGAGCGGGTCGCGTCGAACCCGCGGGCCCGCAGCCGGGACCGGGCGCTGAATTCCGTCACTTCGGTAGTGAAGAGGCGGGAGACCTCGATCACGGGCGCCTCATCCTTGCCGAAGGCGGCAATGGGAAAGGAGATCAGGATGGTGTCGTTGTTGGCCGCGCGCACGGCTTGCGCGATCGGCTTCGACTTATCGGCGACGATCTCGTAGTTGATCTCCCGGAGAAAGACCCGGTTTCCATTTCGTTCCCAGCGGACGACGCGGCTCCCCAGCGACTGACCGCCGAAACCCGCTCCCAGGGTCGTCCGTGCGATTTGCGTGACCCAGAGAAACTCCTTGTCGATCTCGCCTGCGGGAATCTCGTAATAGTATTTCTCCTTGACCTGGTGGACCGTGAAGAGCCCCGGCTTCGACCTGGCCTCGGCGGTGATCACTTTGTCATAGGCTTGCGGTTCGGGTGTGGTCTGACCCGGCGTGGTCCGCTGGGCGGGCGCTGCCGGCGGTTCCTGCGGCTCCTGCGCCCGAGGCGCGGTCGCTCCGAGGGCCAGGACCAGACAGATCAGTAACGGGTGTATCATGCTCAATCCTCCTGATGAAGTAAGAATCGTATTGACGGATCTCCCGATATCGCCTGCACGGATCAGGTTCCGGCCATTCGCGCGATGCGGACCGCCTCATGATAATGGGCCGGCGTATTCATGTCGAAAAAGAAGTAAGTCGCGTTCGGAAGGTGAGAGAATCGACCGAAGGGCAAGGTCCGGGTCTTGACCCGTTCGAACACCGGACGAATTCGCAATTCGCCTTCCTGGAGAAGCGCCCTCACCTCGGCGATCGCGGACCGGTGATAGAGCGCGCAAAGCGGTTGGGACTGGCCCTCCCGATCGAGCGGCACGACCGCCTGCCAGCAAGAGGCATGGCTGGCCAGGAGCTGAAGAAACGCTCCGGAAATGAATGGCAGATCGCATGCGAGGTTGAGCACCCAATCGGTTCCGGAGGCCTCGAGCGCCAGCTGCAGGGCGTGGAGAGGACCCTTCCCGGGATCGGGATCAGGGAGGATGGAGATCCTCTCCCGGTTGAAGGCCGCGTCATCCTTGCACACGATTACGATGCTGTCCGACATTGCGCGCGCGGCCCCGATCACACGGTCGATGACAGCCAGGCCGCCGACTTCAAGCCGGGCTTTCTCACGACCCATCCGGGAACTGTGGCCGGCAGCCTGGATGAATACGGTGATGGTCGCATCAGGATCGTTCATGGGCGCCGGATCGCCTGCAGGCTAACACGGCCCGGGCACGACGGCAATTTGCCTCCCGGGACAGGATTTGGCAGAATGGGGGCGAACATGAGATTCATTACTGGTTTTCTCCTGGTACTGGCAGCGATCATGCCGGCCGTCCCGGCTCAGGCTCCGCCTGGCCCCTTCTTTCCGCTGAAAGAAGTCCGTCCGGGTATGCGCGGAATAGCGAAGACCGTCTTCGAAGGGGAGCGGATCGAATCCTTTCAGGTTGAGATTCTCGGCGTCCTTCCCGACCGGCCCAGTCCGCAGCAGAGCGTGATTCTGGGCCGGCTCTCCGGCCCGCAGGTGGAACGCACGCAGGTCTTCGCCGGGATGAGCGGCAGTCCGGTCTATCTTCAGGATCGCCTCCTGGGCGCCATCGCGTTCGCCTATCCCTTCGCCACCGAAGCGATTTGTGGGATCACCCCGATCCAGTTCATGCTGGAGGTCGGAAGCCGGAGCGATGCGTCAACCAGCCGGCCGGTGGCCCCGATCCTGTCGGCGTCCTTCCGGGAACTCGCCCTGCATCGGCTGGATTGGTTGGGCGCAGTCCGCCCGTCCGCCCGGATGGAAAGGTCCGGGGAGGAGCCATCCCCCTTCACTCCCGCGGCGGCGATGATCCCGATTGCGATGCCGCTCGCCGTCTCGGGAATCTCCGCGGAAGCCTTGGAACCGATCAGGCATGACCTCACGAAACTCGGGTTCATGCCCGTCTCCGGCGTCTCCGGAGGCGCGGCAATCAGGCCACTCGCCCCGTACGACGACCAGACGCTGCTTCCAGGCAGCACGGTGTCGGTCCAATTGATGCGAGGCGACCTCGCCGTCGAAGGGGTCGGGACCGTGACTTATCGGGAGGGCACGAAGATCTATGCGTTCGGTCACCGGCTCTTCAATTTAGGGGGAACGAGCATTCCCCTTTCCGATGCCTCGGTGGTCACGGTGGTGCCGAACGCGTTCAATTCCTTCAAGGTGGCCGTGACCCACCGTACGGTCGGAAGCCTGACGCAGGACCGGACCAGCGGAGTTTTCGGCGAGCTCGGCGTGGCGCCGAGAATGATCCCGGTGAATATGACCGAGCAGCGAGGTCAGGGCCCTGCCCGGAAACTCCATTTCGAGATGGTCGATGACCCCACGCTCTCGCCGTTGCTCATGCAGTTGTCGGTGCTCTCCACCTTCGAGGGCGGTACCCGCTCCCTGGGCGACGTGACCGTGGGATTGAAGGGACGGATCAGGGTGCGCGAGAACAAAGACGTCCTTCTTGAGGATCGCTTTTCCCGTCGTGGGATGGACGCGGCGTTGCAGGCCGGTCAGGTGGCCGCGCTGCCGCTTCTGCATCTGCTCTCCAGCGGATTTCCGGATGTGGCCATCCAGGGAATCGACCTGGAGATCGTGACGACCGAGTCCCGCAGCGCAGGCACGCTCGAGCGATTATGGATCAATCGAACCGAGGCTGGCCGGGGGGATCGCCTGCAGTTGCAGATATTCGCTCGAACGGAGGATGGACGGCAATTCATCGAGCGGATTCCGATCGAGATTCCCCGTGACGTCCCTCCGGGCCCCCTCCGGCTGGTGGTTGCCGATGGCGCCGCGGCGCAGGCCCTTGACCCGACTGCCGGCGTCATTGGAGCGGGCGGGCTCCAGAACCTCGGACAGCTCATCCGCATGTTAAACCGCGTGCGTCGATCCGATCGTCTCTATGTGCAGCTGCTGCGGCCCGGCAGCGGTGCCATCGTGAATAACGAGGAACTCCCCTCGCTTCCGCCGTCGGTGCTCGCCACGATGGAATCCAATCGCGGCGCCGGAGGGTATACCGCCATCCCTTATGTGCGATTGAAGGAGATCGAGATTCCGCCCGCCGAATTTGTCATCACCGGCCGCAGGGAAATCACCATCAACGTCATCAAGTAGTTCATTCATGAAAACTGGAAAGTGCATCGCTCGCCGGGTTTCAGGCCATCTTCGGCGAGGTATCCGCGCCGGAGGGATGGCGTTGATCGTGTTAGCTGTGGCCGCGTTGATGGTTCCGGCCAGGGCCGCCCGTGCCGGGGGCACGCTCTACTGGGAGATCCCGTCCCAGGCGGGCCTGCTCAAGGGCGAGTCCCGCGGCGTGGCGTTCGGGCCCCATGGCGAGATTCTACTGGCGCCGCGGATGGACCTGATCTTTGACACCGAACAGCCGTTTGTCTGGTGCATGGAAGCTGACGCTCAGGGCAACCTGTTCGTCGGCACCGGCCACGAGGGAAAATTGTTCAGGATACCGTCCAGGGGCACCGTCGAAATGCTGATGGACGCGGCTGAGCTGGATGTCACGGCGCTGGCCATCGATGCGAAAGGGAGCGTTTACGCGGCTACATCGCCAGGCGGCAAGGTTTACCGCATCGACATCGAAGGGCGGGTGGCGGTGTTCTTCGATCCGGAGGATGCCTATATCTGGTCGATGATCCATCGCGAAGGCGAACTCTACGTGGCCACCGGATCAAAAGGAAGGGTCTACCGGGTCAATGCGAAGGGAGAAGGGAGCGTACTCTGTGAGACCAACGAATCGAACGTGGTTTCCATGGTCTTCGACCGGCGGGGCGGGCTCGTGGTCGGGACCGATCCCTCGGGGCTGGTCCTGCGCATCGATAAGGCCGGGAAGGCCTTTGCGTTGTTCGACTCGCCGCTAAAGGAGATTCACGGACTCCAGTCCGCCACAGACGGAAGCGTCCTTGCGCTCGGCATCAGCGAGTCGTCCACCGCGGGTTCAAGCCTGCCTCCGCTCTCGACTTCCACGGGGTACCGTGCGACCGGCCCGACCGCCGTCGCTTCGGGCCCGGGCGTGAGCGTGACGATCACGAATGTCGAGCCGGCGCTCACCACGCTCGGCAGCGAATCCTCCTCGCTCACCTTCAGCAGCGCCATCTATCGCATCGCCCCGTCCGGCGGCGTGGAATCACTCTGGAGGTCGTCGGAGGCTACGGTCTTCTGCCTCGCGTTGGATCTGCCCGGCCAGGTCTGGGCGGGCACCAACGACAAGGGGAGGATTTACCGGATCAGCAGCCGCGGTGACGTTACGGTGGCAGGGCAGTCGAGCGAAGGGCAGATATCAAGCCTTGTCGGCGGCAACGTGCTGTTCCTCGCGACCAGCAACCTTGGAAAAGTTTACCGCCTGGGATCGGAGCCGGCCGAATCGGGCGAATATGACGCTCCGGTGCTCGATGCGCGTTTCGTTTCACAGTGGGGAACGGCGGGCTGGCGAGCACGGACGGCGCAGGTGGAGTTGCGGACGCGGAGCGGGAATACGGAGTCGCCGGATTCCACCTGGAGCGACTGGTCACCTCCGATTGCCCAGGGTGCGCGTATTCTGAGTCCGCCCGGTCGCTTCCTCCAGTACCGATTGTACCTGCGACCCGCGCCCGGTGCGCGGGAGGCCGCCGTTGAAGGCATTCGCATCGCGTACGTCCCGGAAAACATCAAGCCGGTGGTCACCTCCTTCGAAGCATTGCAGCCGAGTATTGCCTTGCAGGAGGTGCCCCAGCAGCCGCCCGATCCCGGTATCCTGACTGCCGGATTGGATCCGGCGTTGTTCGGATTCGCGGTGAATACGCCCCCTAGAAAAGTCTTTCAACGTGGCGCCCGTTCGCTGCAATGGTCGGCCAGCGATCCCAACGGGGATACGCTGATCTATCAGCTGTCCTATCGTTCCGTAACCGAGGAACGCTGGCAGGTTCTCGCCCGGAATATCACCGGCAACTGGTTCACGGTAGATGCCGACGCGCTGCCGGATGGCCGCTATTTCTTCAAATTGACGGCGAGCGATGCACCCGGTAATCCGCCGGGAAGGGAGGCCTGGGGCGAGCGCATCAGTGAACTGATCGAGGTCGATGGCACCCCGCCCGTCATCCGGGCGGAGGAACCCGTAATCACGGGACGGCAGGTTCGAATTCCTTACCAGGTCGAAGATCTGACGGGAAACATTTTCAGGGCGGAATTCAGCATCGACGGCTCGGCCTGGCAGTCCATCTTCCCTGAGGACGGCATCGCCGATTCCCGCCAGGAACGGTTTCTCGTACAGGCGGAGTTCGATTCACCCGGTGAGCATTCGGTGGCGTTGCGTGTTTATGACATGAACACCAACATCGGCTCCTATCGAACGTCCGTCCGTATCCCCTGATAAGGATAGGCGTCTGTGGGGACTCCCGCCGAGGAGCCCCCGGCCGTACGTCGGCCCGTAAATGCGACTTTGCGAAGACTACGCCGTCGCACACATTAAGCTGAGGTGCAGGGATAGCCCACCGCTCCCAAGCAAGGTCGACAAGGGATTGCGGGGCGGCGGCTGGCCAAGGAACATGTTGAACCAGTGCCGCCGACTCGGGAAGTCTTGACTAAACGCCTGGCTCGTACATACCGTGCGCTGTGCCGACAAAAAGGACCAACCCGGAGAGGATCAATCGTGAAAGGTCGAACCAGTCAAACGGTCGCAGGGCTCGGATGGGGTTCACTCGCATTAGCCGTCGGCGCTATAGCGCTGACAGGCATTGCTCACTTCGGGCCGGCTCAAACCGGGTCGGGATTACCGCCACCAACCTATGATTACGACGATAGCGCCCCCGGAATCCAAGGTCCGACTTCACCATTCCTAGTTGGCGCCGAGCAGCGGGTATATCGATCGCTCTTGCTCCGGGTTCCCGTTCTGGTACCCCTGGCGGAGCTTCAGGCGATGCTCCCCGCAGGATTCACCGCCGTCGCGGCACCTGCGGGTGTCAATGCGGGGGTGATACAATTGAATTTCTTCTTTCAGCAGATCAACCATCGAATGGCTAATGACGGCGTCGTTCGGGGCTCCGGCGTGGCATTCCACATTCCCCTGCTCACGAACACCCATTTCACACCTCCTCGCGAGGAAGGAGCGGTGCTGGGTTACGAGGCCTCCTCCCAAGAGATGGTCGACTACCTTAATGAGATGGATGGACCGGGTTGCGCGCGTTTGGCCAAAGTCGGCGTGCTGATCCGTGAGGAGGGGGAGAATCTCAATCTCAAGTTTACCGTGACGGACGACGTCTTGGGCCTGAATGTTGCCTGTGAGGCCACACTACCCGCCCTTGGTACCAGGCGCGTCCTATTCGATCCCGACATCCCCCTCCGAGTCTTTCCCTCGAACCGATCGTTCTTCCTAGCCGTCCAAGCCGACGACCGGACGGTTCCTCGAGCGATGGCCAACCTTCAACTTGAAGTTCCAAGTGGAAGAATTCCCGTACCCAACGGAGCGGGTGGGAGTCGAGGTTTGACGGTCTCTAGTATCGGGCCGAATGTAAGTTTCCGACAAAACTACGAGCACTTCTCGAAACGCGAGTAGAAACCGAAGGAGATTCGCCGAAGCAGTCCGTCCGACGCTAATCATTTGAGTGGGAAAGCCTGATGGACACCGTCTTCTTGCACGTACCGATCTGTCCGGTACGGTCATCCCTGATTTGAACCGTCAGCGTGAAGGTGCAAGGACCCGATGACGCGGCCAGGATCGAGACCGAAGATCCAATAGCTTGATTCCCCAAGAGAATCACGCGGTCAATAGTGACCGTCCCGCCGTTAATAAACAGGCCTCCGCCCATTCCGGCCGCACCGCCTCCCGCGCCCCCGAAGCTGGTGGTGCTGCCGGCGAGGTAGCTGCTGCCCCCGTCACCGCCTTTGGTCATGCCATCTGCAATGGTCATGCTCGAGAGATGAACGATGGGACATCGTGCGGGAGGTCCGGTAGTCGCACCGGGGTCGCCAGGGCAGATAAAGAAGATCCGCGAGGTGTTTCCCCCGCTGAGGATGGTCAGCGCTGCCCCCTTGCCACTGATCGTCAAATCCTTGTCAATGACCAGTTCACCATCCGTTAACGTGATCCTGCCCGCATCGATGGCGATCGTGCCGCCGGGCTGCGCGTCTTGAATCGCCGCTCTAAGAGCATGTTCATCCTTAATGCAACTCAATCCTGTCCGGGGCGCTCCCGCCTCGCCGAGGCGGTCCGGCAACGGTGAAGCCAATCCCAGCAATGGGATGAGAGCAAGAAGGCCGTAGTAGCTGAAAAATCGCAGTCTCATCGCGCTAATGCGTCCTCCTTCGGGCTTGGTCCAGGCCCCTCTCCGCTCTTCCAGAATCCGGCGATTTCCTCTCCATCTTTCCGGGGGAATGAAGGTTTTCGGCAAGCTTGACTGACACGGTCTTCCTGCAAGTACCGCTGCGTCCCGTGCTCCTCTCCGTAACCGTGACGGTGAGGGTAAAGGAGCAGGGCCCCATCGTGCCAGCCATCATCGAGATCGCAGAACCGGCGGACGGACCAACGATCGTGCCATTTCCGGTGATAGTCCAGTTGAAGATCGGGCTCGATGCTTCGGTCCATACCGTATAGGTGGTCGCGGTTTCTGGCATGATGGCATCGGCCCCAAGGACGCCGCAGGCGGGAGGAGGGTTAGGTTCCAGCGTTCCGAACACGTCGGGATCGCTGGTTGTGGCCGTGTTTTCACTGAAGGCAGGCTCTCCGGAAACCGTGGCTCCAGGACTAATGAAGATCGCCCCGCCGATGCCTTGACCATCCGCACCGAAGAGGGGCGTATTACCCTCGCTGGGCGCGCCCCCGAAGCCGCCCTTCGCCTCATTCTGGATAAAGGAAGTATCGGAAATGACTAGCGAGCCGGATCGAACGAAAACTGCACCGCCGAAACCGGAGCCACCCCCGCCGGCTCCGCCAAAGCCGACGCAGCCACCCCCGTCGCCGCCGCCGAAGCCCCCGATTCCCCCGCAAGCGCCGCCGCCGCCGCCGAAGCCGCCATTCCCGGGGCGCATCGAGGGCGTGCCGCCAACACCGCCCGCACCATCGCCGCCATCAGTTGATCCGGACGGGGCGCCTCCATACCCGCCAAGACTGCCACCGTCGCCGCCCGAACCGCGACCCCCGACACCTCCCGGGCGGGCATTTCCACCTACGCCGCCACCTCCGCCGGAACCGGGTCCACGACCCAGATTGCTGTCTCCCCCGTTACCCCCTCTCGCCTGATTCCCGAAAAAGACCACGTGATCGAGCGTGACGGTTCCGCCGTTGATGAACAGGCCTCCACCGAGTCCTGCGGCACCCCCACCGGCGCCCCCGGCGCCGGTGTTGCTGCCTGCGGCGTCACTACGGCCTCCGTCGCCTCCCTTCGCCCTGCCATCGGCAATGGTCAGATTCGAAAAGTGAACGGTGGGACAAGCGGCCGGGGGACCCGTTAGTGCACCCGGGGCCCCGGGGCAGATAAAGAAGACCCGCGATTTGTTGTCTCCGGTGATTACCGTCAACCCCGCACCCTGGCCGGTGATTGTCAGGTCCTTGTCGATCACCAGTTCGCCATCCGTCAGTGTGATCGTGCCCGCGCCGATGGCGATCATGCCGCCCGGTTGAGCATTCTGGATTGCCCTTCTCAGCGAGTGTTCATCGCTAATGCAGACCAAGCTTGTAGCTCCTGCTCCCGCTGCAGCCGGTCGATCAGGGGCAGTCCAAGCCGATCCGGTTGACGAGAGAAAACCGAGAGTGCAACACAGGACTCGCAAAAGCGGTCTCATTCCCCGCCTCCCTCCTAATCTTCATGCCGAGTTATGCCACAAGAAAAAACTTATTCCGCAAGGTCACTGGGAGGTCAATTCCTTTCGCAAAACATATTACCACAGGCTTCAGGAATCCGGGCAACCACTGTATTCACAACCCTTTATCCACAACCCGGAATGAAAGCGCCGCCGAACCGGCTGCCGTGACCGCCTGGTACCAATGGATTTTCCGCGGCCCCAATTCTGTGACCTGAACGTCTGTCCCGAATTGTCAACAACTCACCCATGGCGAGCAATATGGTCGCAAGGAGATAAATCAAGATAGGGCATAAATTATTCCTTGGGCGACCACAAAATGTAAATTAAACCAATCGGACATGCCACACGGGCAGCCGACCTTCGCACGCTAAACCCGAGCCTGATGTGAAAGTATCAGAGGTTTTCGCGGGAAGGTAGGGTGGAAGTCGTCGAAGAAGAGGTTTTTAGGGCTGTGTACCATGAATGTAACTGCTGTTGTAGATAGGTTTAAGCACTTGGATATGATCATGGGCTTGAACAAGCGCTCGGGCCGCAAGACGGCGGGCGAGGCTTGTCGCGCCGGGGGAAAGCCCACGGAAGGACGACATGGTCAGAGATGGAACAAGGATGGCTCCTCTCCGAAAAGTGTGAAGCCAATGATGGAACGTAGCTGCCGCTTCCCGACTATCGAATTCAGACCGGCCTTTTGAAGGCCGGGCGTTTCGACCGTAAGTTCTCCTTCATGCACCGAGGCCTGATCAGTGTAGCTCGACATGCGAAGTGCTTGGTGCGAGGGTGCGAAGCCTGCCACTGGTCGGAGATCCCCAGGCCGCTAATTTCGGATGGGCGTCAGACCGGACTGGCTTCCTGGGCTTTAAGGGGGTGAGCTCGGGCGTGGTCGGCCCGAGCGTAACGGAGCATGGAACACTAAATCACATCGAGAGCCCATTCAATGCCGCCAAGCGCAAGGACGTTCCGGTGTTCGTTTCGCCCCATTACTGCTGCCCGACCGGCCCCAGGTGATGATTAGCCCGCTCTAGATAAGCCGATGCACAAGGCGGGTATTTTCGACTGCAACGGCGCTATGAGTCTCCACGCGCTTAAGGGACACGTCGCGGCCCTCCGTCTCCCGAATCAGGATGAGGGCAACGGCCCGCCCGTTCTGCTGATGCACGGAATCACGACGTCCAGTCTGCCGTGGCGCCACATCCTGCCCGTGCTCGGCGCGAGCCACAGGGTGGTCGCGCCCGCCATGCTGAACTGTGGGGAGTCGGACCAGCCAGCGGACGCGGATGTGACCATAGCGGGGCAGAGCCGCCTGATGCTCAAGATGGTCGATGCTCATCGCTGAGCCGGCAGATGGAGCAGCCGCGATCGGGGGACTGCCCATAGTGAGGGGGACCCATGAAGCCATCGAGCCATCAGGCAGGGAAGTGGACAGGGGGGCTTGGAGAGAGCCGGGGGATACCAATCCCTCGGCCCATCCGCACCCCCCTCATGCCAACTGTTCCGTTTCTGTCAGCCCGCGTTCCCGCCTGACTACCTGGCGTCCAGCGCGGCCTTGACGCGCTCGGGCGTGAACGGCACCCTTCGGAGCCTCGCCCCAGTCGCGTCAAAGATCGCGTTCCCGATCGCGGCGGGCACTGGATTAAGCGCGGGCTCGCACACGCCCGTTCCCGCATTCAGCTCAGGCCGGTTGATCAGGACAACCTCAACTGCCGGGAATTGAGTGGTCTTGATGATCGGATAGGTCACCCAATCCGTACTGATGACTTTGTAACGGTCGAACATCACCTCTTCCATCAACGCCCGGCCCACGGTCTGGATTACCTGACCCTCGACCTGCTGCGTGATGCTGTCCGGATTAATCATTAACCCCGAGTCGTGAGCGATGACTATGCGCTTGACTAGCACCTCACCCGTCGACTGATCCACGTCCACTTCTACGGCCGCCGCCACGAACGTGCGGCGCCGGGCGAATGCGAAACCCCGGCCCGTGGCCACTCCCGTGCCACCGACGCCCGGTTTGGGTGAATAACGAGCCTGCCAGCCGAACCGGTCGGCCGTGGCCTTAATCACGTCGATCACTCGCTTTTGATCCGCATCCGCGGAGTTCAAGTGCTGGAGCCTGAATTCAACGGGGTCAGCCCTGGCCGCCGAGGCAAGCTCATCCAGTAACGATTCGCTCGCGAAAGCTCTCGCCGGATCGCCTGGGGCCCGCAGGGGATTAACGCGAAGCCCGGTATCCTGTTTGTTCTCCCAAGTGAGGTTGCGCCTCGTGATTTGCCGGGCCGGAAACGCATAATCCTGACCGGCACAGCCCGACCCGTTATTGCTGGTCCGGTCGGCCACAATCGGATTAATGAGCCGCTGCGCTAAAGGCTCGGAGACGTTCCATCGCATCGTTCGATCTTCGAACATCCAGGCCGTGATGGCGCCTTTCTCGTCCACACCGGCACGTACGCTCATAGAGTGGGCCGGTCCCTTCGGTTCCCACCGGTGCTCGTCTCCGCGCATCCACTGCACCCGTACGGGACGGCCAACAGCCTTGGACAGCACGACGGCGTCGAGCGTGGCATCGTCGATGGAGGCTCGGCCGTAAACACCAGCGGTCTCTTTCCAAATGATGTGCACCTTCTCAACCGGAATTCCCAGGTATCTGCTGACCGGGTTTCGCATCCCGTGTGCGTCCTGGGTTCCGGACCAGATGGTAGCCTCCCCATTCCCCACGTCAGCGACCGCGGCCGGGCCCGTCAGTGATCCATGCATCTGGAACGGCCACTCATAAGTGCGGTCATAGACCCTGGCCGCGGCGGCCATGGCGGCTTCCACGTCGCCGACCGGGTTGACGATGTTCCCCGGATCCACATTGATCGACCTCATGAAGGCATAGAGGTTTGCCTGGTCTGGCAAGGCCGGTTCGGGGGTTGTCCACTGGGTCTTGAGGAGCTCCGCCGCCCTGATGGCCTGCTCCTCCCGCTCGGTCACCACACCAACGAAGTTTCCTTCGACCACCACTTTGATGAAACCCGGCAAGCTGCTCACGGAAGTTTCATCCACACTGATGAGCGTAGCGTGATCAACCGGAGGCCGCACAACCCGGCCGTGAACCATTCCGGGCACTCGCACACTCTGTATAAAAGGAGTGCCTAAGATCCTGTCCACGATATCATGACGGGGAATCGGCTTGCCGATGACTTTAAATTGATCCGCCGTCTTGAGCTGGATCTGGCCCGCGGCCGGAACATCAAGGTTAAACCTGGCCCCGCCTATCAGTTCACCATAGGTCATCTTTTTCGACGGGTCGGCTCTTACAAATACTACGCCGTCGTTTACATCGAGCTGAGACGCTGGGACGTTGAGCCGCTCAGCCGCCAGGTTGACGAGGAACTGACGAGCCGCGGCTCCGGCCCTCCGAATAGTAGGGCCGGCACTTGCGATCGACTGACTTCCGACGGTCGCTCCCTGGGGCGGTGTAAGCGCGGTATCGCCCTGGATCCAGGTGATTCGCTCGTAGGCGACTTCGACCTCCTCCGCCAGCATCTGCCGCAGTCCGATCGAGGTTCCCGTTCCAAGGTCGACTTTTCCAGTGAAGCCCGTGACACTCCCGTCGGCAGCTATAGCCACAAAGGAATCCACCTTGGTCGCCAGAACCTGGGCGTCAGCCGTTTCAGCCATGTCGAGCAGCTTTTCGGCGCCCGCGAGGCTGAAACTTACAATCAATACGCCTGTGCCTTTGAGGAAATCCCTCCGGTTGAATCCATTCGCTGCTGCTTCGCGAACGATGCCGGGCAGTTCGTCCGGTGACTCCTGCGTCAGAAGGCTCGTGTTAAACCTTTCCCTCTCGTTCATGCTCCCACCTCCTGTGCGTACTGTTTGGTTGCGGCCAGAATGCGCATGTGTGTTCCGCAACGGCACAAGTTGCCTTGCAGCGCTTCCCGGATTTCGGTTTCGGTCGCCTTCGGGTTCGTGTCGATGAACACTTTGGCCGTCAAGACGAATCCGTTTATGCAGTAGCCGCACTGCGCGGCCTGGTGTTGAGCAAAGGCATTGATGATGGGATGCAGCTTCCCGCCCGTGTTCAACCCCTCGATGGTGGTGATTTCAAATCCTTCGACCGACGATGTCGGCGTGATACACGATCGGATGGCCTCTCCCTCGACGATCACCGTACAGGCTCCGCACTGCCCCAGACCACATCCGAACCTTGGACCGTTTAACAAGAGGTCGTTGCGGAGGATGTAGAGTAACGGCGTCGAAGTGTCCACGTCGACCGTGACCGTCCTGCCATTTACCTTCAGCGTGACTGCACTCATAGGTCTTCTCCTTAGAAGGAACTAGGTACTTGGTTGACTGAATGCTGGCAGCTCCACAGTCCTGACACCGACATCCATTCGAAACCAGACCAAGGTTTCCGGACAAACGGCGAACCTCCCCTGACCGAGCTGTTAGGCTACCAAGCTGGGAACGTCAGAACGAAACAAAACCCGGAGCCGGCAAAAGTGCCGGTCGACACATTAAATCACCCAAACTTGAGAAATATTCCATGCGGCGTGAATACCAACGAAAATTCTATTTCAATCCGTGGACAGAACTACAAAAAAGCCCGCCGCACCGAACCGGTGCGGCGGACCCTTGTGCTCATGGAGTGCGGTTCTGGTTAGGGGCTAAGGATCACCTCTTGTCCAGGGCCTCCTTGACGCGCTCGGGCGTGAAAGGTACTTGTCGAAGCCTGGCTCCGGTTGCGTCGAAGATGGCATTGCCAATCGCAGCAGGGATTGGGTTCAACGCCGGTTCACCCACGCCCGAAGACTCCACGGTAGGTCGGTTGATGAGCACGACGTCCACAGCGGGCACTTCAGGATAAGTGAGAATCTCATACCCGACCCAGTCGAGGCTCGTGACCTTCGTGGTGTCGAACTGTACTTCTTCCTTTAGAGCACGACCTATCGTCTGTATCACGTTCCCCTCGACCTGTTGAGTCACGCTGTCCGGATTGATCATCAACCCGCAATCATGAGCGATAACCACACGTTTGACGCGAACGTGGCCGCTCGACTGGTCCACCTCAACTTCGGCGACCGCAGCCACATAGGTCCGGCGCAGCGCGAAGGCTATTCCCCGACCGATGGCAACGCCGGTACCACCAGCGCCCGGAATCGGGGAAGGCCGGGCCTGCCAGCCGTAGCGTTCAGCCGCGGCCTTGATCACGTCGATCGCGCGCTGATCGGTCAAGTGAAGGAGTCGAAACGCGACTGGATCGGCCTTCGCTGCCGCGGCAAGTTCGTCCAGGAAGCCCTCGCTAGCGAGGTCCCTCGCGGGGTCTCCCGGCGCTCGGTTGTTGTTTGTCCGAAGTCCGGTGGCCTGCATGCCTTGCCAGGGAATGTTGAGCGCGACAATACGCCTGTTTGGGAAGACATAATCCTGCCCGGCGCAACCCGTGCCGTCGCCGAACGCAGTGGTTTCCGTAGCGGGCTTGGTCAATCGGGCCGCGAGTGGCTCCTGATGCCGCCATGGGAAGAAGCGATCCTCGTAGTCATATGCGAGCACCCGGCCTTGCGCATCCAAGGCCCCGCGGACCGTGACCACGTGTGGCGGTCCCTTTGGCTCATACTGATGTTCATCCTCCCGCATCCACTGGACCCGCACCGGTCGGCCGACGGCCTTAGACAAGATGACGGCTTCCAGGGAAGCATCGTCGTAGAATCCCGATCGTCCATACACACCCGCCGCTTCGACATAGATTACACGAACCCTGCCGGGGATCTCAGCGGCTGGAATCTGCAGGTAGTTGCCCGCCACGGTCCGCTCTCCGAAGGGGTTTTGCGTTCCCGACCAGATAGTTGCTCCGCCATTTGAGACGTCGGCAACCCCACAGGGTGGGGCTATGGAACCATGCATTTGGAATGGCCACAGATACGTCGCGGTGTAAACCTTATCGGCTGTAGACAGGACCGCATCAACATCGCCCAGCGGGTTGCCGCCTATGAAGCTGGCTCTCCCCTGCAAACTCTTGATAAGAACGTAGAGATCCTCCTGGACCGGGAGGGATGGCTCCGCGTCCGACCAGGTGACTCTTAGCGCCTTGGCGATGTTGATCGCCTGTTCTTCCCGTTCCGCGACGACGCCGACGTAGTTGCCCTCCACCACCACTTTGATCAAACCTGGCATGCCGCCCACCGAGGACTCATCCACACTGAGCAGCCTCGCGTTCCCGTGCGGAGGGAGAACCGACCTGCCATGGACCATTCCGGGCACCTTCACGTTGTTCACGAACGCCGCACCTGATATCCGCTTGTCGACGTCTCCGCGCGGGATGGACTTGCCGATGATCTTGAACTGATCCGGCGTCTTGAGCTGGATCTTGTCCGCGGCCGGGACGTCGATGTCGAATCGCTGCCCGCCGATGAGGTCACCGTACGAGACATTTTTCGAAGGATCGCTCCTCACGCTCACGACGCCCTCGTTGACGACGAGCTGATCCAGCGGCACGCCCAGTCGTTCTGAGGCGCGTACTAGTAAAAACTGGCGCGCTGCCGCCGCCGCGCGACGAATGGTAGGGCCCGCGTTCCGTATCGTATTGCTGCCAACGGTCGCGCCCTGACTGGGCGTGATGCTCGTGTCGCCCTGGATCCAGGACACGCGTTCATAAGCGACGTCGAGTTCATCCGCCAGCATCTGCCGCAAGCCGACAGAAATGCCGGTACCCAGGTCGACCTTCCCTGTAAACCCCGTGACACCGCCGTCCCGTGAGATCGCCACGAAGGAATCGACGGCCGTCGCCACCACCTGAGCGAAGGCCTCCCCCGTGGGCTCCAGGGGGCCTAGCGCATCGGCGATAGTGAAGCTGACCACGAGGACCCCTGTGCCCTCAAGAAAGGCTCGGCGGGAGAACCCCGACGTGCCAACGCCCTGCGATGCACCGCTGCCATGGTGTTCATTGTTATTGCTAGTCATGCTCTCGCCTCCTGCGCATACTGGAGCGCGGCCTTGATGACCCGAAGGTGTGCGCCGCAGCGGCATAGATTTCCTACCAGAGCCTCTCTGATCTCCGTCTCTGTCGCCTTGGGGTTCTGATCGAGGAGCGCCTTCACGCTCATGATCATCCCGCTTTGGCAGTAGCCGCACTGGGCGGCCTGATGATCGATCCATGCTTGAACGATAGGATGGGGCGTATCCGCCGTACCAAGCCCCTCCAGAGTTGTAATCTGAAATCCCTCCACTGCGGATACGGGTGTAATGCAGGAGCGAATCGCTTCGCCTTCCACAATAACGGTGCAGGCGCCACACTGACCGAGTCCGCAGCCGAACCTCGGACTCATCATGTCCAGGTTGTTCCGCAGGATATATAGGAGCGGGGTCGAAGGGTCCACGTCCACCGTGACGGCGTGACCATTGACGATAAGAGGAACTGTGCTCATAAGTTGTTCTCCTCCGCACTAAATTGCTGGTGGATGGTTGGAGGTCAAGATTACGGGATCAAGACGTCCCAATCCTTCATCTTTTGACCGGATGTCAATAACGTCAGCACACAAGTGACCGGTCAGAGAAACTTCGGCTTCTCTGACGGCGCTTCAAGATCCCACCCCAAGCGAACGTAAAACCTCTGTAGTGTAAAACGCAGAAGGGCCGCGATTATTCCACATTGGCCGCAGACTGTGGGGATTACAAAAGGGGCGTCGAAGCTGGGGCCAGCTTATCGATCACGTTCAAAAACTGTTCGGCGTTGGCCCGAGAGCGATAGTCATCCGTAAGGTTCACCCAGCGTATGGTTCCCGTTGGATCGATGAGGAACTCGGCCGGCCGTGCGATGTCCGTACTCCGGATCCCGCCGCCGGCATGGAGCAAATCATATTTGCGGATCACTTCAGCCTTCGTGTCGGCTAAAAGGGTGAACGTATAGCCCTTCTTGACGGCATGCTCGCGGGTTACCTCCGGTGGATCCACGCTCACCGCTACCACTCGAACTCCCCGGCCGGTGAATTTGTCCAAGTTCTCCTGGAGACTCCGTAACTCGGAGTTGCAGTGGGGTCACCAGTAGCCGCGATAGAAGACCAGCAAAACGGACACGGCCGGTTTTCTCGCTTTTGGTCCGGCCGGCGCGGCCAGGATTTCGTACAGTCGCACGGGCTTCCCGTTCAAATCGGGCAAAATGAAATCTGGCGCTTTTTCCCCGACTCGCGGCGCCCCCTTCGCCGGCGGTAATTGATTCGCATTCGGACTCTCTATCGTCCCCAACAGTACCGAGATTGCGGACAAAACTGCGACCATTCCCGATGCTTTCATCGCATGCCCTCCTCAGCTTGCACGAAGAATTAGACATACGGGACGTGCCTGGGGTTGCAACGAGATCGCAAGCCGGACTGGGAATTCATCGCCCTATTCTCCAGTCGAGTCGGTATCAAATGGGCGCCTACTCGACGGGAATAAGTTGGAGAGAATCCCAATTGTGGATTAGGAGGAGGCTCCTCCTAATAGTTGGAGACTGGAAATACACACTTTGCTTCTTCTCCAAAAACTGTGATTGTCGTTAACCTATTCCTGATGATGATGATGACTTGGTCAATCCCCGCCTAGTCGCGTGAGCGGCCCGTGAATTTAGCCCAGCCTTTCAAGGCTGGGTTCGGATGCAACAGGCCCAGCCCGTCGCGGCAGCGACGATTGAACCGCCGGATCGAACCCATGATTAAATCGTCTCACGACCACGGATTGATTCAACCGTCGCTGCCGCGACGGGCCGTGGGCGGTGGATCTCCCTACCGGCCTGAAAAAGGACGGCCTAAATTCAATGACCGCTATGCGGCCGCCGGAGTTCTATCCCTGGCTTCACACTTTTCGGAGAGGAGTCACTTTTTCTTGATACTGGGCATGTAATTGCTGCTCCAGACGACAATTCTACTTTGAAGAGGCGCTCCCCCATGAAACCCTTATATAAATACCGATTCGCCTCCGCGACTGGCGCATTGCTTTTGTCAGGGATCACCCTATGGTGTTGCCAGACCGCAAACGCCGGCTGGCCTCGCTACGTGTTGCCGCTAACTGATGTCTCCATCACGGCGGAGTTGCCCAACCATAGACCCGCGGTGGCAAGCTTGCAATCGGGCACCCCCAAAGCGACAGTCCCCGCCGCTGCCTTCAAGCGGGTGATCGACCTGTCCGATTCCGAGACGGTGAATGGGAGCCAGGCGGCCGGCACAGGCCTGGCTGACTTGAACGAAGACGGGTTTTCGGACTTGGTTACGGCCTATCCCGACGGCTTGCTCACCGTCCGTTTCGGTACAGCCGAGGGGTCTTTCCAGAATCCGACTTCCTTCAACGTCGACGCTCGCGTGAGAGGATCGGCCGCGGGCGACGTGACCGGAGATGGGCACATTGATCTGATCGCGGCTGACGCGAGCTCCGACAGTCTCATCATCCTGGTAGGTGACGGCCGGGGCGGACTTCCGGAAGCTCAAGGGTTAACGCTCCCCGGATCTCCTCAGCTGATTGTGGTCAAGGACATCCTCGGTGACCAGCGAGCCGAACTTCTCGTCTTGCTCGGCAACGGCCACCAGGCCGAGCTCTTATTGTGGCAGGACGTGGCTTGGCTTCAACCGATGGGTTCGAGCACGCTGACGGAGTTCAAGCCCAGGACGCTGGCCGTCGATCCTTCGCGGATCAAGGCGCGGCTCCAGGGGGCGCCCGTGCGCGTGGATGCGGGCTATATCGACTCCGATTCCTTCGCCGATCTGGTGGTCGTTTCAGAGCGCCTGATTACCGTAATGTTCGGCGCTCGTTCCGCTCCGTTCCAGCGATTCACCGAAATCGCGCTCGATGATTCGCCCATCGCCAGCGTCACCGGGGACTTCAACGGAGACGTACGCAACGAGATCGCGGTTCTGAACGGCATCACCCAGGAGGTCGTCCTTTTTGACGCTGACCAGGTTGGGCAGTTAGCCGAGCGACAGCGAATCCACGCCGGAGCGACGGCCAGCAATCTGGCGACGGCCGACATCAATGGGGACCAAGTGGATGACCTGGTGGTGGTTCGCACCGAATCCAAGCAGGTCGCCGTCTTCCTTGGCGAACGCCGGGGAACTCTCGGTATTGAGAGGGTGACCGAGGTCGAGGACCGCCCCATATTGGCGGTCCCTGGATACCTCGATAATGACCAGGCAAGCGATCTTATCGTGGTTCATGCACGGGGGATATCCTTATTAACGACGGGCGGATCTTCGGCCATGACCGCGCGAGGGGCGGGAGATAGCCCGACCATGAATGTTGATCCACCGGAGATCAATATCAGGATTCCGGAAACGACCTGCCGCACGACTCCTCTCACCATCACGGTCGCGCCGAGGATTTTCAGACCCCTGGACATATACGTTCTGGTCGATGCTTCAAATAGCTTCACGGATGAGATCCGGAAGTTCATCCAATCCGGAAACCAGTTTGTCGACCAACTGCTGGCCCTGCGAGCGGATGTCCGACTGGGAGTGGGAAACTTCAAGAACGAGCCGATTCCTCCCTTCGGCCAGTTCGGGGGCTATGCTCACCGGCGGGAGATCGATTTGCAGCAGGTCACGATGGAGAATCGGCAGCGGATGGTCGAAGCGTTCCACCGCATCATTACCGGGGACGGCGCCGATGTTCCCGAGTCCCAACTGCCTGCCCTTTTCGAAGCAGCCACCGGCCCGGGAGAGGACCAGCCCGGCATCTTCGCGGACGTTCCACCGGGACCGCACACTCGTTTCCGACAGAACATTGATGTCGATAAGGTTATCGTGCTCGTGACCGGTAGAACGTTCCACAACGCGAGCGACCCGGAATTCGGCCTCAGCTATCCTGGCCCGAGTTTCGCTGATACCATCGCCGCGCTCCGGGCGAAGGGGATCAAGGTGATTAGCATCGCCGCCGGCGCCAGGCCGGGCGTCGGGGCCGCGGACATCGCCGGCAGATTGCGGCAGATCGCTTCGGCCACGGGCGCGATTGCACGGCACGACATCGATTGCGATGGCGATGGGACGATTGACATCCGGAAGGGCACCCCGATCGTTTGCCCCCCGCCCTCAAACGGTTTCGCGCTGAAGAATGTCATACTCAGCGCCCTCCCAGACTTCGATCTGCCGGTCCCACTGACGCTGGAGCTCGACCGGAATTTCAGCACAGCCGCCACCGATGTTGAACCGCAGTCCTTCTTCGTCGATCCGTATACGGGCGGGAGCTTCACCTTCACGCTGACCTTCTGCTCTCCGTGCCTCTCGGTGGCCAACATACGCCCATTTGAGACCAAGGTCCTTCTCGGCGAGATCATCCGCGCCAGGATACCTTCCCGTATAGAGTGCGTCTGCGTCCGGCCGGTGTGCGTCGCCAGCCCGAGGTCGTTGGGCTTCGACACCAGTGACGGTCGCAGCTTAACCGTGACCCTGTCCAATACGGGCAACGGGCCATTCATGGTGAGTGCGATCAATTCCAGCAACCCGGTATTCACGGTAGTGAGCACCAGCTCACCGCTCCCGGCGAATGTGGCTCCGGGCGGATCCCTGAGGGTCACCGTGCTGTTCAAGTGTACCGTCGGCATGCCAGGTCCAGA
The DNA here is from genome assembly GCA_016210985.1 of Acidobacteriota bacterium. GTDB lineage: Bacteria > Acidobacteriota > Blastocatellia > HR10 > JACQTD01 > JACQTD01. The sequence continues at coordinate 24,065 of JACQTD010000126.1, forward strand.
GCATGGATTCCTGAGCTTCGTGACCACTCCTGAGCAGGACTGTCTGACGAAGTCGCCGCTTTGTGCCCCGATTCCGCTGAGCGGCGACTGCTTCCTCTGAGCTTCACGGCCAACCGCGCCGACTGTAGCGCGGTCCAAGGAGGATGAATCGTGAAAGGCCGAACTTCCAGTGCTGGGTCAGGGTTCTTGTTTAGGCCGCTCGCGCTGGCCCTGGGAACCTTGGCGCTCCTGATTAGGCATCCCCGCCCGCGTCAACAGCGATCGTGTCGTCGGGCCGGGCGTCCTGAATGGCCGCCCTCAGCGAGCGCTCATCGCTAATGCAACTCAATTCCGTCGTGGCGGCTCCCTCTCCGCCGAAGCGGCCCTGTGTCGTTGCAAGCCAATCCTGTCAAGGAGACCAGACCTGGTGCGTGCGCCCTGCCGCGCGCACCAATCATAAAAAACCCGCTGCGCCGGGGTGCGCAGCGGGCGAGAGACTTCAGGTGATCAGTTGTCTTAAGCGAGATCGAGCCAAGGGTTGGAGCCCATCGGGGGCGTCATCACTTCCTCGGGTTTGAGAACGCGGATGGCAGAGGCAACTTCCGTCCCCGCGTTTCTAGCCTGAATCGCAGCCAGCACCCGCCCGGGTGTGAACGGGATTTGACGGATTCGGACGCCCGTGGCATCGAAGACCCCGTTGGCAATCGCGGCGGCGACCGCCGTGATCGAGACCTCCCCTGAGCCCATGTGTTTATTGGCGAAGAATAACCCATCCGAGTTACGCCGGTCGATCAGGACATTGACGATCTCAGGAATCCCGGAGCTGAACCGGTAGATCGGGTAGGTAAGCCAGTCGATTGAAGTGATCTGATGGTCGTCCCAGGTCACCTCTTCCATCAGCATCCGGCTCATTCCCTGGATCGCCCCGCCTTCGTTCTGGTTCTTGAAGCCATCCGGGTTGGAGACTGGACCGGAATCGGCCGCGATGTAAAATCGCTTGACGAGAACGACTCCGGTGTCCTGGTTGACCTCCACTTCCGCAACCAGTCCGACGTATCCATTATCACCTTCATACAGCACCGTGGAGATGCCTCGACCGGTCACTACGCCGGTGCGCGCATTGCCCGGTTTCGGTGACGGACGGGTCTCCCAGTTGGCCGCCTTTGCCGCCGCCTTGAGGACATCGCTCTGCCGAGTATCGACTAGGTAACGCAAACGATACTCAACCGGATCGGCGCTCACGGCCGCGGCCACCTCGTCCATGAAGCTCTCATGCGCGAATGTGTTTGCGAGCCGGTTGGGAGCCCGCAGGGGTCCTGTCCAGAAGAACGACTTCGAGTTGATGATATGGACCCTCTCGCTCTTGATGTTTCCTTGACCCTGGCAATTGCCGGAGAGGCAGGCTGCCATATACGGCGGCACATGGTTGCTGCCATTCCCGAAGACCGCGTTAGGAACGTTGGGATCCGGCGGAGTCGTTCTTGGTGTAAACGCCTGAGGTGAAAAGCCAAGGAGGAGACCCGTGATGACATTGCCCGGACTTCCTCCACCGAATTGGCTGCCACCCGGTCGGCCGCCCAACCCCGGGGCGTAGTGATTGATATCCCAGGCGATGATATTGCCCTGTGCGTCCAACCCTGCGCGCTCCTCATGAATGTGCGCTGGTCCGTAATTCTCCCATTGATGCTCATTCGCTCTTGTGTGCTGCACCCGCACAGGTCGGCCTACCGCCTGCGACAGAACCACCGCGTCGTAAGTAGCATTTTCAACGCCGTTGATCCCGTAGCAGCCGGAACCGTGCACCTGGATTGAACGCACGTTCTCGAGGGGTACAGCGCCGCTCAGACCAAGCAGCTTGCCGAGGATCATGGCCGATGTGCTTCGCTGCCCGTAGTGATTCTGGCTTGCCGTGTAAAGCGTCGCTTTGTCACCCCGTACATAAGCCACCGCTGCGGATGCCCCGATCGAGCCGTGCATGTCATAGGGGTGGAGGTAAGTGGCGGTGATGACCTTGGCCGCAGTCGCAATCTTCTGATCCACATCCTTCGAGTCAACGATTAACGTCTCGCGTCTGACAGGATCATTTCGGAGATGTGAGAAAAAATCGGCGTGTTTAGGCAGCGTGATGCCCTCGGTCCAGGTTGTTTTCAAATTTTCTGCGGCCTGAATCGCTTGCCACTGCTTCTCGGCAACCACGCCCACGAAGTTCTCCCGGACCACCACCTTCAACAGACCGGGAACGCTGTTCACTGAACTCTCATCGACGTTCACCAGCGTGGCGCCTATTCTCGGCGGCCTGACAACCCGGCCGTGCACCATGCTTGGCATGCGGACATTGTGTATGTACTCAAACGTGCCAAAGACTTTGTCCGGGAGGTCAAAGCGCGGCACCGATGTTCCGAGAACGGTGTAGTCTCGCGCATCCTTGATCTTCACTTCCACGTCCCCGCTCCGAATGATGTTGAATTTCTGGCCTCCGATCAACTCGGCATAGCTCGCCTTCTTGGTGGGATCGGACTTGGCGGAGATTACGCCGTCATTGATGGTTAATTGATCCACAGCATAACCCAGCTTTTCGGAAGCCCGCCTGAGCAACTCTTCGCGAGCCGCGGCCAGGGCCTGGCGCATGCTGTCGGCACGGTTCCCAGGAGCAAAAAGTGTGGGGTGGGACTGGCTGCCGGCCGTGGTGCCCTGGTCGGGAGTGGGTATGCCCGTGTCACCGATGATGACTCGGACTTTACTGAGGTCAACATAGAGCTCGTCGGCCACCAGCTGGTGCTCCACGGTCCAGGTTCCCTGACCGAGCTCAACTTTTCCAGCGTACGCGGTCACGCTCCCATCTTCGGCGATGGCCACCCAGGAGTCCACCGCCCAACGGGGATCTGTGGCCTGCGCCAAGCCAGCGGCGGCCGCGGCGCCCGACGATGCGCTGACATTACCGGCCACATCGGCCACGCTGAAAGTCACGATCAGCGCTCCCGTCCCCTTCAAAAAGCTCCTGCGCGAAAATCCAGCATTCTCCAGTGCCGCTAGCGCTTCCGGCGTCATGGATCTCTCCATGCTCTTGATCGAGTTTTTGGTCTTCATGCTCTCACCTCCCGGGCATATTTTTCGATCGCGTTCAGCTGCCGGTATTGCACGGCACAACGACACAGCACGCTATCCATGGCTTGCTCGATCTCGGCGCGTGTAGCCCTCGGGTTCTGATCCAGAAAGGCCTTCGCCTGGAGCACTACCCCGCTCGCACAAATTCCGCACTGGAAGGCCTGCTCCTCAATGAACGCCTCCTGAATCGGATGCGGCTTTTCCCGCGTACCCAGTCCTTCAAGCGTGGTGATTTCAAACCCCTCCGCCGTGGAAACAGGGGTGATACAGGAGCGAATCGCTTCGCCCTCGATAATAACGGTGCACGAACCGCACTGGCCCAATCCGCACCCAAACTTCGGTCCTCTAAGCGCCAATTCATCAGTGAGCGCATAGAGGAGCGGCGCGGTCGGATCCATGTTCAAGGTGGCGGTTTGACCGTTAACTTTCAAGGTGATAATGGCCATACCTTGTCTCCTCCTTCCTGGTTGATTCAAAGTTGGTGAAAGTGATGCGCGGCACTGGGAACTGAAGTCCAGAGCCGCGGATATTCGACATTTGTCTTGAGAAACTTATTCACGAAAAAACCCCTGCGCCTTCAGGGCGCGTGGGAACCGAAACCGTAAACTCACGTTCCTCAAGAGGTGATGATTCAGAATCTAATCCTCTTCGCCAAGCTCGTAATCGTCCTCTTATAGTCTACAAACGGTTTAAGGCGTCGATTATTCCTCGACCTGTAGCAAAAAAGGGCTCTTCTCCAAAAAAAAGTGTGAAGTCAAGGAGGGAGGTGAAGGGGCCGCATAGCGGCCATTGAATTTAGGCCGGCCTTTCAAGGCCGGCCTTGCGGACC
>JACQTD010000007.1 GCA_016210985.1 Acidobacteriota bacterium
AGCAAGGGCACCAGTGCAGCGCCGTGGGGCGTCGACGTCAAGGCAGAAGCCCGCGCGTCAGCAAGGGCACCAGTGCAGCGCCGTGGGGCGTCGACGTCAAGGCAGAAGCCCGCGCGTCAGCAAGGGCTCAGAAGCTCAACCTACGCGGAGCTCCAGAGCCCTCCCTTACGGTCGGGCTTCTGCCGTGAAATCAGTTCAAAAGATTATCCTGATTTTCAGCGCTTTGCTGACCGCCTCCGACAGAATCGATTTGAATCTGGTTCTCGTTCGACCCGAGCCGTAGCTCCGGCACTTCGACTTCGCCCAGTTCTGACAACCGGTGCACGATCCCGGAGACACGGAGACCACTAATGAAAATCGGAAGTGGCGACTCGGGTCTGTCCGCCTCGGGAATGATCCGGGATAAGCCTTGAGGCGTGCCGAACCCGCCCGGATGATGGGCCCGCACGAACGGGACGGTTCGATTCATCTGTTTCCCCGGTTAAGTTGAACTATCCCACCGGTAACCCCGCCGGCAGTAACCGCCAATTCCTACTCGGCTCGGATGGGAATCCGTTGTATTTTTCAACCCATTCAATGATGAGGTTCCTGATTTCGTCGCTGGAACGGTACAACACCTTGGCCCCTTTGAGCATGGTGTAGCCTCCACCCCCGTTCACGCGGTAATTATTGGTTACGACCCGCAGCTTCTCATCCGGCTTGAGGGGACGGCCGCGATAGCGAAGGTTGACGATCCTGGAGCCTCGAGGTCGCCTGAGGTCGATCTCGTACTCGACGCCTTCCGCGGTGTCGTAGTTGTAACCGATGAATTCCGGATTGGTCAGTTCCCTCGATGACATACCCACGCGGTAGTCATTGAAATACCCCGCCGCGTGCTCCAGGGCCCGGTGCAACTGATCTCCAGTAAGCTCGAGGGTGACCAGCGTGTTCTCGTAAATGTAAAGCGCAGCAATCTGTCGGACGGTAACCGGGCCCGCCGGCATCCTCAGTTCAGGATTGAGCATCGCCGCCAGGGATACGTCGGCGTGGCCATACTCCAGCTGCGCCCGGTGGACGAGGTCCAGCAGCGCATGGTCGCTTGTACGGGCAGCGCGGCCATCCAGCTCCCGATCAATCTGGCCTATCCGCTTGCTGAGCCACTGCTGCGTTTCAAGGTGGTAGGGCTCCGCAAGCTGGAGGATTTCGGCGTCAGCCATTATCTGATCATCCACGGCGATGGCTCGGCTGTGCTTGGCATGAATCTTCCACCGGCCATCGATATCCTGGACGAGTTCGATATCCGCCCTGGCCACGTGTTCCGCCCATTTATTGGCTTGGGTCAGCAACACGCCGTTGACCAATTCCTCATCCACCCTTCGGTGAGTGTGGCCCATGAACACCAGGTCGACGCCAGGAACCGAGGTGGCGATCTGGAAGGCGGCGTTCTCACCCTCAAGCGCCTGGTTGAAGAGACGTCCGGTCCTCGGATCCCGGTCGAGCCCCATGTGTGAGGCCACGACGACGACATCGCAACGCATCTCTCCCCGCAGGATCGCCACCCACTTTCGGGCTTCCGATACGCCGTCGCGGAAGGTCAAATCGGGATAGTTGGTGATGTTCTCCCACGTCGGAATACCAGGCGTGGTCAATCCAAGTATCCCCACGCGAACGCCGCCCACCTCACGAATGAGGTAGGGTGTGAAGTAGCCTGATCCGTTGGAAATACGATAGGTATTGGCAGACAACCATGGAAAATTACACTCGCGCCTCGCCTTGTCGATGATCTGAAGTCCGAAGTTGAACTCATGATTTCCGACGCACATGGCGTCATATCGCATATAGCTCATGGCCAGCATCATCGGATCGGGAGGTTCGGGCTTGATCCGGTTGTGGTAATAGATCAACGGAGTGCCCTGGATTGTATCCCCGCTGTCAATGAGGAGGGTGTTGGGCTGGGTTCGTCGAATCTCCTTGATGATGGTATAAGCTTTGGCCAGCCCACGATTGGCCGGACGGTCGGCGTAGTAATCGAACGGGTAGATATGGCCGTGGAGATCGGTCGTCCCGAGTATGGTGATCGTCACGCGTGCTCCTTCCCTTGAAACCGCTGCGGTGGAGAGCAAGGACAGGAGCGAGAGCCCTAGTGCAACCACGATGACTTTCGTGTTCCATTTCATCCGATTGAATCCCCGTATGAAGGCGATGTTGTTCAACGGCGCCGGATTCTATCATGTGATCCGCACGTGACCGAACCGATCCCGGATCCACCCTCGAACGCGCGCTGGCGTGCGCTGCTTCTTCTATCCGCCGGCGAATTGTTGGGCATGAGCCTCTGGTTCAGCGCCTCCTCGGTACTGCCGGCGCTCCTCAAGGAGTGGCAGCTTTCCTCCTCCGGAGCGGCCTGGGTGACGCTCGCGGTTCAAATTGGATTCGTCGCCGGAACCCTATTGAGCGCGATTTTCAATCTGCCCGACGTAATCAATACCCGGCACCTCTTTGTCTGGTCCTCGATCGCCGGCGCGGTGATCAACGCCGGCCTGGCCGTGATGGCCCGGGACGCTCACACGGCGATTGCCCTGCGATTCCTGACCGGATTCTGCCTGGCTGGGGTCTATCCGCCAGGTATGAAGATCATGGCCACGTGGTTTCGCCGCGGGAGGGGTATGGCGATGGGGGTCCTGGTCGGGGCGCTGACCTTGGGCAAGGCTTCGCCATACCTCCTGAATGCCGCGGGCGGAACCGCCTGGCGTCAGAAGATCCTGCTGACGTCGTTGCTGGCGGGGGCGGGGGGCCTGCTGGTTTTTCTCTTCGTCCGCGATGGTCCGTACGCCCAGCCCAGAGCCCGCTTCGATATCCACCAAGTCAAACGGATTCTGGGAACCCCAAGCCTGCGACTCGCGAATTTCGGTTACTTCGGCCATATGTGGGAACTCTACGCGATGTGGACATGGACTCCGGTCATGATTCGCGCAAGTCTCGCCGCTGCCGGCCGCGCTCCGGACCTGGCCGAGGCGGCCTCCTTCTTCGTGCTCGGCGCCGGCGGCCTGGGGTGTGTCGGGGCGGGGTTGCTGGCGGACCGCATCGGCCGCACGGCGGTCACGTCCGGCGCTATGGCCATCAGTGGACTCTGCTGCCTGTTGATTGGAGCCGTGTTTCAATCGGATCCGTGGATTCTGCTCACGGTGGCGGGAATCTGGGGTGCTACGGTGGTGGCGGACTCGGCACAGTTTTCGACATGCATCACGGAATTGGCTCATCCGCATTATGTGGGCACGGCCTTGACGATTCAGACCTGCATCGGATTCCTTCTCACCGCGCTCTCCATCGAATTGATCCCACACCTGGTCGAGCAGGTGGGCTGGCACTATGCGTTCATCGTTCTGGCGCCTGGGCCATTTCTGGGTGTGCTCGCGATGCTCAGGTTGCGCGGTCTCCCTGAATCGGCCAAACTCGCCGGGGGAAAACGATGAATACCCTCACATCGTAGCCGACGGCACGGCTGGGTGGATCCCGTTCGGCCGCCGTACTCCGCGGGGATGATCGAGGTGTGATGTGATTCGTCGGCGGCCCGGCCTGCTAAGGACGAAGCGCCGTCAGTTCGGTATTCGGGAAATAGTGTTCGAGGATCTTTGTGAATCGGTGGCCTGCCCGGGCCATCGCTGCTGCGCCGGCCTGGCATAATCCCAGACCGTGTCCGGCCCCGCTCCCTCGGACAAGAATGGCGTCGCCCTGGCGGGAGACCCGGTAATGATTGCTCGGCAGGGCATCCCAACCGTAGGCACGGCCCATTCGAAGCCTTCATGCCTCGGAAATCGGCTGCTTCAGCAACCATTCCGCCTCCCCTAAGCTCCAGCGCCGCTCCCAGTGGCGGGCTCCAGCCTTGCAGTAAGCGCAATCTACGGCGAAGTAGGGATAACCGTCTGACCGCAATTCAATTGCTGCGAGTGTGGTGGTGCGGCCTCCACAGCTCGCGGAGAATCGGGCGGGAACAATCCGGTTCGCATAAGCCAACACCAGTCCACGCGTCGAAGCGACGGCCGACCAAAACCGACTTTCATGGTCGGGCGGCTCGCGGAGAAGCTGGCAGTGCGTCGTATCACAGAAATCGAAATCCAAATGACGGGCTGGCGCGCCCAAATAGTAGGACCGCGTGGCCACCACTTGGGCTCTTAAGGCTTCATCGGCTACATCGGGAGAACTCTCTGCCATCGCCGCCGATCCCGTGGCCATCTCGGCATCCATGATGACGGTGGGAACGAGTATGCCTTTCGATGCGGTGAGCTGGAGAGTTCCGGAAAAGTTGCGGGTGATCCTGCCGGGCACGGAGAGCAGGAACCGGGCCGGTTTGCCGCCACGGGCACCGGCGCGAATGGACCGGGAGAGAATCACATATTCCCGGATACGGCATTCGAGCGAGGTACCGTGTAACCGGAATTGAGCGCGCTGTGCGCCCTCCAGGAGAATCTGCTCCTCGCCCACCTCAAGCAACAGGGATGGGAGCGGGCCCGCTTGAAGCTCCAATCGAACCGGTTTGAAGAGACCGAATACGCCGACTCGTAATGTCCGATCTACGCTGCCGCTCCCCCCGGAGGCGGCCATCGTCAGGCCGGAGACGACCGCAGGCATGAGAATTGCACACGCGCCCTAATATAAATATTGCCGGAATCTATGCATGAGTCAATGCCCGCGACCAACTATCGGCCTCTACATCTCGGCCAGGAGGGAAGCGGCTTGAGCGCCGGGGACACCATGCGCGCGAAGCAGTACGGCGACGCCCGAACCATCCGAAGGGTAAAGAACAACAACATCACCGTCCCCGGGTTCGTTCGGGAGGTGCGTGCAGGGAGCGGTGCCGGTCTTGGCGAGCAGGTCCAATCCTGGAAGCGCGTCACCGATTGCCCGTCCGGTTCCCTGTCGTGACGAAATCGAAAGGCCGCGTACGATTTCGGAAACGCCGGGTTCCCCCCGGCGTTTCGCCAGTTCACAGTAGGCTGCAAGGATTCGGATCGGCGCAACTTTCCATCCCTTACCCATCCCGATGAACGCGCCGGCCGAAACCCCCGCGTCACGGTTCCCCAATCCGAACCGGCGCGCGACCGCGGACATCGTGTCTCCGTTCAGCTGTGTCGTAAGGACGTGGAAATAGGCATTGCATGAATGGGCCAGGGCCCGATCGAGAGTCACGCGACCATGTCCGTGGGGCAGCCAGCATTGATCTGCCGTCCCCCTGCAAAGGAGTTGGGGGTAGTCGAAGGCGTGAGTCTCACCGTAGGCCAGGGCGGCGAAGGGCTTCAAAAGCGATCCAAGAGGCAGGGGACGCTCCGGATCGTCCCACCGGCTGGTGATCAGACTGCCATCGCGCGCCCGCATCAGCAGGAAGGTGGTATCTGCGGACGCTTTCTCGTGCTCGCGCCGGTAACCTTCGAGAAACTCGGTCAACCTGCCTTCCCGGACGGAAATCCCGACTTCGATCGGGGCTGTTTCACCCCTCCGGGAGGCGCGCACTTGGTCCGGGACCGACTCCAGCATCAGCCGGGCGAGCCGTGGTTCGTTCTGGTCGAGGTAGTACCGGGCGCACTTCAGCTGTAACCGATAGAGCTCGCCCCTGGCCAGCTCACGGGCCTCGCCGTGTGATTCCGCTACCTTCTGCGCGGCCACTTCGATGATTCGGGTGTAACAAAGGCCCCGTTCCGGCATGGCGATCCATGCCGCGTCCGTGAGTCCATCGAGAAACGCGGTCTGATCGTTCGCGGCACGCGCAAGATCGAGAATCCACCTCACCCCGTCCGGCGCTCCGGCGGCCGCAAGAATGCCGCGCAGCATCGGTTCCACCCGATAGCTTCCGTTTCGCCGGACATAGGTTTGGACCAATCGATCGATCGCCGGTCGCAACTCCGGCAACAGCTTTCGTTCTCCAATAAGTTCCAGGGTGGAGCGCGCCGTGCCCCAGAAGGATTCCGGGACGTGCCGCTGGTCCTGCAATTCGGCCAGCACGGTCAGGGCGGTTTGGAATCGGGATTCGGCTTCCGCCCTCCGCCCCTGGTCCCATCGTATGACGGCGATTCGGAGGAGAGCTTCCACGCTTGACGGGTCGAGTTCCAGCGCGTGTTCGTAGTCGATTACCGCGCGGTCGAAATCACCGTATTCACGATAGCACTCTGCCAATCTGAAGTACGCACCGGCCTGGGCCGGCGTGCCTTCGATTTCGGAGGCCAGATACGCGTCGCGATCCGGCTGTCCGGTCGCCTTCAAATACTCCCCGTAACGCGAGCCGTAATAGAACCACAGGTCGCCTGCCAGCTGACGGGCACGGTCGACGGGTTTCCCGATCCGTTCACCAATGGTGGAGGGTCCCAGCGCCGCGGCGAAAGCATCGGTCACCTCCGGCGCCCAGTGTTGAAAATAGAGTCCCGCGAGCGCGGTGTAGGCCAGGGTCCAAACCGGGGGAAGAGACCGGCCCCGGGCCGAAATCGCCGCCTGGGAGAGTTTCCGGTCTCCCTGCGCGATCGATTTGCCCTTGATCGGCGTAGATCTCGCCGATGCGAATAAGCGTGGATCGATTACCGGGTTCGCCGCGGAGGAGGTTCGCTTCGATTCCGACGGCGACAGCCGCTTCCCCAGGCTGGAAAGCGGCCAGCGATCGGTGCACCGCGGCGGCCCGTTGAGCGATGGCGCGATCGGTCGGGAATTCATCCGCAAGTCTGGAGAGATGAACTGCGGAAGCTTCGAAGTGCGACTGCCAGATTTCCGCCTCGGCCGCGAACTGAAGCGAGGCCGGGTTCAATCCCGAGTTGACGACCGATTCCCGCCTCTCCGGCGCCGCGCGCTGCGATGCCTGGATCGCGCGAAGTTCGGTCTCAAGCCGCCTTTGGCTCGACAGGAATTCGAAGAATCGCGAGCGCTTCCGGGCAGGCTATACAACGCATAATAATAACGTGCGCTTTCGTTGTAGCCGTGGATCTCTCGCGAGAGCCTGGCCAGCGTAAGCAGTTCATCCGCCGTCCATGCGGCCCCCCTCGATTCCTTGCCGAGGCGATAGTCGGTCAGAACCCGTCCGGCCGCCTCGAGGTTCGCGGACTGCTGGTAATAGTAGAACGCACGCGTGGCCCGTAGAAATCGTCGGGATTCCTGGCCAGGGCGGACCGCGCATGGTCAAGGAACGCCCGCAGACCATGCTGCTGCTGGAGGAGCGCAAAATAGTCCCGAATCAGCTCCGGCGGCCAGAGCGGCCGGTAGGCCTGGTCGTAGATGAGGAGCGCTTCCTCCGGCGTGCCTCGCCGCCCGGCAATCGAAGCGCGAGCCCGAACCGGAAACGTCGTCTCTTTCGGAAACGCATCCTGATATCGAACCAGGAGCGCCTCGGCGCCCGGGAAGTCCTCCGACGCCAGCAGGAAATCGAAGTACTCCATGTAGGGCTTAGGTTCCTTCGGATTTCGCTTCAGCCACGCCTCATATTGACGTCTTGCCACTTCGGACGGCAGCGCATTCGCCGCGATCCCGGAGAACTGACGCTGGAACGCGAGCCAGGATCGGCGCTCCGCTACCGGCTTCAAACGATCGCCCGGCAGGTCAGGCGCTTGGGCGACGACCGACAAGGCCTGGACCTCGTCCAGCGGGCGAACCTGTCGATGATAGAAGTCCGCCAGACCCAGGAAACCCTCGCCCGGATCGACGCCAAGCTTGGCGTACCTCTGCCAGTCGGCATCGGCCGCGCTCAGGTCGAGCCGCTCCTCGTTCACGTGCGCCCGCATGGCCAGCAGCCCGGCATCGGATGGACTTCGGGAAATCAGCTCATCCATCATGGGTGCGGACTCTGCCGGCGGGCGCCGAACGAGCACGGGACCCGACGGCAATGTTGCCAGCTTGAAAAAACCGCCTGCAACGGGTTTGCGGCTTCAAGATGCTGCAGCCAGGGCGGGAGATCGGCTCGAACCGCCGTGGCGAGCAGGCATAGGACGAATAGGGAAAGTGCCGCGACCAGTGGCCGACGCAGCACCGGCTTGACCGCACGATCCCGGTCATGGAACCACTTCAATCGACACCTCCTGGCTGCCGATATTGTGAGCTATGTCCTCGGCAATTACGTTCAAGCGATAGGTCCCCGCGGGCAGATCCTCCGGCAGCACCAGTCGCCCGATGTTGACGCCGGCCCCCGGATCCCAGCGCAGCGCGACCGCGGGTACGCCATACATCCGGGCCGTGATCGTTCGCGATCGCTCCGAGGCCCTGACCCGAAGTTGAACCGTTTCTCCTCGGCGGTACCTGCTCTTATCGAGCTTTACCCTTACCATCGGCGGTGTACTGGCGATCACAAAACTCTTCGACTCGCGATAGACACGGCCGTCCCGATCCCTCAGCAGCAAGCGAACGTCGTAGGTTCCGTCGGTCATGTCTGCCGGAGCCAGGAAGCGGGTCTGCCAGATCCGTTCGTGGGGCAGGTACCGGAGCTTCTTGCTCAGGGGAAACGGGAACAGCGCCACCACCGATACGATCGACTCGTCGGTTCTGACCCTCAGAACCGGGTCGCCGGGCCGGATGACCCGGGGCCGAAGAAGAGACCGAGGCGCCGCGAGGAATGAAGTGTAAGGCGTAACGAACCGATACTTCCGGGCCAGCCGGATAATCTCGTCGACGCTGGCCTGGTCCTCGCCCTCCCGCTCGATCTTTTCGATCAGTGCGTCCACGCGGGCCTTGGCCCAGGTTCGCGGAAGCTGGGGGTGGTCCCGGTTCTCGCCTGGCAGCGACACCCGGGCGCGCAACGCGAGCGGGCGGCCGTCCCTGACGCCCTGCATCGTGAACGTGCCCGCCGGCATCGGCCGGCGATATTGGCCTACCCAGGAAGCCATGGACCCGGAGAACCGGCTGTCTTCCAACGGGTAGACCATGTCGAAGTTTGAGGCCGGGTCCGTCTGGAGGCGCTACTGTTGAATCGGCCTTCGGCCGATCTTGGACAGAAACGCGTTGAGCTTGAATTCGATCGGTTCCGTGGATCTCACCCATTCGAGCACGCCGTCGTCACGGGCCAGCACGCGCAGCAGCGGAATGTTGGCATCGTCCCCGACGGCGAAGACATAAGTCCTCGGCCGGGCGTTCTCCGCGAGCCGCTGAAATCCTGCGGCGTACCTGGCGGCGATCTTCCCGGTTTGCAGCGACCCGCGCGTGGCCCCTCCATCGCTGAGGAGCACCAGATACTTCTCCGCATCGTTTGACGTCAACTGCCGGAAGGCGTGATCGAAGGCCAGCTCGGGATTCGTTCCCCCCGAAGCCGGCTGGATGCCACGAATTGAAGTGCGCGATCGATGGTGGGGGTGTCGGCCGCAGCGACGGATTCGCTGAACGGTATCACCTCAGAATTGAACAAAAGCAGATTGAAGCGGTCGGAGGGTCGGAGCGAGCGCAGCAGGGCTCCGAGCGCCTGAAAGCTGCGCTCCAGTTTCTCCCATTGCATCGAGAGCGACGCGTCGAACAGGATGATCAGCGTGCGCGGGCGTCCATTTGCCTGCCCGGTACCGCCGGAAGCCGTGGTCGACTCCTGATTCGGCATCGCAAGCAGTGCCGAGGCCTGAAAGAAACCGGATGTCGCCTCCCCCTCAGTCCTGGAATTCGCGCCCCGGTCCGAGGTCCGGTCGCCGCCCGGTGTATCCGATCCGTCCTCGCTGATGTTCCGATGCGTGGAGATCTCGAGTGTATCGGCCCGAGATCCGTCGAAGGCATAGCGAACGGCAAAATCCTCGGTCAGATTCATATTCCGGCCTTCGAAGCCTCCACGGATGAGATGTGGAGAACGTTCCTGGATCTGCAGGGGGTAAAGGCCGCCGACTTCCTCGAAGCCGCTGATGGCATGCTGCGACCTTAGCTCGAACCGGATCGATAGCCGCCCGATCGTTTGTGTCTGATAGACATCAGGCCTCAAAGGCAGGGCGAAGAAGGCCTCGAGTTCTTCGACCGGAATCATCTCGTGGTACTCGATCTCCAGCCGCTTTGTCCCCCAGGCGGGAATGGGGACGATTCGAGCGGTGAAGACGGTGGTTTTCCGCGCTTCATCCGCGTCAGGCTCGCCCATCTGAAGCAGTCCGGGATCGAGGGCCTGCCAGCGCAGCCGGTGGTAAACCTCGCCCGCCCGCCGGCGTTCAAGGATCACACCCGGAATCCGGGTGACGCCGTCCCATACCGCAAAGTCGGAGACGATGGCCCGGCCCGGCAGTGAGAATAGGTAGTTGCCTTCCAGGGTCTGCTGGGCATGGCTGGCGAAGATCTACTTTATTGCAACCCGGGCATCACCGTTATCGACGATGACTTCAACGTCCATCTCGGCGATCGAGAGGACCTCGGGGTCGGGTTGTTTGCGGTTCGATGGAATCAGCACACCCGCATCGCCGAGAACACTGGGAGCCGCCAGGCAGACGAGCGTGAGCACCAGGGGTAGCACCGGCTTCAGCCAGCTCCACGTCTCCGGGTGGAATCGCATTCGCTTGGTTCTGTCAGGTCCCATGATCATCTTGGCCGGAACGATCCGGGAAGCGGGTGACTCCATGGTCGGTCCCGACATAAATATATCCGCCCTGAGCGGCGAGGGCGGTAACATTCAGCGACGGCAGGCCTGACCGGACAGGAGTCCAGCGAAAGGTTTCACGGTCATAGACGTACAGGCCCCGCCCCAGCGTTCCGGCCTAGACATGTTTTCTCGTCACGAGCATGGCGTTGTTATTGACCTCGACCGTCGGTGGCGTCCGCGAAACTGAAGCACACTCCGCCGCCCGGGCGGGTATGAGCCGTCTCCGCGGAAATCACACCTGCGGCGGGGAAAGCCCCGTGGACCGAAACTATTGTTTGGGGTCGTGCGGCATGATAACGGGAGAGCATCGGTATACATGTAAAGACGTCGAGCGAGGCGACAGGAGATGAAGGAATTACCATCAGAAGGGTGGTTCGGGCGATCGAGATTGTCGAGCGGGCCCTCGATCTCTGGACGCCGCCGATCTATCTGTTTCACGAGATCGTCCACGAGCGCTATGCACCACGGCGATGACATCGATCCGGTCCTCGACCACGTGATAGATGATCCGATACGGACCCTCGATCAGCTCGCGCGCATAAATCTCTTACATCAATTGTTCCCAGGACGTGAGCCTTGGGATGTTGTCGATCAGGCGCTTAGCTTCTTCCTGCAGGTCTCGATCCATGGGCAAATTCCACCTCCTTATACCCCCCGCCGCGCAACATGCCGAACGTACTGCGTTCACTTGCCGGCCCGGTCAAGTGCAACGCTTTGTTGCCGGCACCCCGGAACGAAGATGGACGGTCTCACCCTCATCGTCAGCTCTTCGCTCGGTACCGAACGTGAACCATACCGTTGTCGAACCTGCGTTCATCGAGAAGTTCGAGCTTCACGGGGACCTTGCCTGGCAGATAGGGATTGCCGCTGCCCGCGATGATCGGCGCGATGAGTAGGTGATATTCGTCGACAAGGCCAGCTCGAATGGCATGCGCTGCGAGCGCCGGACCGCCCACCGCAACCTCGCGGGTCGCTCCTGCCTTGAGTTCCCGTACAACGTCCGCCTCGAATTTCCGCTCGAGCCGCGTCTTGGCCGTAGAGACCGTCTGCAGCGTCGTCGAGTACACGATCTTTTCAGCCGCCTGCCAGATCGGCGCGAACTCCAGCACGGCTGCTGTCCGATGGGGAAACACATCTGGCGTCTCCCAAACGGCCATCGTCTCGTACATCTTGCGCCCAAAGAGATAGGTGCCGATCTGCCTCTCGCGGCTGTTAATGAAGGCGTGGACTTCCTCATCTAGCTCCGCCCGATCGAAGTTGCCGGTTTCATCCGCAACATAACCATCGAGCGACGTAAACGCGGCGTAGATCAGTTTGGCCATCGTGCACACTCCATCTCTCAATCAGCCCTTGAAAAGCCGCATATGAGTCCGGCTAACGCTCCCGCTCAGCCGGCCTAACGCTCCGGTTCAGCGGCGGGCCGCGTAGCGGGCCGTCCGCTGCAACCGGTTGTTATGCCGCCGTGGATGCGGGACTTCACGAGTGCCAGCCTTTCCGTGTCCAGTATTCGGACCACCACACACGAAGCGAGCCCCCCTGGCGCAGCACCTCGATGGCTCGTTCATCGAGTTCGATTCCTTTCTGCGACCAGTACTCGCGGAGCGTCTTGAAAACGACCGAAACGAGCCTTTCCATCGGCGCATGGTACGTCTCGAGCAGCGCTTGCTCACTCATTTCGACTGCCATCGTTTCGCGAAGGTTCGTGAGCGCTTCGTGGGCGAACTCGAAGACGATCTCCTCAGGTGCGATGCCGAGTGTGTCACTGCCAACACCGTACACTTCTACGCTCAGGCCCGCAGTGCCACGATCGTCCAGCAGCAAACGGTCGAGCGTCGTGCGAGCGAGTACAGCGACGCGGGCAGCGTCGATGGGGTTGCCGCGGCGACGCAATAACTGCTGGAGCGTCCTTGCAACCGTGAGCCATCTTGCAGCCGAACGATCGTCGACTCCAGTGGCAAGCACAGCAAGTCGTTCTTCAAGTTCCGCTATCGAAGCATCGAGCTGGGCCGCGCCCACTCGCGCCATCTCCGCGGCTGCCCACTACCCGTGGGATGCTACATCCCACCCATGGGCTTGGTCGTCTTGGACGGACAGCTGCGGCGCAAGGTTCAGCTCGTGCTCCTGCTGGAGAATGTCACAGCGTGCTGACTTGAGGTCAGAGGCAGAAGGCCTGGCTGACGGATCTGGAGCTAGCGCCCTATCAACGAGATCGCGTAGGCTCGCCGGGCCGAAGTCGAGGTGCCTGGGTCCTGAGGTTGTCCATGCTTCCCACTTCCTAGCATCCCACTTCTTCGCGAGGACCTCTGTAACATCGCCCGCCGCGTGTCTTCCGGACAAGAGCTCGCAAGCAATGACACCTATGGCGAAGATGTCACTCGCTCCCGGCACCACAGTATTGCGGAACCGCTCTGGGGCGAGGTATGGGCGCCACGCGTGGTACGTCCCACCACCCTGGGTCCAGATATCGGCCCAGCCGAGATCAGCGATGCGCGCTTGCCAGTAGTGGGCCTTGCTTGGAAAGCCGTCTCCATCGGGCAGGGCGAAGCGCTGACGAAGGTCGCTGAGGAGAATGTTGTCTGGCTTCAGGTCGCCATGCCCCTGGAGGCCATGTTCGTAGAGCCACTGGAGACCGGAGCATATTTGTGCAAGGGTGGTGACGCAATCAACTGGCGACATCGTGATCTCACCTCTGACGCACGCCGAAAGGTTGGCATCGCAGAAAGGCATGCGCACCAAGGGCAAGACTTCGAACTCACCCGCGAGATCCGTAGGAGGGGGTGCGAACTCTAGTCCAAGAGCCGGCAAGACCTGGTAGTGAGGGGGGATACTGAGCCAGAGCCTCATCTCCCGCTCAAACAGGCGCTTCAGGTCGCGGCCGCCAGGTTTCAGCTTCGCAGGGTTCAGAGTCTTGACGCAAAACCTCTGCGGAGAAACGTTGCTCTCCTTGGCTTCAAGGACAAACACGAGGCCGTACGTCCCCTCGATGTGTCTCGTGGGTTCATAGGCTGGCCAGTGCTCGCGGAGCCGAGATTCATGTGTCTCAACGATCATGCGATTCTCCCTCCGCTCCGGCGGCATAACTCATATTTATCCTAACCAGCATAACACGGCGCGCATGGCAGCGTAACACGGACCTTCCCCTGCCAGTCCGAGTCCGATGTGACTGTAGTCACACCGATTGCGGAAATCAGTCGGCTGGTTATTCTGTGTCAGGCCCCCCGAGGGCAGGCCAACACGGCTCTGCCGCACCGGCCCGGGCCCGGGAACGCCAATCTCCTGATTGGCGGGGTTTCAACGTTTGACGAGGCCAATCAGGAGATTGGCGGTCCCGGGACTGAAGGGTCGCCAAGCAGATGTTGAAGAAGGGAGAGCGCCGCCACGGCAGCGGTTTCGGTTCGCAGGATCCGCGGTCCGAGTGTGACGAATCTTCCATTGTGCGCCTAAAACAGAGACAGTTCTTCTCCGCGGCTCTGCGTGCATATTATTTCCAATAGGTGCGGTCGAGGCTGCGATATTGGATGGCTTCGGAGAAGTGGGGGGACTCGATATGCTCGGAGCCTTCGATGATGAATCGCTGGTGCGGAGCCCGGCGCGCCTTCACCACCCGCTCCCGAACTGCTGAAGACGATTCGGCTTGGGATGGACGTGAGATCTCACGGACCCGGACGGCGGGCACGTCGATGTGAATGTCGATCCGGTCCATCAGCGG
Organism: Acidobacteriota bacterium; assembly: GCA_016210985.1. Lineage (GTDB taxonomy): Bacteria > Acidobacteriota > Blastocatellia > HR10 > JACQTD01 > JACQTD01. The sequence continues at coordinate 14,244 of JACQTD010000007.1, forward strand.
GTCCGAGATCTTCGCGACGTACCGCTGGATCATCTGCATCGTGCAGGTGCATTCACGAGTCGGATCGCCGAAATAGCCACACGGACACCCCCGCGTTGCCATTCTGCCATGCCGAGCTAAACGGCCCGAGGCCACGCTTCGACCCTTACCCTAAGTCATTGAATACGTTAGGTGACCACATCCGCAACAGAAGGCGTGATCTGGGACTGCTTCAACGGGAGGTCGCGGCACAAATCGGCGTCGACCCGGACACCATCTGGAATTGGGAGAGCAACGCAACCACTCCTGCGTTGACCCTGATCCCGAGAGTGATCAATTTCCTGGGTTACGTCCCCTTCGTTCTGGCTGGTTCGCTGACTGAGAAGCTTGCGCTATTTCGAAAGACCCGGGGCCTTTCAATCCGGCAACTCGCCGGGGAGTTGGGTGTCGATCCGTCGACCTTGGCTGGTTGGGAAGCCGGGAGACACAAACCAGAGAGAAAGTTCCTGGACAGGATCGAAGAGCTCCTCCGCTGACAGGACGATGACACGCTCCATCCCAGTGAGCCAGGACACCGAACCGGCTCCGTTCTTGCTGGTCTCCACAGTTGGGGGACAACCCCCTCTGAGAGCAGCCGTTTGGGAAAGGCGACGGGCCGAAAGGCTGAGTGTGGCCTGCTTGACCTGAGGGGGCGAGACCGGCGGAAGGGATTACGGAGCTGCTCGGCATATGGCCTGACTGTTAGCGGAATAGGGTTCGAGGGCCATGCGGCCACGGATCAGATGCACCAACACCCGCTCCCATCCGGCGCGGTGAACAATGCGCTCGAACCCCGTCAGGCGGTTCCGGAGCAAATCAAGTCGACTCAGCTTACTCAGCTCTTCCCAGTTCTCGAACATCACGTAAATGGCATTCCCATATTCGAGGTTCTCGAAAACGACGAGATCGTCCTTGAGCAATGCGCCGAAGTAACGCTGAAACCCACTTGTCCCGCTAATGTAAGCCACGGGCCTCAGTGTTTCGAGCAGGGTGTAGCGTGAGTGGAGTTTTTGCCTGAGATCCTCACTGGGAGCACGAAACCTCGAAAGGACGCGGGTCAATATTTCCGTCCGATCGCCAGGTGGGAGGATATCCCAGTGCACAACTATCGTTTTGAGATACTCTGCGGTTTCGGCTTCGCTTAGAAACACATCCACGGCACCGACATTCTCCTGAAGGAGATTCACGGTTCGGAAGAGTTCCGCCCGGAAGTCTTTGCTGGTTTTGTCGAGGAGCCGTTCAATCCGAAAACGGAAGATATATCTCGGATCATCACCAGGCTTCGTCTGCAGCAGGGCAATCGACATGTCCGTTTCTGTCGGCGGGATGAAATCACGTTGATAGACATCACGATCCCAGTCAACATCGTGGCTACCTTTGCTCCAGTCGCCAAAATTTGGCGCCTCGAGCGTGAAGGTCTTCGTGACCATCGGCAAGTCCTTTCGTATGATCTCGCGCCCCTGGGCATTCCACGTGGAGAACTTACCGTTCCTAGGATGGGGCATAATGCGCTCGGAGAACTGCGCTCCCTCCGCGTCGTAGGACATCTCAAGATGCCGATACAGGCCGGCGTGCAGCTCAGAAGCCGATATTGCTTTGACGGCAGCGACAACGATCTGGTCACCATCGATACGTGCAATTTTTCTAAGAATTGAATCCGGTGTCTTCCGGAACGTCTTCTTCCAATTTGGATTCATATCGCTTTTCCTTATCCTATTGGGGGGAACGGATCGTGTCCGTGGCTGTCTTTTTCGCGGATTCTGCCATCCCGACCGTGAATCACGAGTTCGGTCCGCTCGGCCCGCGCGATTTCCCGACCGGTCGCGATTGCTTCGGCTTGTGTCCGGTGCAGAGATGATGCTCTTACTGTGTTTTCACATTTAACGGCCCAGTTGCCGTTCCGTGGTACTACATGGGGGGTCCTGCGTGGCATGATGTTCCTCCAAATATCTGTAATGTAATTCCTTACCAATAGGCTGGCCATCCTGAAGAATGACCCACGCCAATGACTAATGCTCGCAATCGAAGCCCCATCGACATCGAATAAGAATATTTTTCGGTCCTGTCGATTGCCGGTCCAATCGAAGCAAGAGACAATGGCAGCCTCGAATCGATACAATTGGACCGGGACTTGCATCAAGGGGGCGAAAAAACGGCGAGAAAAATACCAGAGGAGAGGGCCGCGACTCCTGAGGAGATTGAGAGCGCAATAGCAGCGCTCTCGGAAGCCGAATGGTATCGCCTACGCAGATTTGCCGACTACCAAGTCTTCCGTCTCGGGGTGAAGGCGGGTGATCGGCGCGGTTCGGATCTTCTGAATGAGGTTTTCATACGCCTCGTTGCGCGGACTCGGAGGTGGGACAAGGCCAAGGTGGGCTTTCTTGGGCTTTTGTATCGCGCTATGGAGAGCATCGCGGACAGCTGGTTGCGAAAACAGCTCAGTCCAACAGAACAGCCTATTCTGGCGTCCGCTCTCATCACCCAGAATGAAGGCGGCGAACTCTCAGATCCGGCGGAAGAGTGGGGATCAACCGAAGTGGATCCAGCCCAGATGCTCGTATACAAGGAGACGCTGGATCAGATCGACGGATTGTTTGTCGACGATGAGCAGGTGCAGATGGTGATCGCGGCCCTCCGCGATAATTACGATCCAGCCGGTATCCGGGAGCTGTGGGGTTTTTCCCAGAAAGAATACAACGCGATCATCGTGAGGATGCGCAGACACCTTAAGAAGGCCGGCATTGCTGATCCCAGCAAGGAACCACTCTATGTCCCATAAAGAACGCTACGACCGTCAGCTTAAAGCCCTGGTCGATGCCCTTGGGCGGTCCGTCGTTGAGGCCCCTGACGAGGAGATTCTTGAAGATGCGCGGCTCGCCGGGGTGGACTTGGCTGCAAATGCCACCGAGCTGAAGGAGATGTTCGTTAGTACCGCGAAGAGTTTTCAGAAGAGAAAACTTGTTCAAGCGCAGGAGGATTATGCTAAGGCGGTTGAAAGCCTTAAGGAACGGTCGTTTCAGCTTCCACCCTCATCCGAAGAACAACGCTCTTTGCTTCAACTGCTGGTAGCGCAACAGGCGCAAAAAGGAGTCATGCTCACGGCCAAGTTCCGTGATTTCGAGAACTTGTCAGACAACGACGTAGCGAGCCTGCTCGAAGACCTGATTGCACTTGGACTCATCCCGGAGTCAGATTCCCAGCCCGAGATATGAGCGCCCCCACCTTCCCGTCCGTAGACGCTCTGTTGGAGGACCTTGGAATCACCGAACCGCATGAGCTGGATCTTAGATTCATAGCTCAGCACTGCGGAGCAACGATTGTGTACAAACCACTAGAGGGCTGTGCCGCGAGGATTGCTGGCAATGAGGAGCGTGCCATCATCACAGTAGATAACACCTCCCAAATTGAGAGGCAGCGCTTTTCCGCTGGGCATGAGCTCGGGCATTGGACGTTTGATCGAGGCAAGGTGTCGTTGTTCTCCTGTGAGGACAACCTCTTCATACAAGAGTGGTCCGGAAGTAATCCAGAAACGCGGGCAAATCGTTATGCGAGCGATCTTCTGATGCCTCACTTCATGTTCAGACCGAGAGCGGTAACTTTTAGGCAGATCAACTTCGATACGGTGAGGAAACTTGCAAACATATTTACGACGAGCTTGACCGCGACTGCAATTCGACTCGTTGAACACGGCCCATTTCCATCTATGCTTGTATGCAACAACGTGAAGGAAATGGAATGGGTCGTGTTCGGTAGTGGCACAAGGGGTCTTTGGCCCCAAATACCAGGCCCAGACACATACGCATATGACATTCTTAAGGGAAGGAAAGAGGAAGCCTCTGGAGACATTCTTGCCACCTCATGGTTCGAGCATCCTGTGGCTGAGCGATACAGCGTTCACGAACACTCCATTCGGGCTTACAAAGGACTCGTGCTCTCCCTGCTGTGGTGGCAAAACGAGACCATGCTCTCGAATCTGGACGATTATGAAGAAGAGCGAGACGCAAGACGCTCCGATTCACGGCGTCGATAACCGGAAAGCGCGATTAGGTCCTCACGACCAACGTGCAACTCATCCTGATCGAGCGCAGACCACACCACGCTCACAATTAGGTTAATTCATACGGGGAGAACAATATTGAGCGGTCCATATAACCTTGGGAGTTGGCGGTCGACCGGTCATGGATATTCAGCCGCGAACGGGTTGCCGCTTCGCGAGCTTTGGATCGTAAGGGACGGCGCTGAACGGGGTTCGGGCGAGCCCGACCATCTATTCCTGTTGTCGGAGCAGCCATCCCCGGATGATCTGATAGGCCTAATGCTGGGGAGGGTTGATGTGGAATCTCCAGATGTTTTCGTTTCTGGTCAGAAGTGGATGTTCCTGCGTCATCCCTCGGCTGGATGGGGCGTCATTTCCAGCTTGCGCGGTAGGAAGTGTGTGTTGTGTACGTTCGATGGCGTCTCTTCATGGCAAGTCATCGGCTACTTCCCAGACCTCTCACAGCCGGGTCTTCTCTTCGAATTGAGGCGCCACTCGGCGGTCGGCTTTGTGACCACCGACTCCCTGCTATTCAAATACAATTTGAATTTCATGCACGACCCCGACCTACGTACCGAAGCTGAGCGCTTGATTCGGGATTTGGAGACCTGGATAGCGCAGGAACGGTGGGATCCGGTCTTCATGAGCGCTGGTGTTGCATGTGACCGACTCCTCCTTGATGCACTGCTTGCGAAACAAGCCGCTGGCAATCATCTCCGGCCGCCAAATAATGGTGAGCCGGATCCACGCAAATGGGATCTCTCACACCGGATTCAGGAGGCACATCGCCTCGGTGTCATTAACAAGGATTCTATTCAACATTTGCAGTTAGAGGTTGCTCGGGCTTTCACCAACCTACGTCATGCTGGAGCCGCGCAGGCTCGGGTAATCTCTCCGAGTCCATTTGATGCAGCGGGATGTTACGCGGCCCTCAAGAATCTCATTGAATGGCTCTCGCATTAGTGGAGATACTCTTTGCGAAGAGCTTACCCCCTCGTCCCGAACGCGCCGGGGTGTGATGGCGATATCAACCGTGGTGGGAGAATAGATTTGATGAAGTTCTTCATTCCCGAAACAATGAGCGAAACGCTCGCGGAGCAGATCCACGCGACGATCCGCGAGTTCCTGGACAGGGGGGTTGGGGCAGTTGTTTCCCCTGACCGCATCTTCCGCCTTGAATACGCTCATGAAGGGAAGTACTACCGGGCCGAAGTTGGAAAACCTCATCCTTACGATCGCGGAGCCGTGGTGGCAATCTTTTTCGAACCGTTACGGAAGGTCTATCACATTTGCACTCCAAATCGTGGTATGGGCCACACCATGTCGCTTCTCGTCGGGGCTTATGAGGTTCACTCCCGGGAGGATTTCGAGCCAGCCAGCTCGAATTGACTGCTTGCGACACTCTGACGCAATCCTCGATATATTACGTCGGCCTCCACTTCCCTCCCCGCTTCCAACGTAAAATGCCAAGATCGGTTCTCTCAGATAGAGATTCTCTCGACGATGTTCCGGGTGAGCTTCTTCTGCCGGCGGTCGTGGAGGCGGGGGATGGGCGGAACGGCGTGACCGGCCGGATTCCTGAAAACTCACAGCGGCACATCCTACTCCCGCTTTCCAGCCAAGATTCTGGAACCCTCATTCCCAACCACAAGGAATGGTGAATTTATCAACGCTCGGTGATCGCAAACAGTCTCCGGGGCGGCTATCCTTCCCACCTACCGAGAGACGTCTGGCTTGAATCGGAATCGATTCGATGAGAAGGAATTCTCCTGAGTGGTTGCAGTTCGTTGGTGAAACCGGGCGATGGGATGAACCCCCATTCTGGGAGAGTGAACAGTACCGAGCGCAATCCCCGTGGTCGCCCGCTGAGATTGCCGATGCATTCCAAGCCTTACGAGGACTCTACCCGCCAAAAGTCGTGAAGCAAATTCTCAAGAAGCGTGAGTGGCCTCTATTCGGACTCTTGGTTGATTCATTTGTCCCATCCCGAAGTAGCCTTTTGGCCCTTGGCTTAGACCTGCACTTAGTCCAGCCATGGTCACATGCTAGCCTGCTGCGGCAACTCCGTAATGCCGCACAATACGAAAGTGGACGCTTTGAACTCGCTATTTGGGCTGCCTTCGTCAGGGCGCAGCTCTCGGTCAGGTATGAACCCCTCCGGCGACAGGGTGGCAAAAACCCGGATTTTCTTCTCACCGACCTCGGTGGTCCGGGTGGCTTGCTGATGGAAGTAAAAATGCCACACGAAAGTGCAAGGAATACCCAGGCGTATGACTTCTATTCTCATATCATCGGGTTCGGTGACCCTTCCTGTCCGGTCGCTCCTTTTCATATCGAGTTGACACGGAAATCTTGGGAGCTTTTTCAAGACAAGCGAGAGAGATCGCAGCTATGGCGCCGCGCGGAAGAGCTGGGCGGAATGGTTCGAGAAGCCAAGGCACGGCTCGTTAATTCACCTTCATTTCCTGCCGAAGAGAATCTTGAAGGACTCATACGAATCATATGCAAGAAATCTGTTGGTGCGGCGACGGTAGGCAGCTTCTGCGGCTTCCCGATCGATACACGTGAAGAAGCCTCCCGAATCGTGCGAAATTGCCTCGCGGATGGGGCGGACCAGATCGAACGTTCGGGACCTGGTCTTGTCCTTATTCGCATCAATTACCTGAGTACGCCATCCGATGCCGTGGGTGAGGCTCAATGTTGGCTCCAGGAGAGGAATGGGCGCCTCCATAATCTCCTTGGTGTGCTGTTGATTTTCGACGGAGCCTATCAGCCGGCTGCCATTAGCCAACGGGCGGTACTCGTTTGGCGAGAAAGCACCCCAAATCAGGTTCGGGAGAGCGACATCTGGAAGCGCCTGACGATCGCAGTTAACTGGTACAACGATCGCGTCTTCGAGTGGCAGGCTACCTAGGATGCTTTGACAGAGCATGAGCGATGGGTCGAGTTGCACTCACCGGCCGGGTCCGGAGCTGAGACCGAATCAGCGCACCCGCAACCCTAACGAAAATGGATATCCGCCGAAAATGCGTCACCCACATTCGTCCCGAATACTGCGTTCAGAGAGTGCGATTCTGAAATGGGCCTCGGCGAAATTCCTGCTGTGTTGGTGCTGATCGCCTCTCTGATCCCGCACCCCCGCGTTGCCTTTCTGCCATTTAGTGCTCAAAGGCTCGAGACCCCTCCCCGACTCCTACCCTAAGCCATTGAATACATTAGGGGATCACCTCCGCAAGAAGAGGCTCAACCTCGGACTGCTCCAAAGGGAGGTCGCGAAACAGATCGGTGTAAACCTGGATACAATTTGGAACTGGGAAAGCAACGCAACCACCCCTTCGTTGCCTATGATGCCGGGAATAATCGGATTTCTGGGGTACTCTCCTTGTGTTGGGGCAAGTTCTCTGGCCGAAAAGCTAGCCGTCTATCGCAGAACGCGAGGTCTCTCCCGCAAGGAATTGGCCGAGCAGCTTGGGGTTGATCCCGGCACGCTGGCACGGTGGGAGGGCGGAACAGGCAAGCCGGGGAGAAAACACCTCGAGAGGATCGAAGATTGCTTTTCTGCAAGGTAGCGTCAACTAAGACGAGTGCCTTCCCAATCGTGTACCCATTGAGCTTGGATTTCCCAACGCAAGAGCGAACTACCTGGTCGCCACTCACAAAAGATTTGGCGGTTCGGGGCAATACCTCGTTCGTAAGAAACTGCAGGACTTCGGGTGCGCAACCGATATTTACTGATCCCAGCAAACCACAAAGCCTTCCGGCCCGCCCCGAAAGGGGTGGGTGAAGGGGGCTACAAATCGGAGACAGTCTGAGTGACGTAGAACCTCGAGCAGAGGCATGGTCCACTAATTCTAATGAAAGACGCCGCGGCGGGAGGATAACTCGCCAATATGCAGTGAATTAGGCGTTGACTTCTCACCGTTGACCGTGCTAGGGTTGCAGACATATTAAGTATTACTGGCTGAGAAGTCGATGTTCTTGAGATGAAGGTGGACATAAGCCTTCGGGATTTGCAAAGATCTTTGCTCTCCGTTCGCCGACAGCTAGAGGCGACGGGACTCGATTGGCTTCGGCTAACCATCAGGAGGAACGTCTCCAGAGGAAGAGCGTCTCTCTGTGCTGTCATTCGAGACCAGAGCAAGGCATCTTCTCTTGCAGGACAAGGGTTTAAGGTTACTGTAAGGGGTGATGGATTCTTGTGTCGGGCTCCTGAAATAACCCTCTTGGATCTTTCGAACCTCGATTTCGCTTTTCCTTACCCCAGGCTATTCCCATTAAGATATTGGGACTTTTTGAAGGAAAACCTCCCGCATCTTCTACGGGACATCTCAGCTGTGGTTGGCACGCCGGTAGTAATGATTACCGGTGGCGCACGTGAGTGCCAAATCCGTATCTCAGGGATAGACCGGCATGCCCTGAAGTTGATCAGGGGACAATTACTCGAAACCGCGAAACGTGGGCTGAGCACGAAGGAACCCTTGGTGAGAGGCCGTCCATTAATTGAGAATCAGCCCATCACACTCTGCCGGAAAATCGTGAGGGTGAGGCTACGCCACCTCCGGGACGAATACTCAAGATTCATCCGAACTAATTCGAGAAAATACTTTAAGCTTTATACCTGCAAGTCGGTCGTGCATCATCCAGTTTGGCAAGAGGTTAGGGCGTTGGGACATGAGTTCATCTTTAATCTCCACGACGGTACACCCTATGGTTTTGGATTTATGCAATCTACTGGTATCTCGAGCCGGACGCACTTCGTTGAAATCCATCACGGACCCGACCCATACGAGCTATTTCGCAGAAGAGCGGTTGGTCGTCCATTCACGCTCAATCCCGCCAGGTCCCTAATTCGTCCCGTGGTGATCGATCGCTCAGTCAGTGGACGGGCACTAGCCCATACAGCTAGGGTAGTCAATTCCAGCCTTAGCTTGGCCCTGCTGCCTAAATCAAGAGCCGCTATCCGTGCCGCGAGCTACATCGTATTCAACGGTAAGCTATTTCGAGCCTGTGTGGTCCCTACCGCAGATCCGGAGTGGTTCAAGGGCTTGTACCTCCGATCCGTGGAAACCTAGAAGCGGGCCGCAACCATGAAAATCTTAGTTGCTCCGGGACCCTTTAAGGAATGCCTCTCTGCAGAGGAAGTGGCGGCCTCGATTGAGTACGGCATAAGCGAGGTCGATCCCGAGAGCACGATCATCAAAGCTCCCTTGTGCGATGGTGGGACGGGCCTCGCGACCCGGTTTGCTAGTTTTTCCAATGGAACAACTGAGTCGTGGCCGACGGAAGACCCTTTGGGGAAGCCTATTGAGGCCATTGTTGGTATCAGTGGCGATGGTTCCATCGCGTTCATTGAGAGCGCGACAGCGGGTGGCTTATCGCTTGTTCCAAAGGAGTTGAGAAACCCGCTCAAAACGTCAACCTTCGGTGTTGGACTCCTGATTCGGGCTGCGGTGGAGAAGAATTTCAGGAGGATCATAATCGGTTGCGGGGATAGCGCCACCAACGACGCAGGTGTCGGTGCCGCACAGGCCCTGGGTGTACGGTTCCTGGATGAGAATGGTCTTGAGATTCCCAGAGGCGGTGGCGCCCTTGGACAGCTCACCAAGATTGACACATCCAACATCTGCATACCTGAAGCCTCACTAGACGTGACGGTCGCCTGCAACCTGACCAGCATCCTGTGTGGACCGGAAGGCACATCCATGATCTATGCCAGGCAGAAGGGAGCGGACGAAGATCAACGCCAGCTCCTGGACGAGAACCTGACACACTTCGCCGCGATCGCTGCGAAACAGTTCGAGAAGGATATCCGGTACCTGCCTGGCCTAGGTGGATCTGGGGGCTTGGCCGCTTCGTTGTTTCTATTCCTGAATGCGAGGATACGGTACAGTTTCGACGTCGTTAACGAATTCTTTGATCTCGACCATGTCCTTCGCGACATCGACCTCGTGTTCACTGGTGAGGGCATGATCGACGATCGCACGGCGACGGGGAAAATTGTCTGTGCGGTGGCGTTGAGAGCGAAGAAGTATGGGATTCCCGTCATCGCATTGGCGGGAGAAATCAGTATCGATTCCGAGGATGTCCTTTACAATGGAGTAGATGTCCTGGAATGCATCCTTGACCGTCCGATTGACCGGCAACGCGCAATGGAACGATCCACGTGTATGGAGTTCGTGCGGCGCTCTGCTGCAAGGACGATGAGGTTCGTAAGGTTGTGGCCGAGAACCGAGGGAAGGGAGTAACTTGAGCAAGAGAATGAGTCCAAGCCACAAGAGTGTCAAGGCCATAATCTTTGACTTAGGCAATACGCTGATGCACATACCCCGTGAATTCGACGAGGAGCTACTCTCTGCTGAGTTGCTGACAGGTCTTACGGAGGATGTCGTGCGCACAATTGCGTACAGAATATGCAACGTGTACAGGGGGTTGAGTCCAGATCAATTCTTGGCCAAACTCCTTGAGGCACCGGAGATACGTGCTAGATGCAATGCGGAGACGGCTGCACGGTTAGCGGAGATCTGGTATCGGAGCGTCGAAATGGCCGTTCCAAGTAGTGATGCACACTCAGTATTGGAGAATCTGAAGTCATCGGGTTTCCACTTGGCCCTAGTCTCCAATACAACGCCGTTCAGTTCAATCATCATTGATCGTCTCTTGCTCCAACCGTACTTCGAAACCATCGTCTTCTCATGCAATGTAGGTTACCTGAAACCCGACCCAAGGATTTTTAAAGTTGCGCTCGAGGCCCTTGGGACACAACCCGAGGAGACGTGTGTGATTGGCGACAAGATTCGGACTGATATCTTGGGCGGACAAATTCTGGGCGCGAAAACGGTCTTGCTAGAGACAAGGTTATCGACCCCACTTGTAGGAGAGCAAATACCAACGCATGCCATAATCAGCTCGCTCTCAGATCTCCTACAGCTCGACATCTTTCGACCTAACTGTTAGACTGATAATTGGATACGACGGAGAGGAGGTTTGACTAGAATGCAGCTAACCAAATTTGCGCAATCTACAATCCTGCTGGAGGCTCAAGGCTATCGAGTGCTCGTCGATCCCGGCTCTTACAATTATGAACCTGGGCGAATGACTAGGTCAGGCTGGCCGAACGTAGACATTTTGATTTTCACGCACAAGCACGCGGATCATTTCGATTTGGATGCCGCATCAATCATCTATCATGCTTGCGCGCCGCAAATACTCACGGTGCCAGAATTGTATGAGAGGCTCGCAGAGAAAGGAATACCGGCGCAAGTGTTCAAGGTTGGTGAGACGATCACCCGAGCATCTCTGAAGATCACTGCCATGATGATTGATCATGTGGTTGACGGCGAACGCATCGATGGCTTCGGACTGACGTTTGAGGATGGAAGGAGTAAAGTCTACTGGGCTGGAGATACCTTTGTCCTTCCGGACGCGCCGAGCGCTGATGTTGTTCTCATTCCCATAAACAACCGCGGTGTCTCTATGAGCCTGGATGAGGCCGTCGACTTTGTCAGAACAATTCAACCACAGTTAGCCATTCCGATGCACTATGATAGCCCAAAGGACAAACACATCGATCCTCGTGAATTTGTCACCAAGGTAACTGCGGCAAATATTAACTCAACCATCATTGAATTTGGCACATCCATTGAGATTTGATCATCGTAACATCGTCACCGCCTAGAAATGTTAATTGCATTTGAGGGTATTGACAGTAGTGGCAAAAGTACTCATGCGACGTTACTCTATCACCGCATCCTCGCCTTGGGTGGTGATGCATTGCTGGTGGCACCGGCATCTGAGGACTATCCGAGAATCTGCGGACAGATCAAGTCTATTACCCATGACTACTCAAACCGTAACATGGATACTGCGACCGAACTTTTTCTATACCTGGCTAACCTTGCACAGAGGTATCGAGAGCTGATACAACCGGCTCTCGCTACGTCCCGTGTAGTGATTGCCGATCGCCTTATCGATTCCCTATTTATTCTATCCGTCAAGGGTCGCGATATGCCACCACGCTTTGTTCAGCGACTCATCACATTCTGCACAGATGCCTGCCGACCAGATTTGACGGTGATCTGTGACGTACCCGACGTACGACGATCCTTCGCGGGAAGAGCCTCCTCCCAAGCGATGAGCCGAAAGGAGTCTGAACCCGTGGAATTCCACATCCGCCTGGCTTCTGGTTATCGAGACCTCGCAACTAGTCGGCGGAGACGATTCCTCGTTCTCGATACACAGACCAAGCCTCAGGAAGAAAACGCGGAGATCGTGTGGCGATCATTCCTGTCACTCGGTGAACATACCTAAGGGAGCAACGCTAATGTTGAACCAAACGCCCTCACGCATCACAACTCTAGCTTGGGAAAGGGCCCTGCGTAGTGAATTCCTAGCTGACACGACCCCAGACGAGAGCGTAGATCGATTTGCGCAGATACTTCTCGCACTGGGAAAGAGCACTGTCCTTGACGTCGGTTGCGGGAATGGGAGACATTCACTCCTTCTGGCTCAGAAAGGATTCGATACTTATGCACTCGACATGACAGAGTCTTCGCTTCAGCTTACTCAGGCTCTGCTGAAGCAGCATCAGCTTAGAGCAACTATGACAAAGGCCTACATGGAGGAACTGCCCTTCCCAGATGAAACGTTCGACGGACTCCTTGGTTTCTGCGTTTATAATCATGGAGACGGACCACAAGTCCACGCCTCAATTGTGGAAAGTCAGCGAGTCTTGTGTCGAGGCGGATTCATGTACCTCTGCCTCATGACCCCGCGAGATTTTAGGTACCAACTGGGCAAAAGGGCCAAGCCTCGAATGCTGATATTCGACCGCGGACCAGAGCGAGGAATACCCCACTATTTTATCTCACGCTTGCAGCTCGAGACGCTGTTCCGGAACTTTTCAATTGTGGATTTTAGATTGGAGGAAGAAGAAGCCAATGAGCTAGTCCTGAGAGACTACCTGTGCGGAGCGGGGCAAGGCACTCGTCTAATTAGTCACTATACTTTAATCGCGACAAAGAATTGATTCTTGTGTCCCTATTTTCAACGCTGCCGCGATCAACCAAAGGAATCGCATTCGACTTTTGTGGGACCCTTGATGCGGATGGCGGGAGTTGGAAAAGGAGGATGTACAGCTTGCTCAAGTCTAACGGAGTCGTAAGGCTCCCTTTGGAGGACTACTCTCCGATTTTTGCGACAGCGAACAGATGGATGTTGGAAACTGGCATATGCAAAGAATCCACTTATGCCGACACGGTCAGAACTCACCTCGAGAAGCAACTGGATCTATTAGCTGTTCGCTCCATTCAGGATCTGGCTCAGATAACGGGCCAGTTCTGTGCCGACGCAGAACTTGCTATCGCGCGGAATTCGGGTATCCTGAGATCCTTGAGCCGGACCTACCGCTTGGGTATCGTTTCTAACAATTATGGGAACACACACGGGTGGTGCGTTGGTTTCGGCATAGAAGATTTGCTCGATCCGATTCTCGACTCCACTATCGTTGGCGCGAGGAAGCCCAATCCAGCGATTTTCGAGAATCTTCTGAGTCGCTGGAACACTAATGGCTCCAGTGTCATATTCGTTGGAGACAATTACGACCTTGATATCATTGGCGCTAAAGAGGCTGGATTCACAACCGTCTGGATTTCAGCCGAATGTACCGGCCAAACAGCGCGTGCTGCCGATTACATAGTCCCCTCGGTCTGTGAGCTACCAGCGCTCCTACGGCCCTAGCCAACGAGGTCGGTTCGATACTGGGGACACCGCTGTTCCGCGATTTATTTCCCTCGAAGGAGCGACGTGGGTTCGATAGCACGTCTAATTCGCCGATTTGACGTACACACACTGATGCCATGCGTATTCCGGCAAAGCCGGCCACTGATTCCGGAGTGATTCCGGCCGTGTGCATGCATCAGACCCGAGTCGAGTTTTGATTGCGGCGGAATCTAAGGTGCCTGTTCGCTTTATGCTGATCAGATCTCTGAGTCCGCACCCCTGCGTTGCCATTTTTCCATGCCGTGCTGAGAGGCCTGAGACCCTTCTCCCACTCTTACCCTAAGTCGTTGAATACGTTAGGTGACCACCTCCGGAAGAAAAGGCTCGACCTCGGGCTGCTTCAAAGAGAGGTCGCAGTTCAAATCGGCGTCGACCAGGACACAATTTGGAACTGGGAGAGCAACGCAACCCACCCTGCGTTGCCCCTAATCCCGAAAGTGATCGAATTCTTGGGTTATGCCCTCTATGTTCGCGCAGCTTGTCAGACTGAGAAACTGTCCCGGTTTCGGAAGACGCGAGGTATGTCGATCAAAGAGATGGCCGGCCACTTGGGGGTTGACCCATCGACCGTGGCCGGTTGGGAGGCCGAACGGCATAGACCGGGGAGGAGATACCGGAGAAAGATCAGAGGATTCTTCTCCAATGGCGACTACAGAGAAAATAATACTTGACGCTGAACAGATTCTGCTCAAAACCAACCTACACCCTCCTCCTTTCTACGCAAAGGTACTTACATCACCCAGCACTGGATCCGTGTGTTGCAGAAAGGCAAGGTCGGTCTATAATAAGAGTATGTCTTCCTTCAACATACGCCCGCCTTTTCGACCGCAAACGCGAGTGGTTATCGTATGTTTACTGGTGACAGCTGTTCTCGCCTTCATATACGTGGGCCAGATGACGGGGCGAGATATCGCCATTGAGCGTCTGCTGACTGAATCCGACAGCGTCTCTTCGTCATCCCTGGGTATTGCCGACAGCACTAGCACATCTTGGTACGATTTTTGGCCAGAAAGTTCCTGGCCAAAACGACCCTGTAGTAGTCCTGCAGAGTATGAGAGCCTGCTGAATGCGCTGGGAGTAATGCCGGATGGCTTCGGAGAGGTCTTAACAGATGCGATTGAATATATTAAGAAACACCCGAGGGATATTTGCGAACTTTACTTAGATGGAGGGTTGTTTTCGGAACTAGGCGCTCCTTCAGAGATCGGGCAGTTTGGTAATGTGTTATTCCTACGATTGGATAGCAACCAGCTTCAAGAGTTGCCACCAGAACTTGGCAATCTCACGAAACTGAAGAACCTTGATCTCACGGATAACAATCTTACTCAACTTCCTGAGGAGATTGGCAACCTCACGCAATTGGAGGAGTTAGACGCGAGCTACAACGAGCTGGAGCGGCTTCCTGAGAAGATGAGAAACCTTTCGAACCTCAAATTGCTAGACCTGCGTATGAACAACCTTTCCCGAGAAGAGCGCTTGAGAATTAGAGAATTGCTCCCAGCGACCGACGTGCGTTTCTGAGAAAAGGTGCACGAGCCATAATGCGAGGAGATTGATGACGGCTCCAATGGAAAGTAGCTTACGGATTGAAAAGCGTTTGTGGATCCTCCCAGTGGTCACGAAAAGGCGGCAGTCCACCTTGGATTGGCCCACTAAAACACGGCTGGCACCCGCGGGTGCCAGCTGGCGGGAGCGCTCCGCGATATGAAGCACTCTTGTTCAGTTCATCAAACGACGCCCTTCTGAAACCGAAGTGTAAGTGCGGGCCAACCGCACATCGGCGACAAATCTTCCCAATCGGATCCCCTTGCTTCACCATCGCATCTCCGGTCACAGATGTTGGATCTAGGTGCAAATAAAGCGTTGTCACGATATCTCCTGTGGTCCTGGGATTTCGGTCCAGATCATGTTCTAGAACGACGGCCGCTCCAAATCCGCCCCCTATATCCCGAGCAAACTTTACTTCTCCATCGGCGCTAGCCCTGACAATATCATCGGCGGGGGGCCGAGCATCGAATCCTACATGCTTAAACGGGTTGCCGCCCGTGGGAGGGTCGCAAGAGGGAGGTCTTGTAGAGCACCTAGGGTACTCCCATTCATCTGCGAAACCATATCCGCTCTGGATCCAAGGCTCAAACGGATGGACAAATGTCAGCGGTTGATTGATGACCGTCAGAAAGCCGTGGATCGTGCTACCCTCACCGTACTCGCCTACAATTTGACCAGCGAGATTGATCGCGGAAGCCTCCGTGTAAGAGGCACCCAGGATATCTATTGGGATAGGGGTAGAAATTCCATCATAGAAAAAGCCATGTTCGGTGTTCCCATCGGAGTAGCTGCCTACGATCTTCCCCGAGTCGTTAATCCCCAAAGCCCTGGTGCTGGCAGCGCTCGGAACATCGATTGGACTGAACCCCCCACTACGGAGAAAGCCATGGCGCGAACCACCGGCGTCATATAAACCCACAATATCACCAGCATCATTAATTCTACGGGCTGAACTGAGCGTGGCGCCTGGGTAGTCGATGGTCTCAAACTTGGTGCTATCGACTGTGGTTAGGCTTCCATAATAGCGAAATCCGTGGATCGTGCCGGCGGTCTCGTATTGACCGACGATCTGGCCGGAATCGTTGATACCCAGCGCAGCACTTGTGGTTGCACCGGGTGGATTGATAGTAAGGAGGTTACCGTTGTCATACAACAAGCCGCGGAACGCATTTCCATCCCAGTACTCACCAACGATCTGCCCAGACTCATTGATATCGAAGAGGATAGTCTCGTAAAAACCCTGGAAATTGATGGTTGTGAAAGTACCGTTTGGCTCCCTGAGAAAGCCCTGGCCCTGCTGCCCCTGAAACATTCTGTAGTAACCCACGATCTGGCCGGAATCGATGATTCCGAGGGCTGAGGTAACCGCTGCGCCTGGGTAATCGATAATGGTAGGGGTGATCCCGACGGCCCCGCTGCGGGGAAGGGCTAAGGGTCGAGATGATGTACCCGCCGACGATATCACATAGAGAGCGATTAGTATTGATGTGACAATCAAGTTCTTCACGCAGTCACTCCTCTCTGGATGTTGGGAATCGGTTCCTACAATACGATAACGCATCCGACAGGCGGATTTCCCGGAGGCGTGAAGATTATTTTGTCAGGCGTGCCAGCCTGTGGATGAGGGTAGAGATAGCAGGATGGTCATCCGATCAAGGTCTTAACCCTTCCCCACGAGCACAAACGGCGCCCAGAAGTAAGGAAACCGGTGGAGCGGCCTTCCGGACCGGATCATGTCGCGCTTCGCCTCCCGCAGCGCGTCGGCTTTGCTCTTGCCAGTTCGCAAGTGCCTGTAGAAACTCTTCATAAGCTCGGCCGTCGATGAATCTCGCACGTTCCATAAGCTTACCAGAACCGAAGGCGCGCCGGCGTACATGAACGCCCGGGTGAGCCCGACCATTCCTTCCCCGCGAACCAACTTTCCGAGCCCTGTCTGGCATGCCGAGAGTGTTACCAAATCCGCATGGAGTTCTAGGTTGAAGATCTCGTTCATTGTCAGCACGCCGTCCTCATCCTCGCCTTCGGTGGAAAGCGAAAGAACTATGCCTGACAGCGCCGGGAACTCCTCGTCGATCACCGCGTGCGTCGCGAAATGGATGAAATCGAAATCGGTCAATCGCTCGCGTTTGAAAGAGGTTTCGGTGGCTGCGCCGCCTACATAGAGCTTGGCAGTTCCTCTGGGATAGAGCGCGGCGATACCCTTGACTTCCTCTTTGGCAAATCGAAGCGGTTCGAAATTCACCCCGCGCTCCTCAAATCCACCTCGAACGATATCAGCGAGGCGAGTATGGCTGCTCGCTCGACGCCGGGCATTCCCTTTCGGTCGAAACTGTGGGTCGGCATAAGCAAGGAGGCGACGCCGGCCATCCCGGGGAGTCCGGCTTCGGCTGGCCAAGACGCCCAGCACCGTGGCTGAGGAGATGGTGCTCATCGTGTGTGTTGTCAATAAGTAGTCCGGCAGAGTTGCTCTGCCACCCCGCTTGCCCTTGATAAGGGTCTCAAATGGCAAGTAATGAAGTATGCCGTCCGGCACAATGACCAAATTCTCGAACTTGTCCAGCAACTCATCGGCTGGTCGTAGCAGCATTCCATATAGGTTGCGGGAGGTGGCGTAGCACCGCTCAAATGCCTTTTTGTCTGCCGTCGGGGACGCGAGAAGTTTCCGGAATCGATCAATATCCCGTTTGATACTCTCCCGTCCGGGCAGCTTGTACATCTGGCATCGGTCCTTCGTGACGGCCCATAGATATGAGCCTTCCTCGCCGAGCAGGTACTCGACGAGTAGCGTCTTCTCGTCCAGCACGTCGCGCTGGACTCGTGTCAGGTCATAGGGCTCAGGGTACTGGATATCGGCATAGGCCGGATGGTTCAGTCGTATCCGTTCCCGAAAGTCCTCAAGCCGCTCCTCCACACGGGCCAGAGCGCTCTCCATCCTGGCCGTTTCCGCTCGGCCAACATTCTCCTTGAATAGCGCCCTTCGAATCCTTGTAATCTGGTCTTGGATGACCCGCTCTTCCTGCAAGACCTCGGCCGGGAGTCCCCGCTGGATGCGCACTCTCCCCTCGGCGAGCAGATCGACAAGCGCCCTTGCCCTGGCTTGTTCCGCATAACTGAAAGCTTGGGCCGCATGATTTCCGCTCCCGCTTTCCCGGTGGAGTTTGAACAGGAGCCCGATGACTCGCTCGAAGGTCAATTGCCTTGTCTGCCAGAAGCCGATCTTCCGCTCCTCGGACAGCGTTTCAATCCGCACCTCTTGAACGGACTCGATTGCCCGGCCGTAATTCTCCAGCGCCCGGTTCGTCTCACCCAGAGCTTCATAGCAACTGGCCAGTGCCGAGAAAATGTTGGACTTGAGTTCGGGAGAGAGGCTGGCGCCGCCTGTCTCCAGCGCACGCCCGAGATACTCGACAGATTCTTTGTAATCGCCGAGTTGGAGGTAGTCGGCTCCGAGCTCCGCGAGGGCCGAAGCCTGCAAGACTTGGAGGCCAATCTCCTCGCCCAGGATTAGGGCCTGTCCGTGATGTCCAATGGCGGCTTCGGCTCGACCCCGGCTGCGTTCGAGGCTTCCCAAATTGATAAGACTCTTGGCGATCAACCTCCGGGTCCCCAATCGCTGGCTTGTTTCCAGCGCCTCTCGAAGCGCGGAAAGCGCCAGATCGTATTGCCGCTCCCGCTGGTAGAGGGCGCCTATGTCGGTTAACACATCGACTAGGTAGGCCGGATTGTAATCCTCTAGATCGGGAATACGCCCGATCCTGACAGCCTCTTTCAGGTACGCAAGAGCCTTGCCGGAGTTTCCAGAAGCGGCTTCCAAAGCAGCGAGGTGCTGGAGCGCCCGCGTCTGTTCCATCGCCTGGCGCTCAGGCGGAGGGTTGACTTCGTTTTCCTTCCGGACTCTCTCGTACCCTTTCCGAAGGTACTTCATGGCCCGTGAGTAATCACCCGTGGCGAAATGCACTACGCCGATATTGATGAGCGTCCTGCCGAGCGGGTTATCGTAGTCGTCTCCGATAGCAAGTTCCGATCTCTTCAAGTGCGTCAGTGCCTTGTCATACTCTCCCTTGAGATACAGCACGCGGCCTATCTGGGTGAGTGCATCAGTTCCCGACGGATCCACGGTGCCTGCCATGTCGAGCGACAGGGCCTCCTGAAACAGGACAAGGGCTTGGTTCAATTCGTCCAGGTACAGGTAACACAAGGCCTCCATCTTGAGGGCCGAGCTAGGCAAATGCTCAGGGAGCTGGCTTGAAATCACATCGGCGAGTTCATAGGCCTCACGGAGTCGTTCCTTCCCTCTCGCATAATCGCCACCATAGAAGAGTGCGAGACCTTGCCGGTAGACTCTCCAAAACTCATCCGCTTCAGACTCGTCTTGAAGGTGTGAGGACCCGCTGATCGCCAGAGCTGCCATAAGAAAACCCGCAAGTACAGTTTTGGTTATCATCCGCTCAGTCTTCGCACCCGACGCGCTGGCTTGCTGACTCGGCAGCGAGACAATGTCTAGCGCTTCCCGACCAACTCCTCAATTTCAAAACGGTAGCTGGCTACCAGTCTTGACGACTTAGCCCCCTCGTTCACTTCGTTCACCGCGAGCTCGTACCGGCCCACCGGGAAGAGGCTGCGAGGGCAGGTCAAGAGGAAATTCCCCAGCTCATCCTGCGGCCGTGCCTGCTTCTCATCAGCCACCACCCGACCTTGACTATCTCGGATTTCCAATTCGTACGAGAACGCCGCGCTCATGTGAATGGGCACGAGAAAGGAGAGAGCGAACGCCTTATCCTGCGGAGCCAATCGAACAACATTAGCGCGGGCCTCGCCACTGCGCTCAGCGGCATTAAGCTCGAAAGACTTGATGCTGGCAATCACCGGCATCGCTTCCTTGCTTTCGGCCGATTCCTTCACCGTGACTACTTCCCGGATCACCCGCGGCTCTCGCAAAAGGGTTGTCCATATCAAGTACCCAGTCGCCAGGAACAGGAGTGAATAGGCCAAGGCCGGATGCATCAAGACTCGCCTCAACCTCTCCAACAGAGTCGACCCCACGGCCGCCGGCGCGCTTCTCTGGTTGAGGAATGCCTCAAACCGCTTCCGAGACCGCTCAGCCACTTCCGGCCATTCGGGAGGCTCGCGTATTTCCTTGGTCTCGACCTCCTCGAATCGCTTCAACATTTCAAGGGCTAACTCGCAACTTCCGCATAGTCGGACGTGGGATTCAATGATCTCCCTCTCAGCGTGGGGTGATGAACCTTGCTGGAACGCGACCAATTCCTCATCGCTCGGACAGGCGCCGCGTTTCGCCCGCAGGTGACTGATGAAGTCCTGTTCCAGATCGGAGAGCGGTTCCCGTTCGCTCATCTCAGCCCCTTCCTCAACGCCTCTCGGGCAATTCGGAGGTATTTCTTCACCTCAGTCTCGCTATATCCTGTTCTCTCGGAGATCTCCTTGTAAGAATATCCTTCGAGGTAGAACATCAGCCAGCAACGCCGGGGACCTTCATCCATCGCAGCGAGTATTGCCTCAGCCTCACGAAAGAGATGAGTTGGCTGTGTCCTTCCGTTGTCGGGAATGTCGGGCATCTCTCCTGGTAGCAGTGGCCGCTTTCGCCTAATCCAACTGCGACATGAGTTTCGTGCGATCGTCGCGAGCCAGCGCGCGAAATTTACTCCGTCGCCTTTTCCATCAAACCTCTCGATCGCCTCCAGGGCGTTGACGAACGTGTCGTGGGCTAAGTCTTCCGCTGAAGCGCTGTCCCTGAGCAACTTATTGCACACTTTATAGATAGGTAGGTAATGCCGTTCATAGAGCAGGACAAACCACTTTCGGTCGCCGGTGCGCTGGTAACTCTCG
>JACQTD010000128.1 GCA_016210985.1 Acidobacteriota bacterium
ACGCGGTACTCGTCGCCAAGGACCTGGTCGGTGACGAGCCGTTCGCGGTCGTGCTCGGCGACGATATCATCGATGCCGAAGTACCATGCCTGAAGCAGATGATCGAGGTGTTCAACAAGTTCCGTTCACCGGTAGTGGCGGTTCAGGAGATGAGTGGTCCCGAGATTTCACGATTCGGCGTCATCCGGTCGGAGGAGGTGGAGCCGGGGATTTTCAGGGTGCTCGACATGGTGGAGAAGCCCAGGTTCGAAGAAGCGCCCTCACGATTGGCCATCATCGGAAGGTACATTCTGACTCCTGAGATCTTCGACGAGATTGAGCAAACCGAAGCGGGATCGAACGGTGAGATTCAATTGACCGATGCCATGCGCTCGCTCTCATCGCGGCGGCCCTTCTATGCCTATCGCTTTCAGGGCACACGCTACGACGCCGGCGACAAATTGGGATTCTTGAAAGCCACGGTCGAGTTCGCCCTGAAACACAACGATGTCAGTGAGCAGTTCAGAGCGTACCTGCGAACACTCAGCTTGGACTAGGGTGATGCTCCCGATCCGACAGCATCCGGCTTGGGCGGCTGCGCTCGATCGCGCGAAGAGCGAGTTTGAATCGCTCCAGCCGGGGCCTCACCAGGTTGCCGGGATCGCCGGCTGGCTGCTTCTCGAGCACGTACAACAGGACCTCGAAATCGACGGCATCAAGCCCGGCCGGGAACGCCTCGCGAACCTGCTCGACGGGGTTATACTGCCCGCCTCCAGAGAGGATCTTGAGGCCGTCCATTACGGTATGGCGGTTAAGGTACTCGGCCATCGGGCCACGGAAATGGCTGCGATCGGACCTTCAACGGATGCGGGACCTCTGATACCGGCTCTCCCGGAACTGACGCTCGATCTGCTTCAGTCCCTGCATCGACTCGCCCACGCTGAGGACGATCCCCGTGGCGGGCAATGGCGTGAGCGGAAAGCGGTCCCCTTCCACGCCTCGCACCAGCCCTGCTCGCCGGAAGAGCTTCCGAAACTGCTCGAACTCGCGATGGGCTGGTTCTCCGCCGAGAGCCTCCGGGAATTGCATCCTCTCGAACAGGCGGCCCTCGTTCATCTCCGTCTATTCGAGCTTCAACCTTTCGATCATGCCTCGGGACGGATCTCGCGCCTGGCGTCAAGCTTGTATGCCATCCGCGCCGGCCTTCCGCCGATCATCATCGAAGCCAGTGTGAAGTCCGACTACCACCAGGCCATTCTCTCCGGCTTTCAGATGAACACCGTGCCCCTGGTCGAGCTCTTCGCCCGGTCCTCCGTCCGGATACTCCGTCACCTGCTCGATATCACGCGAGCCCGGACCGATTGAATCTCCGTTCATGACCTCGATCACACAACTCGAAGGCAGGACCATCGAGTACCTCGACGGCGATCAGCTCAAGATCGCCCTGGTCGAGCACGAAGCAAAATCCAAACTCCAGGTCGTCGACGAGCGTGGCCGGAACGAAAGCGTTCCACCGTCAAAGGTGGTCCTCGTGCATCGGGATCGCCCGTTGCCCGGCCATTTCGTGAGCTTTGCCCGTGAGCTTCGCTCACGGATTGAGCGGGCGATGGACGACATCGACATCGAGCTCCTCTGGCAGAATATCGAATCTCCGGAACGTGAGTATCCGTTGGAGGAATTGGCCGCAGTCTATTTCGGTGAAGCCACGCCGTTGCACCTCTCGGCACTGTTCCGGGTGCTGCAGCAGGATAACTTTTACTTCCGTAGAAGAAACGCCGTCTTCTCCGCGAGAAGCGCTCAGGCGGTGGAGGAGTTGCGGCAGCAGCATCAGCGACGCCGGGAACGTGAAGCCTTCAGGGAAGAAGCCGTGGCCTGGATTCGCCGGACGCTCGTATCGGAGATCCCCGTCGGCATTCCGAAGGCCTTCGAGGAGATCCTTGACCGCGCGCACGACTTTCTCATGCGGAGGCCGGTGGGAGAGATCCCCCAGCTCCTCGCCCGCGCCACCCAGGAGCTGGCCGGGCGTGAAGCCGCTTACCAGCTCCTGGTCAGGACGGGAAGAATCTCCGCCGACTCGGACCCCCTGCTGGTCATCGCCGGGATCGAGGAGCGATTCCGCCCGAAAGTGGAGCAAGCCGCAGAAACAATCCTTCCCTTCGAGGCGTCACCGGACCGCATCGACTTCAGCCACCTGCTCTCCTTCAGTATCGATGACGACGACACCCGTGAGATCGACGACGCGTTGACCCTGGAGCAGGCCGATCGGGGCTGGCGGGTCGGGATCCACATCGCGGACGTGAGCCACTTCATCGCAAAAGGGAGCCCGCTTGATGAAGAGGCCCAGAGGCGGGGTGCCACCGTCTACCTTCCCACCTGCACTTTGGCCATGTTTCCCGAGCGGCTCTCTCATGACCTCATGAGCCTCGAGCACGGCCGGCTGCGCCCGACGCTCAGTTTCCTGGCCACGGTCGATGATCAAGGCGGCATCCATCATTTCGAGGTCGTTCGTGGAATGCTTGCGGTGACACGCCGGCTCACTTACGAGGAAGCCGATCGCCTGATCACCCCCGCCGAGGGATCGGATGCCGGGTCCTCGCATGAACAATCGGAAACCGCGCTCGCTTCGGCCCTCAGGACGCTCCATCGGATTTCCAAGGCCCTGTCGGAGACGCGCGCTCAGCAGGGGGCGCTGATCATTCGACGGCCGGAACTGAAAGTGCACGTCGCCGAAGGCCGGGTCGAAATCCGGACCCTCAACGCCAACGCCCCCAGCCGTATGCTCGTATCCGAAATGATGATCCTGGCCAATCGCCTGGCCGCTCGCGACGCCTACACCCGCGATCTGCCCATCATTTACCGGGTCCAGGAGAACACGCTCGATCCCCAGGATGAACGCATCCGGCAGCTCGCGGACGCCCAGACCTACGATCCCCTCCTCTTCGACCGTGTTCTTCGGAACATGCGGCGGTCCAAGCTCTCGCTCTATCCACAGCCGCATGCGGGCCTGGGCCTGCCCGCGTACACGCAATTGACCTCCCCGATCCGCCGGTACGCCGACCTGGTGATGCAGCGCCAGTTCGAGGCTTCCATCGACCGCCGGCCGGCGCCGTATGAGCGCGAAGAGCTGCTGGAAGTCATTGCCACCGCCGAAACCGTGGAGCGGGAGATCCGGGCCATCGAACAGCAGTCCGACCGGCGCTGGGTCCTGGAATATTTGAAACAGGAGTACATGGACCGGACGTTGGAAGGAACGGTAATTGACGAGGCCATGCGCGGGTTCATCGTCGAGCTCGACACGCTGTGCGTGCGGGGCCTCATCGCGCACACGCATGCTCACAAGCCCGGGGACCGCGTCACCGTGGCCATCGATTCGGTCGACACGGAAGAAGGGCGGCTGAAGCTGAGGGAGACCCCTTGACGGCTGAGCCACAGGGGTTCTAAACTGCCCCTTCTTTTCTGATCTGCTGCCAGGGGACTAATTGCATGGTCCGTCTCACGGATGATCCAGGGGGTCTTCATACGAGCTTATTGGACGGGCACCGGGGGTTCAAGGGCACACTTGAGACGCTCTGAGAAGGGTGGGGGAGGAGGTTTCCGATTCCCCACCAATAAATCAATCGATACAACAAGATACCTGTCACGAATTGGAAGGGAGGAGATATGAGAGTACTGCTGTCCCCATCCGCGATGCGATGGTGCATCCCGGCAATTGCAGCCGTCATGATGTTCGGAGCCACGGCCAGCGCCCAAAGCGTAAAGAAGACGCTGACCTTCACCCCCTCGTCCGGCCCCACTACCGGACCTTTTGCGCTCACGACCACACCCGCAGGTCAAGCGGTGATTACCGCGGAGAGTGCCAAGTCGACTCTCGATTTCAGCTTCACCGGGCTTCGACCGAACGCGGTCTACACCGTCTGGCTAACGCTGGACTCCAGCAAGGCTCCGTTTGTTGCAGGCGTGTCTCCGACGACCGCCATGGATCCGGTGACCGGAACCAGGGCGCAGGTCGTGGGCGCCACGCCTTGCGCGGCGGACGACGCGGGTTATACGGATGGCAATGGGCTGGACCCCAATGGTTTCGTCACCGATGCGACCGGGAGCGCCACCTTCACGAAGATCTTGAATTATGACATCTTCGCCGAAGCGGTGGCCCCGGTTGTTCTCAGCGACCGCATCACGCAAACCGTCGAGGTTGCGGGAGCAAATCCCAATCCGTGCGCAGGTTCACCCGGTGCAGCCTTCTCTTCGAATATTGGTGCGTCGTACATGCGGGCATTTGAGACTACGAAATCCGCGGCTCAGCCCGCTGTCTCGCCGAGTTTTCAGGTGATTGACGCACCGCTGAAGCCGCGGCTGGTTCGTGGAACGGTTCGAGGCTTCGCGATCGTGGATCACTTCGATGAGTTGACGCACGGCCGCGTATCCGGATCCGGAAGCGCTAATAGCAATCCCTGCGGCGACACGATGTCCCGAATGTCGGGTACCCTGGCTAACGCCGTCCTGAATCCGTAATCACCCTCAAAACCTTCTGATATGCAAACGACCGGAGGCCGAAATCTGGGCGACTCGGCTTCCGGTCCGTCCCTCCTTCCGAAGGCCCGACCGCAGCCGGCGGGCATTGATCCTGCCTTCGCGGTTATCGTATAGATAGCCTATCAGCCGCGGGTGATGCATGAGATTCAGCCATCGTGCATGGCGATTGCTCGTGTCGGTCCTGGGCGTGGTGGCGGTAACAGTGGTCACCCGCACTGTGATTGCCGTCAATCCGACAACGGCGGGATTTGCATACCTGCTCCTGATTCTGATCCTGGCCACCACCTGGGGATTCGTCGAAGCCGCGTTCGCCTCGATCATCGCAACCGTCGCGTTTAATTTCTTCTTTTTTCCTCCGGTAGGCACCTTGACGATCGCGGATCCGCAGAACTGGGTGGCCCTGTTCAGCTTCCTTGCGACGTCCTTGATCGCAAGCCGGCTCTCGGCGATGGCCAGACGCCGGGCTCAGGACGCTCTCGATCGGCATCAGGACGTCGAGCGTCTCTACACCTTCAGCCGGGCGATCCTGCTCATTGAAAGCACGGAACCGTTTCCAAAGCAACTCACTCAGAAACTGGCTGACATCTTCGATTTGAGCGCCGTGGTATTGTACGAACGGCGGAGCGGGCAGTTCTTCCGGGCCGGCCCATCCGACTTCGAGGGGATGGATGACCAACTCAGGGAGACGGCCGTGCATGGGACTTCATCCTTTGATTCCGAGCGCGACCATGTCATCACGGCCGTGCGGCTTGGGTCGGAGCCGATAGCCAGTCTTGCGCTGAAAGGCAGGCAGATGCCGGACTCGGTGCTGCAGGGTATCGCCAATCTGGTTGCGATCGGGCTGGAACGGGCCAGGGCGCAGGGCCTCGCGCACGAGATCGAGGCCGCGCGGCAGAGTGAACGATTGCGGACCACGCTGATCGATGCCATGGCTCACGAATTCAAGACCCCGCTTACGTTGATCAAGGGCGCGACGACGTCACTCCTGGACAATCCGGATCAGCCTGAGGAAAGCCGGACGGAACTGCTCAGGATCGCCGATGAAGAAGCCGAACATCTGCGCGAGCTGATTGATCACGCGGTAGAATTGGCACGCCTGGACACGGACCGCATCGATCTCCAGCGGGAGCCCGCCGACGTGGGTGAACTGGTCCGTTCCGCCATCGATGCCATGCGGAACGAGATCGACGACCGGCCGTTCACCGTCGCCTGTGATGCTGGGATTCCCGTGATCGCCCTCGACCGGCGGCTGGTGCTGCTGGCGATCAAACAGCTTCTCGACAATGCGATCAAGTACGCGCCGCCAAACACCCCGGTGACGGTCGAAGCGCACATCACGGACGGGCGGGTAATACTGGAGTTCATCGATCAGGGCGAAGGGATACCGCCTCATGAGCTGGGACGCATTTTCGACCGGTTTTACAGGAGCCCCTCGGTCGAGCGCCGGATTCCGGGCTCCGGCCTGGGTTTGAGTATCGCCCAACGCATCGCCCAGGCCCACGGCGGAGACTTGACGGTAACCAGCCATCCCGGCAGGACCACATTCCGGCTGACCTTGCCGGCGGAATCGGATGGCCTGTAGGGGGAGGTGGCCCTGCCTCCCCCGGCCTTGCGGTTCCATGTGAATCGGCAGCAGCGAACGGTCTGGCGCACCGCCGGGGGAGGCAGGGCCACCTCCCCCTTCCATGAGAAGGCCTCTTGTCAAGCCCGACGTGGCGGGCAGATCCAACGGTCTTTGCTGGTAGTGCTTTCGGGACCACCTCTCACTGCGCCCTTAAGG
>JACQTD010000133.1 GCA_016210985.1 Acidobacteriota bacterium
GCCCCACAGGGACCGGCCTACTTGCCCTCCGGGTAAGCCGTGTGAACACGGCTGAGGCTGGGAAGCCGTGTCCGCAGTGGTCAGTGCTTCACATGGCTTCCACCTGCAAAATGTAGAAACTCCAGCGCAGGCTTCCAGCCTGATGTATTGCGTCGGGGCATCAGGTCTTTAGAGTCGAGTTCAGCTGCGAAAGGGGTATGCAGGATGCATGCGGTCCCAGGGCGACTCAGCCCGTTCGCCGCATTCGATCCTGCAAACCTTCGCCGAGTAGATGCAGGCAGAGCAGCGTCGCAATGAGGAAGCCGGCGGGGAAGACCACCAGCCACGGCGCTACCGCCATCGCCTGGACCCCGTCGTTCAGCAACGCTCCCCAGGTCGTCATCGGCGGTCGAATCCCAAGCCCGAGAAAACTTAGAAAGGCCTCCTGCAGGATGACCGATGCGAGGGTAAGCGTGGCATAGGTGAGAATGATGCCGGCCGTGTTCGGAATCAGATGACGGCTTAGAATGCGCCCCGGCCCGGCCCCCATGGCTAGCGCGGCCTCGATGAAGGGCTGTCTCCGGAGCGTGAGGACCTGTCCCCGCACGATTCGAGCCAGCGTCAGCCAGGAGACGGCGCCGAGCATGAGGAAGAGCAGGATCATGCGCCGCGGGTTGGAGGCCTCCGGGCCCGCGAGCAGAGCCATCACCAGCATCACCAGAAACATGTAGGGGATGGCATAGAGGAGATCGACGAGTCGCATCATCACGCTATCAAGCCGCCCGGAGAACCAGCCGGCTACCGCGCCGTACGGGATCCCGATGAGACAGGCCACGCCGGTTCCCACGAGGGCCACCAGCGCGGAAATGCGACCTCCCTGCAGAATTCGTGCCAGCTGGTCTCTCCCCAGCAGATCGGTGCCCATCCAATGCCGGCTGGTCCAGCCCGGCGCCTGCAGGCTCTGACCGAGGTCAATCTCCCGATAATCGAACGAGACGAGCGACGGCCCGGCGAGCGAGGACAGCACGATCAGCCCGAGTACCGCCAGGGCGGCTCCTTCCACTCTCGTCAGCCGCTTCATGGCCCTAGCCGGTGCGAATCCGGACTCGGGGATCGATCACCGCCGCCGCCACATCGACCACCAGGTTCATCAACATGACGGCAGCCGATACGAAGATCGCGATGCCCGTCAGCAGCGTGTAATCCCGATTGGTCGCGGCCTCAACGAAGAAATGGCCGAGCCCCGGAATGGCGAAGATCTGCTCTACGACCACGGTGCCGGTGACCAGGAAAGCGATCGCCGGCCCGCTGAAGGTGACGGCCGGGAGGATCGCGCTGCGGAGACCAAACTTCCAGAGGACGCGGTTCTCGGGAACTCCCGCCGATCGGACCGTGCGGATGAAGTCGGCTTGCATCACCTCTGATAATCCGCTCTTGACCAGCTTGGCGATATAGGCCACGTAAACCCCGGAAAGCGTGACGACGGGAAGGACCAGGTGCCGCCACTCGCCCCATCCGGCAGGAGGCAGTAAGTAAAACACGAAGCTGAAGATCAGGATCAGGATTGGACCCGAGACGAAGCTCGGCACACTTATTCCCAGCGTCGCAAAGGAGAGAATGAGCTTCGCCCGAAGGCTCGAAGGCCGCGTGGCGCTCATCACGCCCGCCAGGAGTCCAAGCACCAGCGCCACCGCATAGGCCAGCAGCCCGAGTTGCGCCGAGACGGGCAGGCCTTCCCGGATGACCTGGTTGACCGTACGGTCGCGGTACCGATAGGACGGGCCGAGGTCGCCGCGCGCCACGCGGTTGAGGTAATGCAGGAGCTGGCGATCCAAGGACTGATCCAGACCGTAGTACTGCTCGAGGGCACGGCGGATTTCCGGGGGCAGATTCCGCTCCCCGCTGAGCGGATCGCCCGGCGCGAGCCGAACCAGGAGAAACGTACCTACCAGGACGGCCACCACCAGGGGCGCCGTCACAGCAAGGCGACGGAGTATGAATCCGATCATCGTTCCAGCCGGACGTACTTCAACGGGTGCCGGTCGAGCGGGTGGTCCTCCCAGCCTCGCACGTAGGGCTTGGTCAGGAAGAAGGTCACCAGCGAGTAAATCGGGATGATCGGAAGTTCCGCCAGCATAGCGGCTTCGGCGCGGGCGAGCCGTTCCATGCGTTGCGCGGGGTCGGCCGAGGCGCCCGCCTCCTCGATCAGCCGGTCGAATGCGGGACTCTTCCACTGAGAAGCGTTATTCTCGCTCGAGGAGGTCATAATCTCGAGAAACGCGCTGGGGTCGTCATAATCGGCGGCCCAGACCCGGCGCGCGAGATCGAAATCCCGGCGGTGCAGGGCATCGAGATAAACCTTCAGCTCCTGATTGACCAGATTGACCTGGGCAGCGGGAAACGCGCCCTGCCATTGCCCCTGGATCGCTTGCGCGATGCTCGCCTGGAGGGAATTGGAGTTGAACAGCAGATGAAGCCGCAGATTTTCTCCGCCTGGGTAACCTGCATCCGCGAGCAGGCTCCTGGCCAGTTCGAGATTCCGGCCTTCGATGCGGGGTCGCGGATAGGCGCCCTGGAAGTCGCTTGATGTCAGGAAGTACGCCGGCGATTGCCCGGAGCGCAGGAGTTGCGTACAGATGGCCTCCCGATCGAGCGCCAGGCTGAGCGCACGACGGACGCGCAGGTCATTCAGGGGCGGGCGCGATACGTTGACGGTGTAAAAGTAGGTGGCCAGGAACGGACCGCTTCGGTAGTCGGGAAGCTCGCGAAGCCGCGGGATATGCGGAAGCGGCAAATGTCCCGTGACCATGGTGTCGAGCTCGCCGGCCTCGTAGAGATTCAAAATCGTATTCGGATCGTTCGTGAGCAAGTAAACCGCCTCCTCGAGGGACACCTGATCGGCCCCACGGTAAGAGGGATTCCGGACGAGGACGACCCGATCCGCCGGACGCCAGCTTGCCAGCGTGAACGGACCGTTCGAGACCATGTGTTCAGGCTGCGTCCATTGTTCCCGCCATTGCTCAACGGTCCTGCGGTGCACAGGCCGGCAGACACTGTTGGCCAGCATACGGGGAAAATGACAGGTGGGACCGGTCAGGTCGACTTCCAGACGGTAGTCGTCCAGCGCGCGTATTCCCAGGTCCTCTCCCCGTATGCCCGGCCGGCCGCCGTGCAACGCCTGCGCGTTCCGGATACGGTAGAGCATGTAGGCTTGGGGAGATCCTGTCCGCGGGTCGAGCACCCGCCTCCAGGAGTAGACGAAATCATGCGCGGTCACGGGATCGCCATTGCTCCAGCGACCGTCGCGGCGAAGGATGAAGACAAACCGCCTGCACTCCGGATCGGCGGTCCAGCTTTCGGCCAGGGCGGGTTTGAGTTCCGATCCGGAAACGTCGTACTCCACGAGTCCCTCGAACAGATTGATGAGGATCTGCTCTTCGGCGGAACTCCGGGCGAGGCCGGGGTCCAACGTGCCCGGATCGGCGCCGTTCCCGATCCGAAGCGCCGATGGCGCCGGCGTCGGGGTGGACGGGAAATCGTTTTCCCGCGCGCACGAGAGCGTCAGCATCGCCAGGGCAAGACCGGCCACGAGGGCCCGCATTATCCCGGAACGAAACCGGCTTTCATGCCGGCGAAAACCTCGTGGTCCCATCGGCTCAACTTCCCCTTGCGAGCGTTTGAAGCTGCTGGTAAGTCTTGATGACTTGAGCCCTCGTCGCTTCGTAAGCATCCGTAGTGTCGATTTCGTAGTCGGCATAGCGCCGCTTTTGATCGCTTGAGAGCTGGGCTCCGATGCGTCGTTCTGCCTCCTGGGCGGAGATCCGGTCGCGGGCCATCACCCTTCGACGCTGCTCCTGGGGGTCGCAATAGACTACGATGAGTCGATCGAAGGCCTCACGCATCCCGGCCTCGATGATCAGCGCCGCATCCACCACCGCGATCCCTCCGGGATTCGTCGCCGCAAAGGCGGCCAGCGACTGCTCGATGGTCTCGCGAACACGCGGATGAACGATGGCGTTGAGCCGCGCGCGCTTCTCCGCGTCGGCGAATACGATCGCTCCGAGGCGGGCGCGTTCGATGCGGCCGCCGGCTCCGAGAATCCCGGGTCCGAAAGCCTCCACCAACTCCCGGTAGGCCTCCGAGGGTGGAAGGATGGCGTCGTGAGCGATGTGATCGGCATCGAGGATCATGCACCCGCGCTCCCCGAGAAGGGCGAGCACGTGGCTCTTTCCCACGGCAATGCTGCCCGTCAACCCGACCTTCAACATGCCTCTTGATCCTGCCCCCCGGGCGTGTCCCGCGACACTCCGGGTACTCCTCCCCGAGGACGAAATACCACTGTCGTCGATCGCCGCGGGCAACCCCGTTCTCCATTCTACGGCCTTCTGCCCGGACGTGTCATGGCCGTTTGAACTACCTTCGTTGACTTTGCAGGTTCACTTTGTTAGGTTCGCAAATTCCGCCTGACTTGATGGATTTAGACCCATTGATGCCTCGATTTCACTGCCCGGGCCCCTCCCGCGTCCTCCTCTTCGCAACTTTGTTTCTCTCACTCTGCGCAGGCTGCGTGTCTCGCCGGGTGCAGGTTCCCCGGCTGCTTCTACCGATTCAGAATGCGGGCCTGGAAGAACTGACGGCGAGGGTGAACGAAACCGGACGGATGCTGTCGTTCACCGCGCGATTCGATATTCAGCTCGACTCGGAGATCGATGCCGAAAGGGGTCAAAGCGAGCGCTTCACGACCGCCGTAGGGCGGTTGATCCTGGCCCGGCCCAAGAAGGTTTTCCTTCAAATCCAGGCACCGGTGGTGAAGACCAACTTCGCTGAGTTCGCCTCCGACGGTGATCGCTTCCAACTCCTCGTCTACCCGGAGCGCTACCGCGTCATGCTGGTCGGGACCAACACCAGGTCCTACAGTGTCAGCCAGCCCGCGGCCGAACGCGACGAGCGGCTGAGAATGGCCGGCGCGCTGGCCAATATCCGCCCGCAGCATTTTACCGAAACCCTGCTCTTCGACCTTCTGGCTCGCGACGCGGAGTCGGATGTCCTGATTCAGGAAGAGCGACAGGTGGAGGAAGCCGTGCCGCCCGGCGGATCGAGCCGGGAGCGACTCATCCGGAGTTACTATGTCCTCTCTTACATCCTCCGTTCGGGCCAAGGCGCCTGGCGACTCAGTTCGCGCTTCTGGTTTGACCGGAACAACGGGCTGACGCTCGTTCGCCGGCAGATCTACCATGAAGACGGCCGCCTGGTGCAGGACATCGGCTACTCGAATTACTGGCGGGAGAACCGGACCGGGCTGCTCCTGCCGGCCTCGATCACGTTCAGCCGTCCCTATGATCAATACCGGGCGCATCTGCTGCTGAATTCCTCATCCGCAGCCGTCAACAACGAGTTTCCGGCCACGGCTTTCATGTTGTCGAAACCGAGCGAATGGGGTGATGAGGTCCAGGTCATCGATCTCGATCGTTCCTCCCGATAGCCCGGCGGCCGGAAGGGCATTGCCTTGCAACACCTGATCGTCGCCAACATCAAGGAACGGCCGATCCGCGCTCTCACCAGTGTCGCCGGCGTCGCGGTCGGGGTCGTGCTCATTCTGGTCACCGTCGGCCTTGCGCGCGGCATCCTGCGGGACACCGCCCAGCGGGAGAAGAATGTGGGGGCCGAGCTGATCTTTCAGTCTTCGAGCGGGTTTGGTCCCGGTGTCAGCGGTCCCCTGATGTCGCTTCCGCTGGCCTATTGCGAACGCTTGAGTCGAATTGCCGGGGTGCAATCGGTGACTCCCGTCGGGCGATACCTCCGGAGCGGCGCCGGCGGCATCGGGTTTGAATTCATCGAGGGCGTCTCGGACCGGGCGGGCCCCGGCTATGTCGCTTACGCGGAGATCACACGGGTAAGCGTGGTCGAAGGGCATCCGATCGCGGCCGATGACGAGATCATGATTGACCACCGGCTGGCCAAGGATCGGAAATGGGCCCCCGGCAGCGCGGTGGAGCTCTTCGATCGCCGGTTTCGCGTCGCGGGAATCTACGAACCCGAAATGGGATCGAGGACAAAGATGCGGCTTTCGGTGCTTCAGGAACTTCTCGTCGCCCGCGGCAAGTGTTCGTACATCCTGGTGAAGTGCGTTGATCCCAACGAGCAGGATATCGTGGCTCGCCGCATCCTCGAAGACCTGCCGGGGAACGCCGTGGCCAGAACCAGTGACATCCCTAATTTCTATGACCAGGGGATCCCCTCCCTCAACATCTTCCTCCGGGTGGTCGTGGGGCTCGCGACGGTCATCAGCGCCCTGGTCATCCTGCTCGCGATGTACACCACCGTGACCGAACGAACCCGGGAGATCGGGATCCTGAAGTCGATGGGAGCGTCTAAACGCTTCATCGTGGCGGTGATCGAGAAGGAAGCGCTCTACCTTAGCTCGATCGGCCTGGCGACGGGAATTGGCGCCGCAATGCTGGTTCAGGAGCTGATTTCCCGGTTCACCAGCCTGATTGTGGAGTTCGAAGTGAAATGGATGCTCATTTCGGCCCTCGTGAGTCTGCTGGGCGGCATATTGGGTGCGCTTTATCCCGCACTCCGCGCCGCGCGTTACGATGCGGCCAAGGCCCTGATGGAGGAATAGGCGGGAGCCGTGGGCGGGGATGACGATGAGGCGATGAAAAAGATTCTCCAAACCATCGATCTGGAGATGGTCTACACCATGGGAAAGGTGAGCGTATTTGCCCTTCGCGGAGTCAACCTTGCAATCGAAGAACGGGAGTTCGTCTCGATCATGGGCCCGTCCGGGTGCGGCAAGTCTACGCTGCTCCATATCATCGGCGGGATGCTCACGCCTACCGGCGGAGGCGTCTGGGTGGACGGGGAGGACATCACACGGCTCGACGATGCCCGGAGGACTGATTTGCGCCGCCGTAAGATCGGTTTCGTTTTCCAGCGGTTCAATCTCTTCCCGACCCTCACCGTGGAGGGAAATCTTCGCCTGGCTCAGCGGATCTTCACCGATGGCGCGCGGCATCGCGGCGGCGAGGCCGAGCACGCGCGGAGGGAAGAGGTGCTCGCGCTCCTCGGACTGCGGGATAAGGCGAAACATAAACCGATGGAACTGAGCGGCGGAGAGCAGCAGCGCGTGGCCATCGCCCGTGCGATCATCAATCACCCCTCAATCCTGCTGGCCGATGAACCCACGGGCAATCTGGACTCGGAGAACTCGCAGATGGTGCTCAATCTGCTCCGCGATCTGAACCGGGACCAGGGGCAGACCATCGCCATGATCACGCACAACCCCGACGCCGCCGCCGTGTCCGGGCGGATCATCCGTATGCAGGACGGCCACATCGTTGCCGGCTGAGGTCGATTGGTCTATGCTTACTACCGGACACCGAGCGTATGAGAATCTGGCAAATCATCAAGAGCGTGCTGTTATGGTCCTACGAGCGTGGCACCTGGCAGTACGACCTCCTCTGTATTCTTATCCTCTTATTCATCTTTCTCACGCCGAGTTCCTACTTTATTCATCGTGATGCCGTTCCCCTCGGTTCCCACCGGAGGCACCCTGCGCAAATCCAGGAGCAGCGGATGCCTGATCCCTTGACGCCGCGGCCGGAGCATTTGGAGTCGGCTGAACCGATCCCTGGGGAAGGCGTGAACAAATCGAAGCCCGCCTCTAAGTCACTGGCGCCTTGATAGTTGTTGCTATCGTCGTTTAGTATGATCCGCTGAATATTGGAAGTTCGCGCCTGCCGATGCATCGAATCGTCCAACTGATCTGCCTGGTCGTCACGGCCCTGTCGCTTTTGACCACTTCGGGCGCCGCCCCGGCGTCCGACCAGATTACCGTCGCCTCCGTCCTGGATCGCATGTCCAAATCATTCTCCGGGATGCGTTCGATGCGCGCCTCGCTCAGCCAGGAGAAGCGGTACACGCAATTGGGAGTGAGCGATCCGGTGGAGCAGGGAACACTCTTCGTAAAGAAGCGAAACGACCGGGACATTCGCCTTCGCCTGGAAATCAACTTCCCGGAGAAGCGGATCATCACCGTGAAGGGCAACCGGTACCAGCTGTTTCAACCGGCAATCAATCAGGTGATCGAAGGTGCAGTCGACAAGCACTCGGCGACCGCGAAGGCGGCCGGGGGGTTCTTCAGTTACCTGTTTGGCGGCGTTTCAAAAGCAGCCGAGGATTACCACATTACGGCGGTCGGCGAAGAAACGATTGGAAGACGGCGCGCGATTCATTTGAAGCTGACGCCGCTGGCCGGGCGAAAGAGCCTTTACCGCCAGGTTGATTTATGGGTCGATCCCGAACTCTGGTTGCCTACGCAGCAGCAGTTCATCGAAGTCAACCGGGATGAGACGGTCATCCAACTGTTCGATATCAAGACGAACGTTCCGGTGGACGACGGACTTTTCAACCAGAAGGTCCCCCCTAACGCGCATCGCGTCCGCGGGTAGTTAGTTACCCCGCCGCACATTTTCCAACTTCCCGGACGAGATCGAGTCTCCGCGCCAGAGATCCTTGCCGCCCGTGGGTTCGTAGTCCCGGCTTCAGGCGGAATCTGGAGTTTCTACATTTTACAAGTGGAAGCCAAGTGAATCACTAACCACCGCAGAGACGGCTTCCCAGCCTCAGCCGTGTTCACACGGCTTACCGTGCGCCTGAAAGC
>JACQTD010000134.1 GCA_016210985.1 Acidobacteriota bacterium
GTCGTAGGCGAACGGGTGAGCGTCTCGGCCGCGCCCTCGTTTTTTCCCAATGACATGTACCTTCATGCCGTTCAAATAACGAAGACGGAGACCGGGAGCGCGCTGACCTTGCGTAACGAATCCGGACTACCCCTATGGATTCCAGCCGTCCGGCGGGGCGGTGATCAGCGGTATCCACGAATCGGGGGATGGTGCCTCGACCCCAGCCGCGTCTGGACGGTTACCGGCATCATCGAGTCGTTAAACATCGGCCGGGGTATCCAGCATCCGACCGTCGTTCTGAAGGTCGGTACCAGACTCATGATCTTCACGCTCGGCCCGGAACGGTTTCTGCTGGAAAGCGGCCTCGTGCTGAGTCCGGGAGGGATCCTGACGGTCCGGTACGCAATCGATCCCTATTCGGGGGACTACCTCGCCTTGCAGCTGACGGATTCGGAAGGCAACACGATCGTTCTCCGCAATGATGACGGCACTCCGGTGTGGAATACCTGATTTCAGAAACTGCGGATGGGTGTAATCGGGCTGTTCGGCTGAAGCCGGAACTACGAACGGAATCGAGGTTCGTAGTTCCGCCTTAAGGCGGGGATTGCTGAGGCAGAGCCCGGCTGAAGCCGGAACTACGAACGGAACTGCGGGCGGGGGCTTCAAGCCTTCGGGTGGGTCCGGTCGTAGACTTCCATGATGCGCTGGGTGGAAACGTGGGTATAGACCTGGGTGGTCGATAACCGGGCATGGCCCAGCAATTCCTGGATTGCGCGGAGGTCGGCTCCGGCGTTGAGCAGGTGAGTGGCGAAGGTGTGCCGCAGCGTGTGAGGACTGATCTCCGGGCTGACTTCAATTGATCGCTTTATGTACTTCTCAACCAGGCGCCCGACCGATCGGGTCGTGAGTCGCGTGCCTAAGTAATTGAGAAAGAGCGCGGGATGGTCCCGGCTGGACTTGGGCGGGCTCGCGAGCAGCCTTTCCCGCGCTTCAAGATAAGCCTGGAGCGCTTCGACCGATTTCTCTCCGAAAGGCACCCGCCGCTCTTTCCGCCCTTTCCCCCGCACGAGCACCATCCGGCTGGAGAAATCGAGGTCGCTGACCCGCAATCCAACCAGCTCACCGACGCGGATCCCGGTCGCATAGAGGAGTTCCAGGATCGCCCGGTCCCGCTTGCCGAGGTCGGTCTGGGTGTCGGGCAACTCGATGAACCGGATTACCTGGTCGATCTCGAGAAACTTCGGCAGTCGTTTTTCCTGGCGGGGGCTGGAGACCAGACTGGCCGGATTGGTCTCGATGAGCCGCTCGCGACAGAGAAACTTGAAGAAACTGCGTAGGGCGGCCAGCTTCCGGGCGATCGAAGACTTGCGCTTGCCCTTCGCGTAGAGTCCGGCCATGAACTCCCGGATCGTGATGTTATCGATCGCGGCGAGTTCAACTTCCGGCCGGTTCCCGTCCCCGGCCGCCGGGGCCAGATGATCGAGAAACTGTGCGAGATCGATCCGGTAGTTGCGGATTGTGTGCTCGGAGACGTTCCGTTCGAATTTCAGGTGATTGAAGAACCTATCGAAGAGTCCTTGCACGGCTCGGCTCAACTTTTAGGGGCGTAATAGCCGGATCGTGCCCGCGCAAACGTGCCGGGACGCCGCAATCTCACGACCAGCTGGCGGAAGGAGCCGTCCCGCATCTCGTTTGACGAGTAGAATCCGAGGAAATACTGGGTTCTCAATTGCCCGGCGAGTCGCATGAACGCCGGCTCGAGCTCTTCCGCCCGGTCCGGGAAGAGCACTTCGCCCCCGGTGGAATTGGCCAGCTTCTCCAATGCGCGTTCGCCGGCCAGGTCACGTACGTTCGCGGAGGGCGGAGTCCCGGAGCTGTTGATGCCATAAATGACCACATCCGCTGCCTGTGCGACGCGGAGGACTTCGGTGAGCGTATTGCGGCTGATCGTATCCCTGCCATCGGAGAGAATCAGCACCACTCTGCGGCCGTCACAGGCTGAGAGTTTCTCCGCGGCTACGCGAATCCCGTCGTAGAGCGCGGTGGCGCCTTCGGCACTAATACTTCTGACGGCGGCGGCGAGTACCTCTATACTCTGAGTCAACTCCTGGCGCCAGAGAATGTCGGTACTGACGGAGAGGATGGCCGCCTGGTCGACCGGGCGAAGCGTGGCCCTCAGGAAATGCAGAATGGCCTGTTTCTCAAAATCCAGCCTGCTCCGTACGCTCAGGCTGGCGTCGAAGACGATGACGAGACTGAGCGGCACCTCGGAACGACCGAAGGTGGCCAGTGCTTGCGGCTTTCCGTCCTCGATCACCTCGAAATCTTCCTTTCTGAGGTCGCCGACCAGTTCTCCCCGGCTACCCGTGACTGTTGCCGTGAGCGTGACGAGGTCGGATCTGAGCTCAATCGCGGATTCCCGATCCTGGGCCCGCTCTCGTCGTGGATTGGTTGATGCCTGCGGCCGACTCGCGTTGGGATTCTGAGGCGGTGACTCCGGCCAGCGCTCATTGTTGGCAGGGCGGTGCTGGCCGCTCTGACCTTCGGACGCAGAGGCGCGTCCTCCGGCGGGGAAGGCCAGAGCCAGGAGGATTGACAGTAAAAGAACCGGAGATTTCATCCTTCTTCGATCGCCGCAATCGGGGAGAGATTTGACCCGTCCGGGGCCGGCCCCATGATCCAAGCCGTGAACGCCGCCAAAGCCAGCTCGACCTGTTTTTGATGCCGATCCCGTTTGTTTCGAATCCTGTTCTTTGCGTCGGCTCCGAGCCGGGGAAGGAGCGCAAAGGTGATGTTCGCCGGCTGAAAGTCCCCGGGATCACTCCGTGCAATGAAGTGGAGGAGGCTCCCACATGCCGAGATTCGGGGAGGGGGCACGATG
This sequence comes from Acidobacteriota bacterium, assembly GCA_016210985.1. Classification (GTDB taxonomy): domain Bacteria; phylum Acidobacteriota; class Blastocatellia; order HR10; family JACQTD01; genus JACQTD01. The sequence goes on from JACQTD010000134.1 coordinate 2,864, forward strand.
GGAAGACGGTTGCGGGATTGAACGACAAACCGCGCCGCCAGAAGCCCGGTGGCCAGCGATTCCACGTAGCCCTCCACGCCGGAGATCTGCCCCGCGAACCGGACCCGCGGATCCGCGCGCAGTTCGAGTGCGTCGCCAAGACAGGCCGGACTGTTGATGTAGGTGTTGCGGTGGATCTGACCGAGTCGTACGAATTCGGCGTTCTGAAGACCGGGGATCAGCCGGAAGACCCGCTTCTGTTCACCCCACTTGAGCTGGGTCTGGAAGCCGACCAGGTTGTAGCTGTCGGCCATCAGGTTCTCCTGGCGAAGTTGGACCACGGCGTGAGGCCGTTTTCCGGTGCGGGGGTCGGTTAATCCGACGGGTTTGAGCGGTCCGTAGCACAGCGTCTCCCGGCCCCGTCTCGCCATCTCCTCGAGGGGAAGGCACCCTTCAAAATACCGGGCCTGGTCAAAGTCGTGAAGGGCCACCTGTTCCGCCCCCATCAGCGCGTCGTAGAAGCGGTCGTATTCCTCTGCCGTCATGGGGCAGTTGAGGTAGTCATCGCCCCCTTTCCCATAGCGCGCGGCCGGGAATGCGATCGCGCGATCGATCGTCTCCGCATCCACTATCGGGCTCAGGGCGTCATAGAAGAAGAGCCGGTCGTGGCCGGTCAACTCTCCGATCCGGTCAGCAAGGGCAGGCGAAGTCAGTGGCCCGGTGGCTATGATGACATCACCCCGGGCCGGAATCCGGGTGACCTCCTCACGTTCCAGGGTGACATGGGGATGCCCGGTCAGTGCTGCCGTTACCTGTTCTGCGAACCGATCACGGTCCACGGCCAGCGCCGTGCCGGCGGGTACCCGGCATTCCTCCGCGATGCGGATCAGCAACGAGCCCGCTACCCGCAACTCCTGCTTGAGCAAGTGGGGCGCGGTTGCGGGCTCATCCGTCTTGAGCGTGTTGCTGCAAACCAGCTCCGCCAGACGGTCGGTCTTGTGCGCTTCGGTCGATCGCTTCGGTCGCATTTCCCATAAGCGAACGGAGATCCCGCGTTCAGCCAATTGCCAGGCCGCCTCGCACCCCGCAAGACCACCTCCGATGATGTTGACTTCGTCCCTGTCCACCCGCACTGACACGAGTCTAACATTGTCACTCGGAACGCTTCAATTATCACAAGACCGCATGGGCAGGTTGTACCTAAGTGTCAAGTCGATCGCTCGGTTGGTGGTTCGCCACCCCTTCTTGTAAAATTAAGGCATAGCTTTGAATAATGAGTGAGAAAAAGGGGAGTGCCAGCGGGCACTTGCATGCAATTGCGCACAGATTCCGCTACAATAGTTAAATTCAAGTTGTGGAAGGACGTGAGTAGGAGTTATGGAAGATACTGAAATTCGTGGCGAGTCCGTAGATATCGTGATTGACTGGCAGGAGCCAGCGAGCCTTGCCACGATTTATGCTAATCAAATGAGCGTTACACGTGCAGCTGGCGAGTTTTTCATCCGATTCTATGAACTCCGGGCGCCGGTTTTGGTTGAGAAGGAGCAGATCAAGAAGTTCAAAGCAGAAAAGAAGCTTGCGGCGGTTTGCGTGGCTCGACTGGTGGTTCCGTCGGGTAGTATTGAGGCCATGATTCGAGCGTTGCAGGACGTTGTTGCTAAGACGGCTGACGTGCAATATAAGTGAGTTGCCCTATGAGTGCCAATAAGGTCAGATTGAGACTATCCGACTTCGACTGGTCGCGGCCACCGACGCAGTCTATGATCAGGCTGGTGCAGGATGCACAGGGCTCAACCTCGCTGGTTCCTCCCATAGACTCGGCGTTGCTCTCCTCGATTGAGGAATCAAGAAAGATGACGCAGTTGGATAACGACTGGGACGGTGAGGGGAGTCCGGGGTACTCGCCAGACACATGGAGACGTGCGATTGACTTTCTGAAGCACTATGCGATTGCATACTGGTGTGAGTATTTCGAGCCGGTTATTCCTCCCAAGATCCTACCTGGACCAGGAGGGAGCATTGATCTCTACTGGAAGCGGGATGACCAGACGCTTTTGATCAATTTACCATCGGATCAGTCCCTGCCTGCGGAGTATTTCGGGGATAAGGGACCGGGTGACACGAGAAAAGCCAAATTGAATCTGGATAATCCTGACGTCGGACTCTTGGCATGGTTCATGAGGTAGTGGTGCCTTGGGAGAGCGAGACTATTCCGGATGACGATTTTCTTTACATGAGGGTTCACGTCAGCTTTGGCCATGAATTAATTAAAGCCGGAATTGTCCCCCCTGGTGTCTTTAATAACTCGAAGCCGTTTTAGCAAGATTTGCAGCATCCTTGTTCTCCCTGATTTTGAAGTCGGCCCCGACTGATTCCTCAAGCCAGATCGCTGATACTCTTTGTCCGACGATCTCAGCTCAGCCTTCCTTCCCTGCGCGTAGATCACCTCCGCTGAAATCACAGTGGGCGTAGTTCAATACTCACAACCTCGACCGACTCCCCAGACGTCGGCGCAGCCGACGGTCCCGGTTCGCGGAGTCGATGAGATCGATGCATGTTTGAGATTCCGGTATGTGATTGAACGAGAGTAGGGCCAGTCTGGGGCAATCCAAAGGGATTAGGTGCCCTATACAGGATGCATGCATTTCGGTAGAATCCCCGCCTTTGTCGGCACCGCGAGATTCTCGCAAGGGATCGGGCCGGCGTCCGGTAGCGCCTGTGGCGCCGAAGCCGTTTGTGCTTGGTTCAGGCCGGTCGGGAAGGGGAAGAGAGCTGCGATGAGGTGGTCACGCTATTTCGTTCCGACACTGAGGGATAACCCGGCTGATGCCGAAGTGGTAAGCCACCAGTTGCTGCTACGCGCGGGCATGGTCAGACAGCTCGCATCCGGCGTTTACAGCTTCTTGCCCCTGGCTTGGCGAGTTCTCCTGAAGATCACTCAAATTCTCCGCGAGGAGATGGATGGCATCGGCGGACAGGAGTTCCACCTGCCAGCCCTCCACCCGGCCGAGGTGTGGCGTGAATCCGGCCGGTGGGAAATCATGGGTGACAATATGTTCCACTTACGCGACCGCAAAGGGGCCGAGATGTGCCTGGGTATGACGCACGAGGAGGTCTTCTCTTCCATTGCCCGGAAGGAACTGCGTTCGTACAAACAGTTGCCCCAGATCTGGTATCAGATCCAGACGAAATTCCGCGATGAACCTCGTCCCAGGTCCGGGGTTCTAAGGGTGCGCGAGTTCATCATGAAGGATGCGTATACCTTCGATCTGGAACGATCCGGGCTGGACAAGGCCTTCAACGACCAGCGGACCGCGTACCGGCGGATTTTCGATCGGTGCGGACTCCAGTACGCGATCGTCCACGCCTCTTCAGGAACGATGGGCGGCTCCGAATCCTCGGAATTCATGGTGCTCACCGACGCCGGGGAGGACCACATCGCTATCTGCTCCGACTGCGGCTATGCGGCAAACCTCGAGAAGGCCGCTTCGAAAATCCCATCGGTTACCGATGAGGCCGGTCCTTCCGCTCCCGTCAAGTTTCCGACGCCCAACGTCCGGACCATCGACGATCTCGAGGACTTTCCCGGCGGCGCGCCCGCGCGGAGCCAGATCAAGACGCTGGTTTACTTTGGCGACGGGCAACTGATGTTGGTGCTGATGCGGGGCGATCACGAATTGAACGAAACCAAGCTCGCCGATACCCTGGGCATCTCGGCGATACGGCCCGGACATCCCGAAGAGATCCGTGAGGCGCTCGGGGCCTCTCCCGGCAGCCTGGGCGCGGTCGGTGTCGAGGGATTACGAATCATCGCCGACCGGGCCTTGGAGTCGAGAAAGAACATGACGACCGGGGCCAACGAGGATGACTTCCACCTTCGCGGCGTGGATATCGCCCGTGACATCCGCGTCGAGCTTTGGGCGGATCTGCGCTCGGTCAGGGAAGGGGAGGGCTGTCCGGTATGCGACGAGCGGCTTTCGGTACGGCGTGCCCTCGAGATCGGGCACATCTTCAAACTGGGGACAAAATACAGCGAGACCATGGGCGCAACGGTCCTTAACGAGGAAGGGAAGGAAGTGCCGATCGTGATGGGCAGCTATGGTATCGGCGTGGAGCGGATCATGGCCTCCGCGATCGAATTGAATCACGACCCGGACGGCATCGTCTGGCCGATGACAATCGCCCCGTACCAGGTTGTTGTGACTCCGGTTAACATTAATCAAGCGGCCCAGCGCGAGACGGCGGAGGCGATATACAGGGACCTGAGCGCGGCCGGCATCGAAGTCTTGCTGGATGATCGGGACGAGAGGCCCGGTGTGAAATTCAAGGACGCTGACCTGGTCGGCATCCCGCTGCGAGTCACGATCGGCCCCAAGAAACTGGCCTCGGGACAGGTTGAGCTGACCTCGCGGCGCGCTCGTGAGACCAGGGACGTACCGCGCGATGTAGTCATCTCCGAAGTGCGCCGGGAGATTTCGGCTGAACTCGAACGTCTGGCCCCGAAGCTCTAGCCTACTTGAGGTGATCTTTCTTAATCGTACGAGGAACTCATGAATCTGATTCTGACAAATAACGGAAGCTATCCGCGAATCGGCGAGACGCCGGAACTGCAGGTGCTTAGGCGGACCATCGCGCAGTGGGAACGCAAAGAGAAGGCAGACGAAGATCTCCGCGAGGCGGAACGGGTCATGGTCCGTGCCGCCATCCGCGAGCAGGTCGAGGCCGGGCTCGATGTCGTCACCGACGGGCAGATCGGCTGGTACGATCCCGTCTCGCACCTGGCCGGAAGGCTGGAGGGCGTCAAGATCAACGGGCTACTCCGCTTCTTTGATACCAATTTCTACTTTCGACAGCCGGTGGTCAAGGGAACCATCCGCTGGCGCTCCCCCCAATTGGCGGAGGCATTCCGATTCGCCAGCACCGTCTCATCGAAGCCGGTGAAGGCGGTCATGACCGGTCCTTACACCATGGCACGGTTTTCGATCGTTGAGGAGGAGAAGTACCGCTCCCTGCCGGCGCTGGTCGAGGCGATGAGCGAGGCCCTCGCCGAAGAAGTGGGCGCGCTCGCGGCCGGCGGGGCTGAATTCATCCAGATCGACGAACCGGCCATCGTTAAATATCCCAATGACCTGCCGATCCTGAAAACCGCTCTCGACCGGCTGGTCTCCCGCAAGGGCAAAGCCCGGTTGGGGCTGATGACCTATTTTGGAGACGCCACGCCGTTGTGGGAACCCTTGCAGGCCCTGCCGGTCGATCTCCTCGGCGTCGATTTCACCTACAGCCCCAAACTCGTTGACCGGATCGAGGGCGGCGGTGCGTCCAAGCCGTTGACCCTGGGTCTGGTGGACGGACGGAACACACGACTCGAAGGAGAAGCCGAATTGATCAGGCCCCTCGAGCGCATGCTCCCGAAGCTGCCCGCGGACGGGAATCAACTTGGACCTTCTTGCGGTCTGGAATACTTGCCCCGGGACCGTGCCTTCCAGAAACTTCAGAACATGGCGCGTTTGTCTGCAGGCCTGCGAGGGCAGAAGCGTGGAGGAGCCAAATGAGCCGCGAGAAACTGCAAAAACTGGGTATCGATCTTCCGCTATTTCCGACCACAACCGTAGGCAGCTTTCCCAAGCCCGAGAACCTGATGCAGGCGAGGGGAAAGTTTGCCCGCGGCGTGCTGACGGCCGCCGAGCTCGAGAAGTTGGAAAGGGAGGCTACCGAGTTCTGGATCCGCACGCAGGAGCAGATCGGGATTGACGTGCTGGTGGACGGTGAACAGTACCGCGGCGACATGGTGGCTTACTTCGCCGAGCACGTGAAGGGATTCCAGGTAAGCGGGCTGGTGCGATCCTACGGAAACCGGTATTACCACAAGCCGATCGTCGTCTCGGAAATCGATTGGAGCCGGCCGGTGACCGTTTCGTGGTGGCAGTTCGCGCAGAGCCTGACCGCGAAGCCGGTCAAGGGCATGCTCACCGGTCCCTACACGGTAATGGATTGGTCGTTCAACGAGTACTATCCCGACCGGAAAGCGACCTGCTTCGCGCTCGCGCGGGGCATCCGGGTGGAAGTCGAGGCGCTCATCGAAGCCGGCGCGAAGATCATCCAGATTGACGAACCGGCCGTGTCGGTGCGTCCCGAGGAGCTGCCGATCGCGATCGAGGCGATGCACATGGTCACCGATGGATTGCCGGCCTATTTCATCACGCATATCTGTTACGGCGCGTTTGAGAATATCTATCCGGGCATGCTCGAGACCCCGGTTGAGAATTTCGACCTGGAAATGTCGAACAGCAATCTCGACCTGCTCGAACTCTTCAAACGGCATCCGTTCACCAAGGACATCAGCTTCGGCGTCGTCGATGTGCATTCGCACCTGCTCGAAGATCTCGATACCGTGAAAAAGCGCCTCAAGGAAGCGGCGGCGGTCATTCCGCCGGAGGCGATCTGGGTAGATCCGGATTGCGGCTTGAAGACGCGTTCGGTGGACGAGGCGATCGGCAAGATGCGCCTCGTCGTGGAAGCGGCGCGAAGCCTCCGATAGACGGCGAAGGGCGGGGAGATGAACGAGAACGGTTCGAACGGTATTCGAAAGACGAACGCGCGCGAAGGCATCGAGGAGTACCGGCTCGAAAACGGCCTGAAAATTCTGCTCCGGCCGCAACACGCCGCGCCGGTGGTCGCGTTCATGGTCCTTTATCGCGTGGGCTCGCGGAACGAAGCCGTCGGGCACACCGGCGCCACCCATCTCCTGGAACATATGATGTTCAAGGGGACACCCCGGTTCAACCCCGAACGAGGAACGCAGATCGCGAGCGTGTTGCGGCGGATCGGAGCAAACTTCAACGCCACGACCTGGTACGATCGCACCAACTATTTCGAGGCCATTCCGAAGGACGAACTCGAAGTCATCATCGAACTGGAAGCCGATCGGATGAGAAACTCGCTCATCCGGGACGAAGACCGCGAATCCGAACGGATCGTAGTCCGCAATGAACTGGAACGCGGAGAGAACGAACCGCTCCGCATGCTCGACCAGCTTGCTTGGTCGACCGCCTTCCGGGAACACCCCTATCATCATCCGACGATCGGCTGGCGTAGCGATGTCGAGTGCGTTCCGACTGCCCGGCTTCGCGAGTTCTACAATACTTTTTATTATCCGAACAATGCCACGGCCATCCTGGCAGGCGATTTTGAGACCGGGAACGGGCTCCGGCTCATCGCCAAACACTTTGGCGCCCTCGCTCCTTCTCCGGCCTCGATTCCGGAGGTCTATACCACCGAGCCGCCTCAGGAGGGCGAACGCCGGTTCATCCTGCGGCGCGCCGGCGAACTCGGTCTGGTGATGGTCAGCTACCGCGCGCCGGATGCCCGTCACCCGGACAGTTATCCCCTGAGCGTGCTTGCCCGGATCCTTAGTGAGGGGGTGACGACCCGTCTGTACCAGAAAATCGTCGATGGAGGCCTGGCCATCAGCATCGGTTCATTCGTATCCCAACTCCGCGATCCGGGTCTGTTTCAAATTTACGGCGTGCTCAATCCCGGGGTGGAGCACGCAAGGGTCGAAGAAATTATGCGGGCGGAGCTGAAATCCCTTCAGGAAGAAGGCGTATCGGAAGCCGAGCTGTCGAGGGCCAAGATCAAGATCGAAGCCGACATCTATTACGCGCGCGACGGCGCGCTCAACACCGCCTTCGCCCTGGGCGAGTCGGAATCGTGCGTGGATTGGCAATGGTTCCTCGACTACGTGCCGAACATCCTGAAGGTGAGCGGCGAAGATATCCGGCGCGTAGCGGCCGAGTACTTCAAGGCCGATAGCTGTACCGTTGGATGGTTCATTCCGGCCTCTCGAAACGGTGAATGAGTCCGAATGTCTGAAAACCATCAATTTGTCAGCCGCACCTTCCGCCGGGTGCTTCCCAACGGGATCACCTTGCTTGTGCTGGAGAACCCCGCGAATCCGACCGTGGAGATCCGCGGGGCGGTCAGGGCCGGTCTCTTCTTCGAGACCTTCCCGCCTTATGGGGTCTCCCGATTCACCGCTTCCATGCTGATGCGCGGATCCCGGCGGCACAGCAAGCTGGAACTCGCCCGGCGGCTCGAAGACGTGGGCGCCGACCTGGATACGTCGGGAGGTCGCTTTCTCGTGAATATCAGCGGGCGATGCTTGCGGAAGGACCTCAGCCTCCTGCTCGAAACCGCGGCCGAAGTCCTTCAGGAGCCCGTGTTTCCGGAAGAAGAGGTGGAACGCCTGCGAATCCAGGTCGTAGGAAGTTTGCGACGGAGCCAGGAAGACACGTCCGTCCGGGCTTACGATCGGCTCTCGCAGTTGATCTATCCCGAATCCAATCCGTTTTTCCGTCCGGCGGCGGCGGACCGAATCGCGGCCGTGGAGAGCATCAAGCGGATCGATCTCGAGGGATTCCATCGGAGCGCCTACGGAGCCCGGTCCCTGATTCTGGCGATCGTCGGGGACGTGCGAGCGGAGGACTGCAATCGATGGGTCGAGGAGCGTTTCGGCTCGATGGAGGCAGGCCCGGACAAACCCATCGATGTACCCCGCACCCAGCCGCGGATTCCTGCAACCGGCGAATGGGTAGAAATGGCGGACAAATCGAGTGTGGATGTCCTGCTCGGGCACGCCGGCCAGCTGCGCAGAACCGACCCTCCATTTTATGCCGCGATGCTGGGCAATGCCGCTCTCGGACAATCGACGCTCTCCTCCCGCCTGGGACGCCGAGTGCGGGACCAGGAGGGATTGAGCTACGGAATCGTCTCGAGATTCTTCGAAGCGACCTATGCCGACGGTCCCTGGGGAATCAGCGTGACGGTCAACCCCGAAA
>JACQTD010000146.1 GCA_016210985.1 Acidobacteriota bacterium
CCACGTCCGGTCTCCCGTCCGAACCTCGGTGACACTCCAATCGCCGCCCTTGCGCGTGAACCCGAACGCCACCTGGACCAGGGCCTGTACGACCGCCGTCTGACCTCCGGGTCCGAGATCGATCCGCCTGATATGAACATCCTCATCCTTCAATCGCATGCCGCCCGCGGTCGCGATCAATCGGCGCGCTTCCCGGCTCGAGAGCTGCGTCCCCGAGTATACGCCCAGGGAAAAGGCGCACATCAGGAGTAGGGTCAGTAAGATGGTCCAGCCTCTTGGCAACCTGGGCATTCGATGGACGGAATCGTAACAGAGCCCAATTCCATTTGCAAAGAAGGCCCTTTTCGGCGAAGGCCGTGTTACAACGCGCGTGTCGCGCACTGTAACCACGACCGCTCGCGGTTCGTCTTAGGCTGTGCGGCAGGGGATCGCATGCCATTCGAACGGTCAAAACCTGTCACCTGTCAATCCGCCCGCCGGGCGGGGCTGTGGGCCGTCAGCCTGCTTCTGCTTTGCCCGGCTTCGGCCATGGGCCAGTCTCCCTCCGGGTCGATTCGGGTGGTGGTCAGCGGTCTGGACGGTGCTCCGATACCGGGCGCGACCGTAATGCTGGCCGACAGCGGTTCCGCGACAAAGCTGATCGCCTACACCGACGACGCGGGCATATGCGTTTTTACCCAACTTGCACCCGGCACCTATGGCGTGGAGGGCGACCTCACCGGTTTTACGAAGGCCGTGCTCGGTTCCGTGGTAGTTCAGGCCGGCTCGACACGAAGGGTTGATCTGACACTGCGACTGCAGCCGGGGCTGGCAGGCGACGACGGGGAATCGAAACGTCCGGTGCCGGGCGCTCCATCCATCAAAGGTCCACTTTCGGAGCGGGAAAGTGCAGGTCGACGCTCGGCAGAGCCTGTTCTGTCAGGATCGGGATCGACGGCCACCCCCGCGGCATCGGAAGGCCGCCGACGGGAGGGGCCCGGCGGCGGGACGGCACAAGCACGCATGCGGCAGCTGCAGGAAGCGTTTCAGAACCTCTCGCTCCTCCCCCCGGAGACTTCTGACGCTACCCAACAGTCGATAGAGGGAATTTTCGGCGCGGCGATGGTCTCGGGCAACAGCGTCGATTCGAGCCTGCAGGTTCCTTCGGGAGGATCCGAAGCTATCGCCGGCCCCCTCTTGCTTAGCGGTAGCATCAACACGGGCATGCCCGAGGTGAGTACGTTCGGTTTCCGGGGGGGAGTTTTCGGCGGCGAGTTCATGGGTGATCGCCCGGAATACGGCCAGGGGCAGGCGGTGGTGCTTCAACGGGGCGGCACTGGAGGCTTCGGCGGACCGGGGATGCCGGGGTCCGGCCCTGCCGGGATGCCGGGGATGATTCCAGGAAGCGGTTTTCCAGGTGGCGGCGGACTACGGGGCGGCCGGGGGGGACCGTTCGGACGCGCTGGAGCCAACCGCATCCGTGGAGCGGTGGCGCTGAACTATCGGGACTCAATCTTCGATGCGCGACCTTACTCCCTTACTGGTCAGGAGATCGAAAAGAATCCATACTCCAATGCCGACTTCAATCTGATGCTCGGGGGTCCGCTGAAAATCCTGCGTCTTTTCGATGCCGGCAACAAGACCTTCTTTTTCGTGAACTACGGAGGTTCCCGGGGAGGCACAACGCAGGACACCACCACAACGGTTCCGACGCTGGCCGAGAGGGCAGGAAACTTCGCGCAGTCGACGGTGAGGGGTCTGCCGGTCCGGATTTTCGATCCTGCCGCCACGGTACCCGGCGGCGCCCGGGAAGCGTTTCCGGGCAATACTATCCCCGATAGCCGCATCGACCCGATCGCGCGCGGCTTGCTTGCATACATACCCCCGCCGAATCTGCTGGGCTCGGTAAATAATTTCCATCTTGAACAATCGCTGGACAATGTCAGTGACCGCCTGATGACCCGGATCGATCGCCGGCTGACCAACAAAGACAACCTCAACGGTTCGTATTTCTTTCTGCGTCAGGGTTCGGAGCAGGGCCAGGCCTTCCCCGATCTCCTCTCGACGACCAGCGTCCGAAATCAAAGTCTCAACCTCGAGTACACGCACACTTTCAAATCCACGCTGATCAACGTGCTCCGCGCCACTTTCAATCGAACCCGGGTCCGGCTGAGCAACCTGTTCGCGTTCACCGACGACGTAGAAGGACGGCTTGGGATCGGAGGGGTTTCGAGCGATCCGGTTAACTACGGTGTCCCCACGCTCGCCTTTACGAATTTTGGGTCGCTCAATCTCAGCTACCCGCGGCTGGCGCGCAACCAGACGACCGGACTTACCGACCACCTGACCTGGGTTCGAAAGGCCCACACGCTCACGGCCGGTGTCGATGTCAGGCGGATTCAACTTAACACGATCGCCGATGTGAACGCGCGAGGGTCCTTCACCTTCAGCGGTCTGCTCACCAGCGACTTCGACGCCCTGGGCAATCCGGTGCCGGATAGCGGATTCGATTGGGCGGATTTCCTCTTGGGCCTCCCGCAGGCCACCTCCATCAGGTTTGGCGGTAGCGACACCTATTTCCGGTATACCGTTTTCAACGGGTTCGTGCAGGACACCTGGAAGGCGCGGAATAACCTGACGCTGACGCTGGGGCTCCGGTACGAACTTGCCACTCCTCCACATGAGAAGTATGACCGCATGGCTAATTTAGATATTAAGACAGGATTCAGCGATGCGGCTGTGGCGCTGCCCGAACAGGCCGGGCCCTTTTCAGGTGTTTTTCCCAGGGCACTGGTGGAGACCGATCGCAACAACTTCGCTCCGAGAATCGGGCTGGCCTACCGTCCGTCCAAGAGCACGAGGACCACGATTCGGGCGGGTTACGGCCTCTTCTACAACCCTTCGGTCTATAACCAGTTCGTCAGTCAATTGGCGAGCCAACCGCCATTCGCGGTGGCCCAGAATCCGCTGACGGGTCCAACGACGCCGCTTACCCTGGCGAACGGATTTCCGCCTGACCCCAATGTCGCGATCAGGAACACGTATGCCATCGATAGGTTTTACAGAATCGGGTACGCTCAAAACTGGAATGTAACGGTACAACAGCAGATCTCGAGAACCTGGGTCCTCGAATTCGGGTATGTGGGCGGAAAAGGAACCGGGCTGGATCTTCTGCTTGCACCCAATCGTGCGCCGCTGGGAAGCTCGCCGCTGGACACGGAAGGTTCCCGCAGGATCAGCAATGCCCAAGGGTTCCTGTATCAGACTTCCGGAGCCTCTTCGACGCTCCATTCCTTCCAGGCCCGATTGAACAAGCGGTTTTCCGGAGGCTTCAATCTGAATTTCTTCTATACCTACGCCAAGTCGATCGACAGTGCATCGAACATCGGCGGCGGTTCCCAGATCGTGGTTCAGGACGACACCGACTTCGATGCCGAGCGCAGCCTCTCCAGTTTCGACGTCCGGCACCGATTGCAGGCGAACTTCAATTACGAGCTGCCCTTTGGACCGAGGCAGCGATACGCCGTCTCAGGATGGAAGAGCCGCCTGATGGAAGGCTGGAACCTTCAGGGTTCGATGACGCTGGCCTCCGGAACCCCGCTCTCGCCCCGCATTCTGGGCAATGTCATTAACAACAGCGGAACCGGCGCCAATCAGTCCGAGCGCCCTGACGCCACCGGAATCTCCCCCCATTCTGCTGACGGCACGGTCTCCCGGTTTTTCAATACCGAGGCCTTCGTGCTGCCGCGCCCGGGCGCCTTCGGCAACGCCGGCCGGAATACGATTTCCGGTCCCGGAACCGTCCTGGTTAACGCTTCGATCGGCAGACGCCTGATGCTTGGAGGCGAGGGCCGGTCCTTGGAGGTCCGGTGGCAAGGCCACAATATTCTCAACATCAGGAATTTTGCCGGTGTCAACACGACGGTGAATTCCACTCCATTCGGCACCGTGACTTCCGCCCGGCAGATGCGGCGCATGGAGTTCGTCCTGAGATACCGGTTTTGATTGGCCGTGCACGGGTTCATCAAGGTTTGGAGGATCCGGAGGTGGATTTGTGGTCTGCTGATGGCCGCCATCTTCTCCTCATGCATGATGAATGCGGGACCTGTTCTAGGCCAACAGCCACCGGGGCCACCGAAGCCCAAATCCGACGCGGATATCATCAAGGCCCGCCAGACGGAGGTGATGCTGGAATCGAATCTGGTGATCCTGAATGTAGAGGTCACGGATCGCTCCGGGCTACCGGTGAAGGGTCTCACGCGCGAGCAGTTCTCCGTGGTTGAGGACGGAATGCCGCAACCGGTTTCCACCTTCGATGTCGAAGAGATTCCGGTGGCCACGGAGTCGGGCGTACCCGCGCTTCCGCACGCGGGCCCCATGATCGACCTGTCGAAGCTTCCTTCGCTCGAGACGGCCAGGGATTCGGTGCGTGACCATCGTCTGATCATTCTCTTTTTCGACATGACCTCTCTCCAGCTCCCGGATCTGGTTCGGGCTCAGGAAGCCGCATCGAAGTTTGTCCAACAGCGAATGACCTCCGCTGATCTCGTCGCCGTGGTTTCCTTTGCTTCGACGCTTAACATGGTCTGCGATTTCACGAACGAACCGGATAGGGTGAAACGTGCCATCGAGCGATTGAAGCCGGGCGAGGGCTCGGGGCTCGCGGGCGCGGCCCCGACCGGTGAGACCGCGACGGATGCGGTCACCAGCGAAGATTCGAGCGGCAGCGATCCTACCGACGCCTTCACGCCGGACGAAACGGAATTCAATATCTTCAACTCGGATCGCAAGCTCGCGGCCGTCGAATCGATCGCACGCCAGTTCAGGGATTTTCCACAGAAAAAATCGATGATTCATTTTTCCAGCGGCCTGAGCCTGACCGGCGTGGAGAATCGAAGCCAATTGCGAAGTACCACGGACGCGGCTGCGCAGGCCAACATGGCTATCTATACGGTCGACGCGCGCGGGCTGGTCGCCTTGGTGCCCGGTGGGGACGCCAGCCAGGGCGCCGAACGTGGGAGCGGACTTTACAGCGGCCAGGCGCTCAGTCGCCAATTCTCCGGCCTCAGCTCCTCACAGGAGACCCTGACCACGCTGGCCGAAGACACGGGTGGAAGAGCCTTCTTCGATTCGAATGATCTCTCGCCGGTATTTGAGCGCGTGCAGGAAGACACCCGTGCGTACTATGTCCTGGAATACTCCTCGACGAATGGGAAGCACGATGGCAAGTACCGTCAGATCAAGGTTGCGGTGAATGTACCGAACATACGGGTGAAACATCGACAGGGCTACTTCGCCGCCAAAGCCTTCGGGAGTCTCAGCAAGTCGGATCGGGAGGCGCAACTGCAGGAGGCGATGGTGAGCGAGCGCCCGTTTTCCGAATTACCTTTTGTGCTCGAAGCCAATTACTTCAGAGCCGATGCAAAACGACTCTTCGTGCCGGTTTCATTGAAACTCCCGGGATCGGATGTGCCCTTTTTCAAAAAGGGCGAGAAGGAACAGGCGGAATTCGAATTCATCGGCGAGGTGCGCGGGAGCAGGAATGAGCCGGTCTCGTCGGTGCGGGACACCATTCGCATTAACTTGAGCGAACAGACGTATCAGCAGGTCGCCGGCAGCACGATCCAATACCAGGCGGGGTTCTTGCTGGATCCGGGCTCCTACCGCATGCGCTTCCTGGTCAGGGAGAATCAGACGGGGAAGATCGGCGCTTTCGAGCAGCCCCTCAGCCTCCCCGACTATTCAAAGGAGCGCGTTAAGACGAGCACCATGGTACTGAGTGCGTTGCTGGAAGCGGCGAGGCCTGATTCGTCAGTGCCGGCCGGCCCACCGTTGCGGGGAAGAATGCTGGAGGCCCGGGAGCCGCCGATGAATCCTTTCGTCCTCGGTGAGAAACAGATTGTTCCGAGCGTAACACGGGTGTTCTTCGCGCAGCAGCAACTCTACATCTTTTTCCAGGTCTATGAACCCGGTCTGGACCGGCAGACAGATGGCCCTGACCTTGCGGTCACGCTGCTCTTCTTCAAGGATGGAAAGAAGTACACGGAGACGCCGACTTATCCCGTCACTCGCTTCGCAGATGGATTGGATAGAACGGTCAACTGTTACTTTACGGTTCCGCTCGCCAAGTTCGATCGAGGTCTTTATGTTCTACAGGCGAACATCGTCGACCGTGCGAGTCAGGCTTATACCTTCAGAAGAATCAATTTCGCGGTACGTTGATGGCGGGCCGAGGTTAGTAGTTCCGGCTTGAGCCGGGCGGGGCTGCGGCAAGGCCCGTCTAAAGGCAGAACTACGAGCGCGAATACGAGCCCTTCCAACCCCCGGCGCCGGATTCAAAACGATTCGCCAGGGGTTGGAGATACTACGGTCCTGGGGAACCCGCTAACTGCGAGGTGTATACGAGCACCACTCCGGCTCCGCCGCCGCCGCCGCCGAATCCCGGCGGGAAAGGCATTCCGGCGATGAGATCGCCCCTCAAATCGCCGTCGACATCGGCCACGGCGACGGCCAGGCCCAATTCCGCACTCGCCGCGGGCGTCGGTGCCCTGAGCACCTGGTCGATGGCGGTGTCGAACGGAGTACCTCCAAGTACCAGATCCAGTTCTCCCGCCGCGTTTCTATTATCGACCTGCATCAGGGGTACGCCGATGAGCAGATCGGCTCTCCCATCCCGATTGGTATCACCCGTCGCCAGTACCTGGCCGAATCCCACTCCGTTTCTCGGGGGCGTCTGAGCGATGGTGCCGTCCACCATACTGTCGAACGGTGATCCGCCGCGGAAGAACTTCACGTTTCCCGGGCCGGGAGCGCCGAAAGGCGGGGATCCTGGCTGCGAAGCGCCGACGAAAACGTCCGCAAAACTGTCCCCGTCCACATCCGCGCTGGCTACGCTGAAACCGAATCTGTCAAACGCCTTCGGTGAATCCATGGAAAGCGTCGCCATCGGCGTAGTGGCCACCATGCTCCCGCCGGAGAAAATGAAGGTTTGACCGGAGGAATCGAAGTTCATGACCCTGACTCCCGGCGAACCGACGATCACATCCCCGAAGCCATTGTGGTCCACGTCTCCCACCGCAACATCGTTCCCGAAGGATCCGGACCGCTGGGGAGCCGGTGATTGGAGTGTCTGACTGAGCGCGCCGGTAAAGTTGGGTGATCCGCGGTAAATGTAGACCTGCCCAGCCTGCGGCTGGTTATTAACCGTGACGTTTTCACCTGCCACCACGAGATCATCGATGTTGTCTCCGTCGATACTGCCGACGGCGACGCTCCAACCGTACCGCGCACCATTATTCAGACCCGGCGGGAGTTCGAGGGTAAGATCTGCCGGCTTTTGCGCGAAGTTCTGTGCTCCAAAGAACACGTAGGCACCGCCCTTCCCGTTGGTTCCCCCGCCGGCGAAGATAGCGGAAACGATAATATCGTCGTAGGTGTCTCCATTCACGTCGCCGGTTTTGATGTTCCAACCAAATCGGGCTTCACTCTCCGGGGTCGGAGCTTGCAGTTCTATGGCGGCGGTAACCTTCGGGGTCCCGCCCGGATACACGAAGACCTTACCCGCGTTGTTAAGGTTGTTGACTCTCGATTGCGTCGATCCGGCGATTACGTCTGCCTTGCCGTCGCCATTAATATCTCCCGCAGCCAGGCCGAAGCCGAATCCCGGTTGTGAAGCGGGAGGGGCGAGAACTGTTGGTGCGGAGAAATCGGCAAAACCGGGGGGGACGGCAACGCCGCCAACGAGAAGTACGACCGTGGCGCCGATGGCGAATTGCCTTGAAAAGCGCCAGAGCCTGATTTTAGCCATAGTAACCACCTCATCAGTCTCCAAACTCCCGGCCCGGACGAGGAGCGCCGCCACATACAGCAGGCACGCCCCTCTCAGGCCAGGTGTCGGAAACCTGGTATCGGAGCGCACTTCAATCATGAGCGCTCAGTTCTTGTTACCCAGTTCCCCAAATGCAGGGACTGGTTATTTATCCTCCCGGGCTGAGCTGCTCGAACGGACCTATAGGAAGGTGCCGAAATCGGGCGGAAGCAGGCCGGCGAAAGGCCCGACACAGAGGAGAACGAGAGGTGGAAATAATAAAAACAGGAGCAGGCATAGATGTATTAACGCCGGTGCAACAATGCCCGCGAGGATTGGAGACACCACCGTCGAAAAGAGCAGAAACCGTTTGTTCATAGATCCCCCAATTGTGTGATTTTTGTTTTTTGCCAGGATTCCATCGGCCCCACCGAATGTCCCTTCAACCTTGCCACTCGGAACGACCAGATTTCAAACAATTCCCGTTCAAACGCATGAAAAGCATAGTCTGCTATCGCGGAGTTTGTCAATTGTCCCATCGTTGCTTTACCTCGCCCGCGGTATGATCAGGTGTGCATGGATGCACAACCGGAGAATGGGTTCCCACGTTCGGTGAAGCTTCCCGCCGCAAGCGCGATGGTGTTCATCTTAGTTTCAGCCGCCTCCGTGTTTAGCGAACCCAAGAGCGCGTTTCCGGAGATCTCTCCTGGTCAACTTGACATGGGTGTCGTCTTCGATTATGAGCAGGCGCCGGTCGAGATACCGCCGCCATCGACGGGCGCCGTCTCCTTCTATCGGAGCGGGAATGTGTTGTGGGGGATCCATCAGAGCTTGGGGGTGCTGGTGGCCCCGTTCCTGGTCATTGCCATGGTGGTGATACCGGTCTGGATCGACCCGCTCTTCAATGATTTCACCCGGTATCAGGAGCGGGAAGCAGATCGTTTCGGGCTCGAGATGACTCGGGACAACCGGGCCGCCGCAACGGCGTTCACTAACCTGATTCAGGAGAACATCGATTATCCACGACCCGGAGTCCTTTATATGATCTGGAGAGCCACGCACCCGTCCACCAGTGAGCGGATCGATTTCTGCAACACCTATCACCCCTGGAGAGATGGACAGCCGCTGAAATACAGCGGACTCTTCAGGGACGAGCAGCCTGAATTTGACAAAGCGAGCCCGACTGACCTACCGTAGGTGACGTTTGGGCAATGCTGTCCACTCTGAGGACGAGCTGAACTAAGTCAGTCGTCCGCAGCCTGCCTCTCTTAGAAAGCCAGCTATCCACCGGAGAGTCTCGCTGTTATCGCTCGCCGTCCGGATGTCCCACCGGTAGAGCATTCGCTTCCTCAGATGATGGTTCGCCTGCGCTTATCCCCCTCCTTCCAATCCGGACTCCTCCGTATTTCAAGACAGTTAATTCGATTTCGCCATTCCGCGGTCGATTCCTTTGCCTCCTCCTTGAGGCCGTTGTGAGCGTGAAACCTGGCCGCGGGGTCATACTGAGGACCTTCTTCCTCGGCAGGGATTTTCACGAATCATTCCTTCCCAAGACGAATAACGGCGACGAGCCGCCCTTGAGGGCGGAGTTGTTCAACGCCGACCAGATGGAGCAGCATGGTAAGACGCTGGCCATCTCACATCGGTTGGGCCCGGGGCACACGGCCGATCGGCTCTTGAACCGGCTTGCCGAAAACGAGGTCATCCTTAAGGCCACGCGGGATCTTCTGGCGGTTGCGGTCAGGGAAGAGCGACGGATCACCCCGGCCGGGGAGTGGCTGCTCGATAATTTCTATCTCCTCGAAGAGCAGATCCACACCGCCAGGAGGCATCTGCCAAGAGGCTATAGCCGGGAGCTGCCTTGCCTCCTGGTGGGGCGATCAGCACAGCTTCCACGTGTTTACGACATCGCTCAGGAGACGATTTCGCACGGTGATGGCCGGTTGGACGCGGAGAGTCTCCACCGGTTCCTGGCATCCTACCAGACCATCACGACGCTCCAACTCGGCGAATTGTGGGCGGTCCCGATCATGCTGCGCCTGGCGCTGATCGAGAATCTCCGCCGCGTCAGCGTGGGGATCGCAGCCGACCGAACCGGTCGGAACTGCGCGGACTATTGGGCCGACCGGATGTTGAAGATCGCGGAAACCGACCCAAAGAGTCTGATCCTGCTTATTGCCGACATGGCGCGTTCAGACCCCCCGATGGTGAGTTCGTTTGTCGCGGAACTGGCGCGCCGCCTGCAGGGACAGAGTCCGGCACTGGCCTTGCCGCTCACCTGGATCGAACAGCGACTATCCGAAGACGGCTTGACGATCGAGCAACTTATCCAGGTGGAGAACCAGAGGCAGGCCGCGGATCAGGTTTCGATCAGCAACAGTATCGGCAGTTTTCGACTCTTGGGAGCGACGGACTGGCGTGAGTTTGTCGAGGCCCTGAGCGCAGTAGAACAGGTGCTCCGGCTGGACCCCGGCGGCGTATACGGCAGGATGAACTTCGCCACCCGCGATGCTTACCGGCATGTCATTGAGCGGATCGCGAAACAGAGCCCGTTATCCCAGCGTGAAGTTTCGCAGGCTGCGATCCGGCTGGCGATCGAGGCCGGCGTGGAGAAGGGTGGAGACGATCGCGGGGCACACGTGGGCTTCTATCTGGTCGATCAGGGGCTGCCGCGCCTCGAACGGGCCGTGCGCATGGATCGTTCGATACCGGAAAGGATTCGCGGCCTGGGCCGGCGCATTCCACTGACGCTCTATGCCGGATCGGTCGTGCTGTTGACGGCCGCCGTCGCCGCAGGGTTATGGACAGGGTTGGACGCAGCCGGACCCTTCGACGTGCGGTTCGGCCTGTTCCTGACGATCACCCTGCTCTGCGCCAGCCACCTGGCGGTATCGTTGGTGAATTGGCTGGCTACCTTGCTGGTAGTGCCGCGTCTGCTCCCGCGCATGGATTTCTCCCATGGCATTCCACTTGACGCGATCACGCTGGTGGTGGTTCCGACCATGCTCGAGTGCGCTTCAGGCCTCGATAGGTTGATCGAGGCCATGGAGGTTCGGTTCCTCGCGAATCGGGACGACAACCTGCGATTCGGACTGCTTACGGATTTTCCAGACGCCGCCACGGAAACGTGTCCGGGGGAGGAACCCCTCCTGCAACTGGCAAGCCTGCGCGTCAAAGAGCTGAACGAGAGGTACAAGGGCTCGGGGAGCGGCCCCTTCTTTCTCTTTCACCGTCCCCGCCGGTGGAATCCCCGCGATGGCATCTGGATGGGCTATGAGCGCAAACGCGGCAAGCTCGGCGAATTGAATGCGTTGCTGCGCGGGCATGGATCGGATCGTTTCTCGGTCATCGTCGGAAATCGGTCCGCCCTGACCCATGTGAAATACGTGATCACGCTCGATTCAGACACGCAATTGCCACGTGATTCGGCACGGGAGTGCATCGGGGCGATGGCGCATCCGCTGAATCGAGCGGTTTACGACAGCCGACTTGGACGCGTCCGCGAGGGGTACGGGATATTGCAGCCGCGGGTGGTCGCGAGCCTGCCGGGCGCGAACCGGTCGATCTTCGCGCGCTTGTCCGGCGGTGAGGCGGGCATCGATCCCTATACGCGAGCGGTTTCCGATGTGTACCAGGATGTATTCGGCGAAGGATCGTTCATCGGGAAGGGAATCTATGACGTGGATGCCTTCGAACGGGCGCTGAACAATCGGTTACCCGAAAACCGGATCCTCAGCCACGATCTGCTCGAGGGATGCTATGCGCGCTCAGGCCTCCTGAGCGATGTTCAATTCTTCGAGGCCGACCCCTCGCTCTACAGCGCCGACGCGAGCCGTAGGCGGCGCTGGATCCGCGGGGATTGGCAGATTGCGCGTTGGTTGCTGCCCCGGGTCCCGGGCTTCCGCGCGGGCCGGAGGAACAACCCGCTTACCGGACTGTCACGCTGGAAGATTCTCGACAACCTCAGGCGGAGTCTGGTTCCGGGGGCGATGACCATACTGCTGCTGGCCGGCTGGACCTGGCTGTCACCTGCCTGGATTTGGACCGCGGCCGTGATCGGTCTCACGCTACTCCTCCCCCTGCTCATCTCGCTGCTTGAACTCTTCCGCGTGCCCGAGGATGTGCTGTGGCGCCAGCATTGGCCGGCAACCCTGCGTTCGGCGCGCCGGCGCGCCGCCCAGGCCACGCTGACGCTTGCCTTCCTGCCCTACGAGGCCTTCTTCAGTCTGGGTGCCGCGCTGCGTTCGATCTGGCGGATGATGGTTTCGCACCGGCGGCTCCTGGAATGGTCTCCATCGAGGAATGGCGAAGCCCGAGGATCCTCGGATCTCATCGGATCGTTCCGCTCCATGTGGATAGGGCCGGTGATCGCGCTGGCCACCGCGATCTTCCTGGCCTTCTCGAGGCCGGATGCGTTTCCGGTCGCGGCGCCGCTGATGCTGCTCTGGCTCGGCTCGCCTGTGGTCGCGTGGTGGATCAGTAGGCCGTTCACCCGTCGCGGTGCCGTGCTCACCGGGGACCAGCATCGGTTTCTCAAGCGCATCGCGCGAAGGACCTGGGCCTACTTCGAGACGTTTGTCGGACCCGAAGATCACTGGCTGCCGCCTGACAATTTCCAGGAACTGCCGGCGGCTGCGATCAGCCATCGCACATCGCCGACCAATATGGGCCTAGCGCTGCTCGCAAATCTGGCCGCTTACGATTTTGGGTACATCCCCGCCGGCCAGTTTCTTGAGCGCACCACCAACGCTTTCGACACCATGACCGCCCTGAAACGGTACCATGGTCATTTTTACAACTGGTACGACACCCAGTCGCTCGACCCGCTGCCGCCGCGCTACGTATCCACGGTAGACAGTGGAAATCTCGCGGGGCACCTGTTGACCTTGCGACCGGGTCTGCTAGCCCTCCCGGATCAGGAGGTCGTGGCGCCCCGGCTGTGGGACGGGCTCGGTGACACGTTGGGAATTCTATCCGACATCTTGGGGAACACCGCCTCGGTCCGCCTGGGCGGACTCAGCGTCGAACTTGAGTCTGTCTCCCGCTTCCCTCCCACGACACTGGAGGGCGCACACCGACTCCTCGAGCGGCTGGCGAATAGCACCGCACAGCTTGCCCACGGTCTGGAGGAAGATTCGGACCTCCAGGGCGGGGGACGTGAGGCCGCGTGGTGGGCCCGGGCGCTGGCCGCTCAGTGTCAGCGGGCCTTGGACGAGCTTCTGGCGCTCGCACCGTGGATCCTCCTGCCGGCTGCGCCGAAGCGGCTTGCGGCCTTTCCGGGCATCGAAGGAATCCCGTCGCTGCGCGTCGTAGCCGGGCTGGACACCCAGCTGCTGCCCGTGATCGAAAGATCGCTGGGGCCGGCCCCGGAGCCCGGAGAAGCGGACTGGTTCAGCCGGTTCCAGAAATCCATCATCGAGGCCAGCCGCGGCGCCTCCGCGAGGCTGGAGGCGATCGGGGACCTGGTCCGGAAGACGAGCGAACTGGCCTGTTCGAAATACGACTTTCTCTTCGACAAGACGCGTCACCTGCTGGCCATCGGGTACAACGCCGAGACGTCACGGAGAGATCCGAGTTACTACGATCTGCTGGCGTCGGAATCGAGACTGAGCAGTTTCGTGGCGATTGCCCAAGGACAACTGCCGCAGGAGTCCTGGTTCGCCTTGGGGCGCCTGCTCGCCGGCGGTCTCGGGGACCCGCTGCTGCTCTCCTGGAGCGGTTCGATGTTCGAGTACCTGATGCCGGTTCTGGTCATGCCGACCTATGAGAACACGTTGCTCGATCAGACCTGCAAGGCCGCGGTCAGAAGACAGATCGACTATGGCAAAGAGCGCGGCGTTCCATGGGGGATTTCCGAGTCCGGCTACAATGCGATGGACCATGGTTTCAATTATCAGTATCGCGCTTTCGGCGTACCCGGTCTGGGGCTCAAACGCGGATTGGCCGAAGACCTGGTGATCGCTCCTTACGCCTCTGAGCTGGCGCTCATGATCGCGCCTGAAGAAGCGTGCATCAATCTACAGCGGCTTGCCGGCGATGGGCTCGAAGGTAGGTATGGTTTTTACGAGGCCATCGACTACACGCCTTCGCGCCTTACGCGTGGAGAGTCAAGCGCCATCATCCGGTCGTTCATGGCGCATCACCAGGGGATGAGTTTCCTGGCGCTGGCGTACGCACTCCTCGACCGTCCGATGCAGAAACGATTCGAATCGGATCCGTTATTCCAGGCCACCTCCCTGCTGCTCCAAGAACGGATTCCCAGAACCACTCCGCTCTATGCCCGTGCGGCGGAACTGTCAGACTTGCGCACGGAATCCAGGGAATCGGAGACGCCGGTGCGCGTCTTCACGGGTCCGGACTCGCCCGCGCCCGAAGTCCAGCTGCTCTCCAACGGCCGATATCACGTCATGATTACGAACGCGGGTGGAGGGTTCAGCCGATGGAAGGATCTGGCCGTCACCCGCTGGCGCGAGGACACGACTCGCGACCCCTGGGGCACGTTCTGTTACATCCGGGATCTGGCCAGCGGGGAATTCTGGTCCACGGCCTTCCAGCCGACGCCGAAGCGAGCCGATAGCTATGAAGCCATCTTTTCTCAGGGCCGGGCTGAGTTCCGGCGCAGGGATCAGGACCTCGACACGCACACGCAGGTGGCCGTCTCTCCCGAAGACGACATTGAACTTCGCCAGATTACCGTCCGCAATCGCGGCCGTACCCGCCGGGTGATCGATCTCACCAGCTACGCGGAAGTCGTGTTGGCATCGCCGGCTTCGGATGCGCTACATCCCGCATTCAGCAATCTCTTCGTTCAATCGGAATACCTCTCCGCCCGCAAGGCCATCCTCTGCAGGCGGCGGCCCCGGTCGGTCGACGAACCGACGCCGTGGATGTTCCATCTGATCGCGGCGCACGGGGAGGATACCGGAGAAGTTACTTTCGAGACCGATCGCATGGAGTTCATCGGTCGCGGGAATACCATCGCGCATCCACGGGCCATGACGGAGATCGCGTCTTCATCGGGGGCGCTCTCCGGGCACCAGGGACCGGTACTGGATCCGATCGTCGCACTCCGGTATCGGCTGGCGCTCGCTCCGGGGGCATCGACGACGATTAACTTCGTGACCGGTATCAGCGAAACGCGGAACTTGTGCCTCGGCCTGGTCGAGAAGTATCAGGATCCGCGTCTCTCCGAGCGCGTTTTCGATCTGGCCTCGACGCACAGCCAGGTCGTCTTACAGCAGCTCAACGCCACCGAGGCCGATGCGCAGCTCTACGGCCGCCTGGCCGGCTCGGTGCTCTACCCCAATGCCTTCCTGCGAGCAGACCCGGGCGTCCTCGTCCGGAACCGCCGGGGCCAGTCCGGCTTGTGGGGGCATGCCATTTCCGGGGATCTACCGATCGTATTGCTCCGGATCGGGGACGAGGCCCACATCGATCTGGTACGCCGGCTCGTGCAGGCCCATGCGCACTGGCGTTTGAAAGGACTGGCGGTGGATCTCGTGATCTGGAACGAAGAACACGCCGGCTACCGCCAATTGCTCCATGAACAGATCCTGGGGCTGATCGCCGCCGGCGTTGAAGCCAATGTAACCGACCGGCCTGGGGGCATCTTCGTACGGCTGGCTGATCAATTGTCGAACGAGGACCGCATTCTCTTCCAATCCGTGGCTCGTGTGACCCTATCGGGCAACCGGGGTACCCTCGCGGAACAACTCAGCCGTCGGAATCATGGCGAGGTGAGAACGCCGCGCCTGGTTCCGACACGGGCCCACCGGCCGGAGGCCCCAGGAACCGGGACCGGGGATTGCTTTCGACCCGATCTCATCTTCTTCAATGGACTCGGAGGATTCACACCCGATGGACGCGAATATGTCATCAGGACCGCACCGGGGCAGGAAACGCCGGTCCCGTGGGTGAATGTGCTGGCCAACGCGCAATTCGGAACGGTAATCTCGGAAAGCGGCCTGGCGTATACCTGGAGTGAGAACGCCCATGAGTTTCGACTCACCCCCTGGTCGAATGACCCGGTGGGCGATTCGAGCGGTGAAGCCCTCTATCTCCGTGATGAAGAAAGCGGCCACTTCTGGTCTCCCTCCCCACGGCCGTCTCCGGGTACCGGGCCCTACCTCAGCCGCCACGGCTTCGGCTACAGCATCTTCGAGCATTTGGAAGACGGCATCGCTACCGAGCTATCGGTCTATGTGGCTCTGGATGCACCCGTCAAGTTCTCGGTGCTCAAAGTGCGCAATCAATCCGGCCGATCGCGCCGGCTCTCCGCGGCCGGCTATGTGGAATGGGTCCTTGGAGATCTCGGCCCCAAATCGGCCATGCACGTGATCACCGAGGTTGACGCCGCTACCGGCGCAGTCCTGGCACGGAACCCTTACAACACCGAGTTTTCGGGACGGGTCGCCTTCTTTGACAGCAGTAATCCGGCCCGAACCGTGAGCGGCGATCGGGGTGAATTCTTGGGACGTAACGGCGTACTTTCGAATCCGGCCGCCATGAGACGATCGTGTTTGTCCGGCAGAGTCGGCGCGGCTCTGGATCCCTGCGCGGCGATCCACGTACCCTTCGAGGTCGCCGCGGGACAAGAGGTCGAAATCATTTTCATACTCGGCGTAGGGCGAACGGCCGGCGAGGCCGGACAGCTGGTAAGTCGCTTCCGCGGTTCGACCGCTGCGCATGAGGCGATCGAAGCGGTTTGGCATTATTGGAAGCACACCCTCGGTGCGGTACACGTGGAAACGCCCGATCCGTCGGTCAACGTTCTCGCCAACGGTTGGCTTGTGTACCAGACCCTGGCGTGCCGGCTTTGGGCGCGGAGTGGATTCTATCAGTCCGGCGGCGCATTCGGGTTCCGCGATCAGTTGCAGGACGCCATGGCACTGATCCACACCGAGCCTCAACTCCTCCGCGACCACCTTCTGCTCTCGGCAGCCCGGCAGTTCCAGGAGGGCGATGTCCAGCATTGGTGGCACCCGCCCTCCGGCAGGGGCGTGCGAACGCACTGTTCGGATGATTTCCTCTGGCTTCCGCTTGCCGCTTGCCGATATGTGCTGTGCACGGCGGATACCGGAGTCCTGGACGAGAGGATTCCTTTCCTCGAAGGCCGCAAGGTCAGCGCAGATGAGGATTCGTATTACGATTTACCCGGCCGGTCCGAGGAGCGGGGAACGCTCTATGAACACTGCGTCCGAGCCATCCTGAGGGGACTCCCACGCGGGGAACACGGCCTGCCGCTCATCGGCTCGGGTGACTGGAATGACAGCATGAACCGGGTGGGCGCACGCGGGAAAGGGGAGAGCATCTGGCTGGCTTTCTTCCTCTATGAAGTGCTGACCCAGTTCACGGAAGTCGCCCGTATCCGTGGCGACCTCTCCTTCGCTGAGAAGTGCCGGACCGAGGCGGTTGAAACCAGACGGAGCATTGAGCAGCATGCCTGGGACGGCGAGTGGTACTTGCGGGCCTTCTTCGACGACGGCGTTCCGCTCGGATCCGCGGAGAGTCCTGAAGGCCAGATTGATTCCATTGTTCAAAGCTGGTCCGTGCTATCGGGGGCCGTTGACCGGGATCGGGCACGCCGGGCGATGGAAGCAGTCGACCGCCGCCTGGTCCGGCGGGAGTCGGCCCTGATTCAGCTTCTGGATCCGCCTTACGATCAATCACCGAACAATCCTGGCTATATAACAGGATATCCTCCCGGCGTCAGAGAGAATGGCGGGCAGTACACCCATGCTGCGATTTGGACCGTCATGGCGTTTGCCGCGATGGGCGACCGGAAACGCGCCTGGGAACTGATGGCGTTGATCAACCCGGTGAACCACGCGAGTTCGCCGGAGAAGATGGCGATTTACAAGGCTGAGCCCTATGTGGTTGCCGCGGATGTTTACGCTCGCCCGCCACACACCGGCCGTGGCGGGTGGACCTGGTACACGGGTTCGGCCGGCTGGATGTACCGGCTGATGCTGGAATCACTCCTCGGTTTGAGGCGCACGGGGGACGCGCTGCGAATCGAGCCTTGCCTCCCGAATGAATGGGAGAGCTTCAAGATACATTACCGATTTCGCGAGACGGTTTACCACATCGACGTAATGCAGACGCGAACCGGCGAGGAGAGGTCGGTCCAAGTGGATGGCGTCCTGCAACCGGACCACGTCATCCCCCTCGTCGACGACGGTCGTGAGCACAGCGTGGAGGTCCGCACACCCGCTGGGCCCTAACACGGCATCCCCGATGGAAATTCCATGTCGCGGTGTAAGCGATTTTGTTTCTCCGGCCGCCGAAGTCGAAACAGGAGAGCACCTGAGCCACTCCCGTGGAGACATTCTGGTTCATGACTACCGTGTCCGGCGCGGCGCCGATGATCCGGCCGATCGATTTCCCACACCGGTACGAGGGCCGGTCCGGTTGCCGGGTCCGAGGCGGGTCACATATAATCAACCTTCCCCGGGCGTTTCGCATCTTATGATTCGCGACTGCAGACCGTGAAGAAACTATGGCCAGCGATTATTGCACTCCTGGTGCTCGCGCCGGGTCTGTTCGTCCACCCGATTCCCGCCCGCACCGGTGGTGAGCCGTCTGTCTTCTATGTCTGCAAACCGGCGAACCTGGGAAGGCTGCTGGAGGGCTCCAGCAGCCGAGGGATCATACCCCAGCAACTCGATGTGCTCCATTACCGGCTGCAGATCCGGATGGTGCCGGCGTTCGGAACCATTCAGGGGATGGTCACGATCACGGGCAGGGCGCTCGCCGCCTTGGGTACGATTCGCATCGACATGCATCAGCAGCTGCTGCTCGACGGCGTGACGCTCGACGGCGCCGCCATCACCGGCACGCGGAGCGGCAATGCGTTGCTCCTCCAACCGAATCCGCCCATTCCTCAGGACCAGGAATTCGTCATCACCGTGTCGTATCACGGGACCCCCAAGCCGGTACAGAGTGGTTTCATTTCGAGCGGAATGCTGCGCGCGACCCATCGGTTGGCGCCGATCATGGCTACGCTCAGCGAGCCCTACGGCGCTCCTACCTGGTGGCCCTGTATCGACAATCCCGCCGACAAGACCACAAGCGAAGTTATGGCGACCGTGCCGGCGGGAAATCTGGTGGCTTCCAACGGGCTGCTCATCGATACGAACACAAACACGGATGGGACGCAAACCTTCCATTACCGTGAAACCTATCCCATCGCCAATTACCTGATCTCGGTTGCGGTCACCAATTACGTCGAGTTCCAGGACAGCTATACATCGCACGACGGATCGAAGACGATGCCACTCGTCTTCATGGTCTATCCCGAAGACTTGCGGGCGGCGGAGGACAGTTTTCCTGTGACCAAGACAGCGCTTGAAGTCCTGGTTCCGCTCTTCGGCGAATATCCGTTCATGGATGAGAAGTATGGCATGGCGGAATTCCCCTGGAGCGGTGCGATGGAGCACCAGACGATGACGAGCATCGGGCAGAATGCGTTCAATCAGTATACGATCGCGCATGAAATCGCTCATCAGTGGTTCGGTGATCTGGTCACGATGAAAACCTGGAACGACGTCTGGTTGAATGAAGGGTTTGCCACTTATGCCGAGGCGCTCTTCGCGGAGAAGTTCCACCTGATTCCGGCAAGCCGGACCATGACGGCCCGGGATGACCGCCGGGCGGATGGCCGCATGCGCGGTACGGTTTATGTAGAGGATTCCGACAATCCTTTCGGCGATGCCAGCGCCATCTACAGCAAAGGCGCATGGGTCCTTCACATGTTGCGCGGACTCATGGGCGACCAGGCCTTCTTCGCCGCGCTTCGCGATTACACGCAGAGGTTTGCTTTCTCGAACGCCGGTACGTCCGACTTTGCGGCCGTATGCGCCGACCATTACGGCGCTTCGCTCGATTGGTTTTTTGAGCAGTGGGTGTATGCACCCTACCGGCCGATTTACGACGTGACGAATCAGACAACCAGCCGTGGCGACGGCACGTTCAACACCCGGGTACTCATCACGCAGTCCCAGACGCATTCGATTCCGGGCCGCTCGCCCGGCCTGGAGGATGTTTACATCATGCCGGTGGACCTGACCTTTCGGTTTGCGGATGGGAGTTCCAGGACCGAGCGGGTGTGGAACCACCTCCGGGTCCAGGAATTCAACTTCGTCATGAATCAGGTGCCGCTAAGCCTCGGTTTCGACGAAGGCCAGTGGATTCTCAAGGAGATGAAATGAGAAATGGTCCTTCGGGGGCGTGAAGGAACTCAACCGCGTTGGTCAGGATTTCGACTCGAACCACCCCCCATCCTGCCGCGGCAGCGACCGCATGAATTTATCCCGGCCTTTCAAGGCCGGGATCCCCAGAGCATAAATTCTGCGTGGCGTAGCCACGGAATGAGACGGAGGTCACAGCTCAATGCATCCTGCGTGAGAAAGGTATGAAACAATGCTCCGGGCAGGCTTCAGCCTGCCCCTGGAGTTTCTACATTTTGCCCGGCGGCTCAGGGCGGGAACTGGATGTCCGAAATTCCTCTGTCGAATCATGTTCTCGGACTGGCCTCCGCCGCTTGCGGTGATCTCAAGCCGTCTTCAGACGGCTTACCCGGAGGGCAAATAGGCCGGTCGCTTTGCGGCCGGTTGGGTTACGGGGAAGGCCCAC
>JACQTD010000147.1 GCA_016210985.1 Acidobacteriota bacterium
GAGGGGCAGAGGATCCGGGTCCAGACCGGCGAGTTTCAGGCGATGATGGCGGTTGAGCTGGTCAACGACGGACCTGTCACCCTACTTCTCGACAGCAGCAAGCGCTTTTGAACTTTCAGGCGAGCGCCCGCTTGATCAGCGCCATCTGCCCGGCATGATAGAGATCGTGCTGGATCACCCCATGAAGCAGGAAGTAGAGGGAATACCCGGTGCCGGGGGCCGTCCGGATGAGGTCCGAATCGTCCAACTTCGCCACTCCAACGCGCAACCCGTGGTGGCCGGCCCGCAGCGCGTGGATCGCGGCTGCCCATGCCGGTTTGGTGATCTCCTTTACCGGAGGCCAATCGATGTCGGGCGTAGCTTCCACGGCCTCGCTATGGATCCTCTTGCATGCGATGGCTTCCCAGGTTTGAAGGTGAAGCACGATTTCCCAAATGCTGTGGGCGCGGCTCACCGGCTTTGACGCGGCCTGCTCCGCAGTCACTCCATCGAGCACCTCCATGACCGACGGACCATGCCAGGCCTCGCCATCGAATGCCCGCTTCAATTGATCTTGGATTCGATCGATTTCGCTCATAACCTTAAGAATTAGCCCCGGGTTCGTAGTTCCGCCTTAAGACGGGCCGTGCTGCAGCAGAACCCGTCTCAAGGCGGAACTACGAACGTCTTGACTCCGGAGAGCGCTTCGTCTTCGGCTGCATAATCGAACTTGCTGATTTCGACGCCGCTGGTTCCGGCGGCTCGCTCCCAGTCGATGGTGCGCCGCAGCGACTCCTCGGGGGAGATGGCCTCCCGAAAACCCAATTCCCGTCGGAACTTTGAGGTGTCGGCGGCCAGGTGCTGGCTCCAGTCATACTCCTCCCTCAGGTGGGCCGGAAGCCGATCCCGGGGAGTAGCGACGACCTCCCCTTTCCATCCCGCCGCGTCCCCGATGCGCTGAACCCATTCCGACTCGGTGAAGTTCTCCGCCTCGCCGAGGTTGTAGATGCGGCCCGCGGCTCGTTCGTCAGTCAGCGCGAGGGTAACGGCCGCCGCGACATTTTCGACATATCCACGACTCCACCTCCAGCGGGACTTTTCCTCTGAGATCAGAATGGCCGGCCGGCTATCGTCCATCCGCTTTAAGTATTCGCAGAGACGACGCTGAGGATCGCCGGGTCCATAGACCGCGGGCAATCGCAGAAGGGTCGTACTCGAGCCTGCCTCGCGCAGGAAGTGTCGTTCGACCAGAATTTTCTCGTAGTGGTAGGCGGGATCGTCTGGTCCGGAGGCCTTCGAGCGATAAGGAAACAACGTTTCGCGCAAAGGACTATCTTCGTCACCGGGCGCGGCAAGGGCCGGACCGGGCTCAGTTCCAAGGAATCTGCCGCAGGTCAGGTAGACATCCATGCTGCTCAACACCACGAAACGCCGGGCCAACCTACGGAAAACCGTGAGGGTCTGTTTCGCGTCCCGCTCCCGCCCTGCGGCCATGTCCAGCACCGCCTCGGGCGCCAACCGCCGAAATACCAGTTCGAACTCTTCCAATCGGCTGCGGTCGCCGTGGATATGGCGGATTCGCAGCGCCGGCTGCGGTTCAGTCTGACCCCGGTGGAACACCGTCACGTCGTGACCCGCCCCGACGAGGTGACGAACGACATGAGGGCCGATAAACCGCGTCCCGCCGAGGATGAGAATCTTCATGGTGTTTTTTCGTGCGGCGCGCCGCGGGGCCGGAGTAGCTTACCGAAGACCCCGTTCCAGGGCGGGATCACCACGGATACCGAGCCGAAAGCCTGTGCCTGGCAGGCCAGCCGGATGAAGGGCTTCGGCTTATCCGTGAGAATATAGCCGAATTCGCGGATGCGATCGCGCTCAAGTGTCGCGACCTCCGATAACTTTTCAGCGCCGCCCAGCACGCCCACCCAGCAGGTACCGCAGGATGCCGAGCGGCACTGAACCGGGATCGGCCCCTCCTCCGGAGTGCATCGTGATTCGATAGTGTGGTGCGGACGCTTGTCGAGGGCGGCCGCGGTGGTGAGATGCTGGGTGTTGATCAGGGGGAAGCCGGCGCGATCGTCGTTCTCATTAAAGGTGACCCGAAACTCTTTTCGCTCGCCCCGGAGGAATCCGAAGAGCCCTTGGGACTTGTCCCGTGCGCGGGCCCTGCACACCTGATCGGGCGACATCGCCATTCTTCGCGGATCGATCCTTATTTCTCCCGGCGACGCCCTCATCCCGGCGACGCCGGCCTGCTGTATGGTCATGAAGCCCACCGCCGTGATTCCGAGGGTCAGGGCAGAAGCGACCTTAAGTCCGCCGCAGGCATCCGAGGCTACCTCCCGGATCAGTTCCGCCAGGTCCAGACTCGGAGGAGGGTTTCGGTCGGTGACCGCTCGGAGAACTGACCGTTTTATCTCCGGCCAGTACCGGTGACCAAACAAGAACGCATGGGAGGAGTCGATCTGCTCCGACAGTCGATAGCGACCCTGGAGCAGAAGCTTCCGTACCAGGAGCTCCCGGTCTGCTACCTCATGTAGTGCCTGCGAGAGCGCCAGCGGGTAAAAGGCGAACCAGATCCGGGTTGCCGTGCGGTCGACCTCGTGAATATCCGGCAGCAGATCCGCGATGATCCCGTTCCAAGCGGTCTCGTCGTGCTGGTTCAGAAATGCTTCGAAGAGGGAATCGCCATCGGTGTGCATTCGAACCCTTCTCAGCTCCTCCAGAATCGAGACTAAGCGATTCCTGATACTACCAGTAACTTTCGAAAGGCTCAATTTTGACGGGCAGCCTGCCTTGACGGTGCTCCGGAGCACTTGCTACCGTTAGAAGCCAATCCGGCCCGATGAAGGAAGCCCAGCATGAAGAGGAGATACTCGGCAAAGCCTACGACGCCAGGCTCATGCGCCGCCTGTTGGGTTATCTTCGACCCCACCGTCGCATTCTGATCACGGCCATTGGGGTCATCACCCTCGCAGCCATTATCGGCCTGGCGGGTCCGGTACTCACGATCATCGCGATCGACCTGTTCATCAAGCCGGCAGGGTCCGGTCCCCAGAGTGCGGTTGCGCTTGCCGCCGTTAAAGTCCTCGACGGCCTGGACTGGCACCCCGACCGATTTACCGGGATCTCGGTTCTCGGAGCGATCTATCTCGGCATGCTGGCCTTCGAGTTCCTGCTCACGTACTGGCAGACCCTGCTCGTTCAGACCCTCGGACAGAATGTCATGTACGAGCTGCGCCAGAAGGTCTTTGAGCACCTGCAGCGGCTCGATGTTCAATACTATGACCGAACCCCGGTCGGGCGCCTGATCACCAGGCTCACCACCGATGTCGACGCGCTCAATGAACTGTTCACGGCGGGCGTGGTGGCGGTGTTCGAGGATGTCTTCAGCCTGCTCGGCATCGTCATCCTCATGTTTGTGCTCGACTGGCGGCTCGCGCTGGTCGCCTTCACCGTGCTCCCGTTACTGATCGGAGTGACGCTCTGGTTCAAACTTCACGCGCGCGACTCTTACCGTAAAGTCCGCACGCGCATCGCCCGGATCAATACACTGCTGCAAGAACACATCAGCGGGATGGCGACGGTCCAACTCTTCAATCGGGAAGGCGCGAGTTACGCGGAATTCGACAGGAGCAACAACGATCATCGGATCGTCAACATTGATGCCATTTTTTTCTACGCCGTGTTCTATCCGGCCGTGGAGTTGGTGAGCGCGCTCGGCGTGGCCCTGATCATCTGGTATGGCGGGGGACAGGTGATCCACGGCGCCCTGACGATCGGTGCGCTGGTGGGGTTCATCCAGCTTTCGCATCGGTTTTACCAGCCGATCTCGGATCTTAGCGAGAAATACAATATCCTGCAGGCGGCCATGGCCTCTTCGGAACGGATCTTCCGACTGCTCGATACGCCGGTCCAAATCGAATCCGTGAAGGACGCCCACAAGCCCCGCGAAGTCCGGGGGGAGATCGAATTCCGTAACGTGTGGTTCGCCTATCAAGACGAAGACTGGGTCCTTCGAGACATCTCGTTCCGGATCGCTCCCGGGGAACGCGTGGCGATGGTCGGCCACACGGGTGCCGGCAAGACCACCATCACCAATCTGCTCATGCGGTTCTACGAGGTACAGCGAGGCGAGATCCTGCTCGACGGCCGGAATATCCGGGACTGGGATCTCCCGGCGCTGCGCGGAAGTTTCGCCATCGTACTCCAGGACGTCTTCCTGTTCAGTGGCGACATCGCATCCAATATTCGCCTCGGGCACGAGGAGTGGCCGCTGGCGGTGGTCGAGGCGGCGGCCAGCGAAGTCCATGCCGACGGCTTCATACAGCGACTTCCGGGCGGCTACCAGGCGGAAGTGATGGAGCGGGGCGCCACCCTCTCTTCGGGGCAGAAACAACTGATCGCCTTTGCGCGCGCGCTGGCATTCGATCCCAAGGTGCTGATCCTCGACGAGGCCACCGCCAGCATCGATACCCAAACCGAGATCCTGATCCAGGACGCGCTCGAGCGTCTTCAGCGAAATCGCACCAGCCTGGTCATTGCGCATCGATTGTCGACCATTCAGCACGCCGATCGCATCCTGGTGTTGCACAAAGGGCGTCTCCGGGAGTCAGGCACGCATGACGATCTGCTGAAGCTCAGGGGTCTCTACTACCGGCTCTATCAGCTCCAGTACCGCGACCAGGCGGCGCCAGTGGCAGCAGACTGAGGAGTAATCTTGACCATTCCGTTTCAGACCTACTTCGCCATAGGGGCCATTGCCACGATGATCATCCTGATTCAGCGACGGCTCCATCGAAGCGCCGCGAGCTGGATGCCGCGATGGTTCGCCGAGGAACGGGCGGCACGGCGTGCCCAGGCTGCCGTCAGCGGCGCCTTCCTCCTGCTCAATCTGCCTTGGGTTATCCTGTCCGCGGTCGCGGCGAGCAACCGGCTTGAACTCTGGATCACGATTTCGGATGCGCGATTCTCGGCGGTGCAGTGGGTGATGTATCCCTTCGCAATATGGCAGACCGGTGGCGTGACGATCTGGCTTTTTCTTTCGGCGGCCGATGCCGGCCGATGGTTGTCCCGTCGGTGGAAGGCGTGGCGAGGTAGGGAATCGATCATTCCGGAGTTCGATTCAAGGACTCACCCAGGCCGCCGGGAGTGGATCCAGGCGGCGGGGACCAGCCTGGCCGCACTGCCGTTTGCCGCATCCGGGTACGGCGCCGTCGTGGCCACGCGGTCCTACACCGTGGAGAGGCCGGAGATCGTCATTCCGGGCTGGCCGAAGCAACTGGACGGACTTCGCATTGCGCAGCTGACCGACATTCATGTCGGGCTCTTCATGACGGAGGAGCGCTTGCGCGAGGTCGTCGGGGTAGTCAACCGCCTGGAAGCCGACCTGGTAGCCTTAACGGGAGACTTCGTTTCCTCCTCCCGCGTCTACGTCGCGCCGTGTATCCGTGCGCTCTCGGAACTCCGTGCCGGACTGGGTGTCTACGCCTGTGTGGGGAATCACGATCTGTTTACCGGATCGGTGGGCGCGCTCGACGAAGGCTTCCGCGCGCACGGTATCCGGCTGCTCTTCAATGAGCGCGAATCGGTTCTTTACCGCGGCCACGGGCTGCACCTGATCGGCATCGACTTTGTGCGCCAGGACGGTCGAGTCTACAGCCAGGTGATGCGGGGTATCCCGATCACGCCCGGGACCGTCCTGCTCAGCCATCAGCCCAACGTCTTTCCCCGCGCCGCGGAACAGCAGATCGACCTTCAGCTCTCAGGGCACACCCATGGCGGACAGGTTCGGTTTGAAATCATGGGCCAGGAGATCTCCCCTGCCCGGCTCATCACGCCCTTCGTGCGGGGCCATTACGCCAAGGGTGGATCTCATCTCTACGTAAGCCGTGGCGTTGGAACCACCGGCCCGCCGTTGCGCCTCAATGCGCCGCCCGAGATCACGCTGCTCACGGTGCGGGGCGCCTGATCGGTTAGCCGGCAGGGAATTCCCTCATGTTGCGCGACATCAGCCTCAGTTAGATCGTCACCCGAGCGCTGCTGATCGCACTGATCATCCTGGCCGCGGGCATCGGCGCGCAGGCCGTCGTGAAGGACGTCATCAACGGCTTCTTCATCCTCTTTGAGAATCAGTTCGGGGTCGGCGACGTCATCGCGGTCGACGGAGCTCAGGGGGTCGTGGAGGCGATGAACCTGAGGACCACGACGCTGCGTGACGTACTTGGGCGCGCCCATATTATCCCGAATAGCGTCATGCAGAAGGTCACCGTGCACTCCAGAGAGTGGAGCCGTGCGGTGCTCGACATCGAAGTCGCTTCTTGTAACATGTCAGCTCCCCGCTGCTTCTGCCGTTGCTTCCTTTGGCGTTGTTGCTATAATTTTGTATTGTTCCGCGACTCGATCACCGGGAGGTTGTAATTCCGGACCTGAAACGAGCGCCGAATCGAGTAAGAGTCGTAGCCCAGGAAATCCGTTCCTCAGGCGGAGCGGAACGCCCCCGAAAGCCCTGTCAGACCTGGCGAAAACCTTCTGATAGAGGCAGAAGTACCCTGCGTCGAAAATGAAGCAGTCACCAACGGGTGAGGAGGAAGGATGACACTCTCAAGGAGATCATTTGGAGCTCTCGGCTGCATGCTGATGCTGATCTTCCTCGCATCGCCGCTACCGTCCAGGAGTGCGGCCGGGGCGCCCATCGTATCCATTAACGACGGTCAGGAGTTTCTACCGATCCTTAAGCCAGATGCACTCAGCTTGAAGATTGGAATCACGGCTAACGATTGGCTGGGGAAGAAGGCGGAACTTTACCTCTACGGTTTTGCTGGCGGTGAGGAATCGCTCGACTCGCTGTTCTTTTTCGATGGCCGTTGGCAGACCTATCAAGACGATTCTGAACTGAAGCCTGCAGGTATCGTCGATCTGATACACGAACTCCAGATCATTGAGTGGACCCCGGTCATGGACACCTCCGAGTTCCACTACGCTACCATGACGCTGTTTCTTATCCTGGATCAAGAGGTGGATGGACGCCTTTCACCATTCGCCTCAACCGGCGACACGATCGGGGTTGGATTTGGTGGCGCTAGAGTACTCACTCCCGCTGCTCCCGCAGGTAACTTACGGGCAGCCTCGGTCATGACTGAAGACGGAGTCAGTATGGGCTTGGTCAGGTCCCAACGCCTCTCCTCGCCAGAGCAGGTGGAGTTTGAACTGCCTGCGAACTCCTTTGGGGGCCTACTCTGCCTGGTCGGTCGCGACACCATGGACGGATTTGACAATCCCCTGTTGAAAGGGGTACGGGTTTCGCTGGTTCGCGAAGGCCAGGTCGTGGCCGGGATCAACGATGGGCAAGTCGATACCTCGGGGCTCTCCACGTTCAATGCCCACCTACTGACTCCCACCCCGGCGTACGTAGATGCGCTCCAGCGACTTGCGACGGCGTTGGGGATTCCCAACGGTACGCCCGTAGAAGCGATCATCGAAAAACTGAGTACGGCCGATACCACCATCCAGACCGTTGATCCGTTGGTGCTGAGGCCGGCCCTGGAAGAGTCGTCGGCATTTCGGGCAGGATGGTGGGCAGCCTTCGACGTGCCGTTGGCGACCGTGAGCAAACCGGGAAACACTCCCGTGCTGGCGATCGTCAACCCGCCTCAGGGCGGCTGCCAGATCCGGATTTCCGGTCAGGAGTCGACGGGATCATTCGGATTGTGGTGATAAGAAACTGGAGAAGGATCCCGTGGCGATGGTCCTCGGGGTCCTTCTCTTTCTACTCCCCTTCGTCGTGTCGGTCAGGACTTACGACGCATTCGTTCTTCCCAAGAACGCTCTCCTGACCGCGGGCATTTTTATTGCCGGCGGGGTTCTCGGAGATCGCCTCCTTCGGGAGAGCGGCCGCATTACCCTCCGGTTTCCCGCGTCGCTGGCCTGGTTGCTGGCGTGGACGGCAATTTCAGCCGTCGGCGCGCATTCTCTCTTGAAGGCCAGTTATCTTTTGATGCCGTTCATCTGCGGGGTGGCCTTGATGGCGCTCGTCGGTTTCATCGGGCAGCCCGGCATTCGATTCCTTTTGTGGGCAGTCTTCGCCGCATGTCTGGTGGAGAGTTCTTACGTGATCATTCAGGCCGCCGGCGTCGATTTCCTCCGACTGTCTTCCAAACCCCTCGAGGGACGATGGAGGGCCTATGGGACCCTTGGCAATCCGAATCGAGTCGCCTGGTTCCTGTCGACTTCGAGCGTCATGATGAGCGCCTACCTTGTCAAATCAACCTGCAAGCATGAGCGACGGGCGCTGTTGATTTCTCTCGCCCTTTGCATGGCGGCACTGATGCTCACCCAGTCCCGCGGTTCCTTGTTGATGGCGCTTGTCGTGCTGGGTTCGCTTTGCTTCGTGCTGTGGCGGAAGCGGGATCAAGGATATCGGGCGGTGGCGGGTTTGATGGCCGCGGCGTTGCTGTGTATCGGCGCCGGTCTGATCCTGGCGCCCTCAACCATGATGGCGCGCGCGGCGGATGTCGGATCGATCCGCGGCCGCGTTGCGCATTGGAGGGAAGCGCTGGAATTGATCAGGGAGCAACCCGTCTTCGGTGTGGGGTGGGGCAATTTTGAACCGGCCTTCGCGAGGCACGTGCTGGCGGAACCGAGGCCCGTCAGCGGGGCTGCCGTTACCCTGACCGCCCTCGACCACTTGCACAATGAATACCTTGAAACTGCAGTGGAGACCGGCTTGCCCGGCATGCTCCTCCTGATCCTCCTCCTCGGCACGCTCGTCAGATACGGCGTGCGCCGGGCGGAAGCCGACCCGCTCGTGCTGACGAGCCTCGTCGGACTCATCCAAATATCCCTCCTATCCATATACGACTTTCCATTCCGTGAGCCTACGACCTGGATACTGCTCTGGTTGAATGCCGGAATCATCCTTGCCAATTCGGCCTCGAGAAGGCAGATCAAACTCCGACTTGCGCCCACGCTTCAGGCTGGAGGTAGGGCGCTTCTGGGCGCGTTATGCCTGCTTGTAATCTACTATCTGGCTGCCAGACCCGTGATGGCAGACATGCACTATCTCAACAGCGTAAGAGCCATCGAAGCTCAGAATTGGACGCGGGCCCTCAGTGAAGTAGACCTCGCTGTAGGGATGGCCCCCTACCATGCCGATTATCTGGTGCTCCGAAAATCGATCTTAAAGGCACACCCACCATCGGGAACCCTGGATGATGGGCTTCAGCATTGAAGGATCACCCCGGTACTCGGGTCGATCGTAGGCTCATGGGCTCAATTGAATTCTCCCGACGACTAAGCTATTTTATTTGAGCACATTCGACATCATTGAGCGTTAGGTCCGTGTAGATGAAACGGTGCCCGAAATGTGAACGGGAGTACTCTGTCAAACGGGCGAAGTGTCCGGAGGACGGCACGAAACTCGTGCCGGTTCCCACGGGCAAGGATCTGAGCGGGCGTCACCTCGACAACAAATACAAGATCGAGAAACTACTGGGTGAAGGCGGATTCGGCGCCGTCTATCTCGCAACCCACTCCACGATCGGCCACAGCGTAGCCGTCAAGGTCCTCAACCCGACCCTGGCAACCGATCGAGCCTCCGTCGAGCGGTTCAAGCGGGAGGCCCAGTCCGCCGCACTCATCCATCACGCCAGTGCCGTTACCGTTCACGACTTCGGGGAGACCGAGGACGGCCTCGTCTATCTGGTCATGGAATACCTGCCAGGCCAGACCCTGGCCCAGCTGATCGAAGCAGAGGGCCCGGTCTCGCCAGAGTATGCGTTGAAGATCATGAGACAGGTGTGCGGCGCCATAGAGGGAGCTCATCGGAAAGGCGTCATTCACCGGGACATCAAGCCGCAGAACATCGTGTTCGACATGACCCATGAACCGGATGTCGTCGTGAAGGTCGTCGATTTCGGCATCGCCAAAGTCGAAGAGGGTCGCACGCCGTTGACGCGCAGCGGTATGGCGATCGGAACCCCAAGCTACATGTCACCGGAACAGATCATGGGTCACGAGCTCGATCCCCGGTCCGATGTTTACAGCCTGGGTATTCTGGTCTACGAGATGCTTAGCGGTCAGCTGCCTTACGAAGGAACCACACCGATGTCGGTTGCAGTGAAGCATCTCAACGAGGCGCCTCGCTCCCTTCGGCAGCTCGCTCCCGGGATCTCACCGGATGTGGAGCGAGCCGTGTTGCGCGCGATGAGCCGCGACCGCGAGGGCCGGCCGAAGTCAGCGATGGAATTCTTCGAACAGTTTGAAAAAGCGGTGACTGCTCCGGCGGAGACGCGCACCTCGGCTGCGGCCGCCCACGCCGTCGGAGAGACGCGCGCGATCGACATCAGCGATGAACTCCTTCAAGGCGATTCGGCCGGTGCTCAGTCCAACATGGCGTCGTTCGAGCCCCCGTCAACGCCGGGCTCGAGACCTCCGGAACCGGGCGGCCTTCTCAGCGCTCCGCCCGGTTGGGGGAGCCCGACACCGGAGGTTGCGCCAGGCATCTCCGCCGGAGACCGACGACCCCGCAAGATGGTCTATCTTGTGGGGGCCGCCCTGATCCTGGCGGGCATCGCAGCATTGGCGGTCCTCCGGACCCTCGACAGTGGAACTGAGGGCCGGAGGTTTGTCGGCGGGCTGGAGCCTGCGACGTTCTCAGCCGCTCCGCCGGGAATGATCCTCATCAAAGGCGGTGACTTTCCCATGGGATTCGGAGGACCGGCGGAACCTTGGGGACCCGAACATACGGTCAGGGTAGGCGATTTCTACCTCGACACCTACGAAGTGACGTTTCGCGAATTCAAGGAGTTCAGCGACGCGTCCGGGTACCGCGCCGGAGGCGACTGGCTCAAGTACTATTCTCCGGGATCCAACGAGGAGTTTCCGGTGGTCGGAGTCTCATGGCACGACGCGCAGCGGTTCGCCCAGTGGAAGCACAAACGGCTCCCGACGGAGGCCGAGTGGGAATTCGCCGCCCGCGGTCCAAGTGGCTACAACTATCCATGGGGTAACGCCTGGAAGGATCGGCTGGCAGACACGTTCGAGGTCAGGGGAAAACAGGGCCGGGCGGAGCCGGTGACCGCGTTTCCAACCGACGTCAGCGTTTCCGGCATTCGCGGCCTGGCGGGAAACGTCAGCGAGTGGATGGCGGATTCCGCCGGCAGCTACCCGGGCAACAGCGTTCCACTTCCGTCTGAAGACCAAGGGAAACGCATAGTCCGGGGAGGATCCTTCGAGCTCCGGAAGGAATCGGCGCTGGCCTATTGGCGGGGCGCATATCCTCCGGACTACGCCGATCAGTCCACCGGGTTTCGATGCGCTGCCGATGTCCTATCAGCCGAATCCGGCGGCGTAAAGGCACCCTGAGGTTTCGAGTGGGATGTGCCTGATCGTGTGATCGCCGTGAACCCTGCTCCCGCTCCCGCCCCTCCGGGCTCGCCCTTGGATTCGATCAGGTCGCCCGTCACCCGCCTTCTTTTGGCGATCCTGCTCCTGCAAACCGGCGTCCTGCTTGCTACGCAGAAGAAGGCGCCCACGCTGGGCGGATCCAGGAACCCACCCGCCGGGAAACCTTCTGCCGGGTCACGACCGGCCCCGCCCCGCCGATCGCGACCGCGAGCTAAGGTGATCCTGCGGGTTTCGCCGCCGGAGGCACGGGTGCTCGTCAACGGCAAACTTGAGACTCCGGACACCGAGGGCTCGGTCGAAATCGCCCTCGGTGTCGGGCAACCCCACCTCATCGAAGTGTTCACCGGCACTTCACAGTATGCCGGTCGCGTCTTTCGTCTGGTATTCGAGAAGGCTGGCGACCGGAGCCTCTCGGCAACCCTTACCGAGCAGAGGCCTGAGCAGGATCAGATTCCGGAAGCGCCGCTGATCCAGCTCGAGCAGGAGCTTTCGGGCGACGATCCGCTCCAATTCGAAGTCAAGCTGCCGCTCATGAAGGCCCCCTTCACGATCGCCGAGGCGCCGGTGGGCGGTGATGTGATCGTCGATGGGCGGAAAGCAGGGGTGGTGGGACCGGATGGAACCTACTCGGGCCGGGTGCTGCCTGGGGAACACACGGTGGGCGTCGAGTCGAGGGGTTATGCCTTGATTCCAGGCAAGTACAACTTTTCACCCGGAGGTCCGCTGCGCATCACCTATGGGCTCACGGTTCAAAGTCAAAAGAAGGGCGGTTTGGAGATCGTCAAGGCTCCGGTGGGGGGCAAAGTTCTCCTGCGATCCCATCCAGCGGAGCCAGGAAAGGCCGCCGACCCGTTTCTTCACGGTGGGGAGGTGAGCCCTCGAGGTCGGGCGTTCGTTGGCCAGCTCACGCCCGGTCTTTACGACCTTAACGTGGCCGCATCCGACGGTGCATTATGGCAGCTTGAAGGGTTCATGATCTCGAGCAACAAGGTTACCCCGATCGAGTATCAGGGCCAGGCGAGCGAGGCCAGGTATGAGAGTCTCGACCAACTATCGGCGGAGTTCGAGAGGGAATTGAAGGGCGGTGCGGAATCGCGTCCGGTCGAGACCGGAGTGAGCGTGTCGCCTCCGGCGGTGACGGAGCGACCGGCGACCGACGCCCTCATTCCTCCGCCTGAGCCTGCCAAACCAGCGCCGGCTCCCCTGACGATCGAGGGCAATCTGACCGCCGCGGTCGTTACTATCGACGATCAACTTCAGTATGCGATTCCCGAGCTGGTGGGCGACGTGCTGGAAACCAAAGCGGAATGGCAGGGTCGCGAGGTGGCGATCAAGCTTGAGCGAGGAGCCGCGGGCGTGAAACTGGAATTCGACGACGTGCAGGCGGGAAGCCACCGGCTCGTCGTTCGAAGATCCGGTTACCGTGAGTCAGCCCAGGAATTCACCGCCGTCGCCGGCCGGGTGAGCGAACTTGCGGTGAAGCTGGATCCACTGCCGTGGGAAGCTACGGTGTTCCGATGGCGCGACAATCCGGCGTCGAAGCCCATCAGGTCTTCGCCGGCCCTGTCGGCCGATGGAAAGCGGGTCTATATCGGCGATGACGGCGGAAATCTCCTGGCTTACGAACTGCCGGAAGCCGCCGCCGCCGGGACTGAAAACCCCGCGAAGTTCAGATTCAAGGCGGCCGATGCCATCTCGGCGGCCCCGCTGGTGGCCCTGGACGGAACGATCATCGTTTGCGCACGAAACGGCATCATTCACGGGCTCGTCGATCGTGGAAACGGTTTCGAGGAGCGATGGCCGGCCAACGCCGACGCCCGTGGAACCACGATCGACGCGGGCCCGGCCCTCACACCGGACGGCCAGGCGGTCGTGATCGGCACTTCTGCGGGCGCCGTCGCGCTCGCCTTGTCGACGGGCGGCGTCATCTGGCGCAGAGCCGTCGAAGGCGCGATCCTTGGCGGCCCGGTCATCGCCATGTCCGACGGGACGATTTATGTTCTGACCGATATCGGGAATCTCTACGCGCTCCGTCCCGATGGGACGTTGAAGTGGCCTCGGCCTTTTAGCGTGACGGCCGGATTCGGGCTCCTGGCTCCGGCACTCGACCAGAAAGGCACCCTCTATGTCGGGGCCCTCGACGGGTATCTGCGGGCGATTCGGGATACAGGCACGGAGGCGGAGATGGATTGGATGAGCAGCTCGCGCGTGGGCGACCGAATCGAATGTTCCCCTATCGTCGGCCGGGACGGCACCGTTTACGTAGGCACCCGCGGGCCTGCGATCACCCCGATCTCGTCGAATGGTGCCGTCGGCTCGCCTTATCGGCAGGGCGTGATGGGCACGGCCGCCGTGGCAGCCCTCACGCTCGCTTCCGACCAGACCGTCTATGCCGCCTCGTCCGGATCGTCCCTGCTGGCTTTTCGTGGCGACGGCTCCTTCAAGGGAGCGCTACCGACGCAGGGACCGGTTGAGTCCTCGCCGCTGGTCACACCCGAAGGCTGGATCGTCTTCGGCACCCTTGAAGGAGTAGTTTACGGGCTCAAGGAGGCGAATGGCGGACTCGATCGTAGCGCACCCTGGCCCACGGCAGGACACGACGAGTATCACCGCGGTCGCCGTTGACTACTTTCCCATCAACACGATCTGCCAGGAACCTTTCCGGCCGTGATCGCCTGAGACCAGAATCGCCTTCGTGCCGGCGACATAGACCCACTGACCATCAGCACTGCAAGCCACGCTGGGGGATTGAGCCGTGAATTCAATCCGATCCAGGCCCTGCGGGTGGGCCTCCACCTCCTGGCGGTCCAGGAAGCGCTGAGCCACGAGGAATATTAGGAGGAAAGCGATTAAACCGAGCAGACCTCTCAAGAGGCGATCTTGCCGCATACTTCAATCTCCTTGGAGCTGGTGTTTTCGCGTGCGGATCACGGATTCGAACAGGCGGACTGCTTTTCGTCCGGACGCCGCAGGATCCGTCCATCTACTTTGATCGTGATGCTTTTGAAGAACGCGTCGGGCACGATCTCGTCCCGCCCGAGCGCGCGAAGGCATTCCGAAGGGACGAACAGGTCGATGATCTCTTTCATCCGTGCGGCTTTGACCAGTTGTGTACCGCCCGCGTAGTTGTCCTTGCGATGATCACGGTGCCAGACCTCCAGTTCGAAACAGATGCCCGTGATTCCCGCGGTTGAGCCCAGGCGCTGCCCGACCTGCTTGATGGCGGGGATGGAGCTCTCCATCGCCCGATCGACCCGCTGACCCTGTGTCCAACGCGAACGATCCAGCTCGCTCTCGACATCGCTGTCGCCGGCGGGGGTCAGGACCGGGAACCTACCGAGTTGCTGCACGGAATAGATATCGTCGCCGAGCATCTGAAAGCGGAGTCCGGTCATGCCTGGCGCCCGCTTGAGCATTCTGAGCAAGGATTCTTTCTGCGTCTGCGAGAGTTGTTCAAGGCGGGGAAAGGGTTTGAAGCACTTTGCGATGATGGCCTTGTCGATATGGTCGAGATAAATATTGCGTGCGAATTCGTCGGTCTTGTCGGCAAAGAAGAACAGGCCCTCCAGCAGGTGTTCGGCGGCGGCCACCGCGCCGGTCTTGAGCTTCCAGATTCCGCGAAGGCCGAGGGTGATCCGCTTGGGCGTTCGTTCGCCGGATAATTCCACCCGGATGGTATCGCTCTTCTTGTCGTAGGCTTTGTCGCTGAACGGCGCGATCGTGTACTCGATGGGAAAAACGAAAAGCCCCTCTTGAATGCTGGTGGCCTCCAATTGCTTCGGGTCGAGCGCGGCGAGATCCAACGAGAGCCCGTCCCCTCCGGCCGTGCCGGCGGCGGCTGCGAGCGCCGGAATCGCCTGCTTCAAATACACCTTCTTGCCGCCGAGGCCGGCGAGATAAGCCTTGAGTTCACGTTGTCCCTGCGCGGCGCCTCGATGATAAGGAAGAGCGCCCGGAAGCAAGGACAGTAGAATCAGACTGCGCCACCCCGCGGAAAGACGTTTCATTCTACCTCCACAGCAGGCGTTTGGGGCGTAGAGGCCGCCGGTTCTGATATTCAATCATGACGTAGGTGAATTCATCAGGAAAGAGCGAGGCTTCGTCGAGATTCAGACTCTTCCAGGCGACGCCGCGCCGCTCGGCCTCCGAGACCGGAAGCGTCCGCTGCCAGCAGCCGGCATTGACGTACCAGGCTTCGCGCTCGCCAAACGTGAAGGTGTCGATCGGCCGGTCCTTTTCATGCATCAGGTACCGATCGCCG
Organism: Acidobacteriota bacterium; assembly: GCA_016210985.1. Taxonomy (GTDB): domain Bacteria; phylum Acidobacteriota; class Blastocatellia; order HR10; family JACQTD01; genus JACQTD01. The sequence continues at coordinate 15,647 of JACQTD010000147.1, forward strand.
AAGTCATTGAGGGGATCGTAGCGATAACCGTGCTCCACGTAGACGCCATGATCGTCGTAAACGCCGCTCACCGTCAGCTCATACCGCCCCGACCCGTCGGGGTCGAGTGTCTTGCGAAGCTCCTGCTGGACCGCCGGGAACAGCAACTCGCCGTCGTGATTGCCGGGAATCAGCACCAGATGATTCTCCTTCCGGGTGAGGAAGCCCGCCAGGCCGTCGAAGACCTCCCGGTGCTGGGCGATTGCCTGACGTATCCGGGTCAGCGCGTGCGCTTCAATGGGGCCTTCGTAAGGGTTTTCCTGAGGGTCGAGCTGGGGCTGGATCTGCCAGAAATCGATGAAATCCCCCGCGATGATCAGGTCGGTTCCTCCGTCCCCGCCGATCGCCTTGAGGAACCGGACGAAGGAAGGGCCGAAACGGAAATCCTCGGTCGGCTCGTACCGGCCCTGAGCATTCTTCCCCGGACCGAGGTGGAGGTCGCTGATCACCACTTTCCTGCGGGGTGCCGGCGGGCCTGCGACGTCAGTCCCTTGTGCCAGCGTGCTTGCGGCGATCAGGGCACCGCCCGCCATGGCGCCAAGCCATCGCCGCCCCATTCCTCCTCCCCGGTACCCAAGGCTCATCATCTCAAGGCTCCACCGGGTAGTGGGTCAGTTTGGAGTTCAAGCTTTAGCTTGTGCACCGTGATGCCATACCCAACCTAAAGGTTGAACTCCAAGCCAAGCTCATCTTGACCCACTACCCTCCGCCGTCTCGCGACGCTGCAAGATGGTGGCCTGAGCTTCGAAATGAGGGCTCTCCAATAGTTCCAGCGTCTGCGTGTGCCAGCCCTCGCGTTGACTGAGCGCGAAAGTCAGACTGTGATGGTCGTCACAGTCCTCCATGGCGGATGTTCGCCAATAGAGCTTGCCTGCGGCGGAACGCGAGGCATTCGCGTAACTGAAGAAGACCCGGCTCACTTCCGCGCCCGGGTGGTCGATATCGGAGCGGACGATGACGTTTCTGGCATCCTGGGCCGGCGGACCCGGCTTCGGCCGGAGAGATTCCGGAAGCCGGTCGACGAACTGCCCCAGGACCCCACCGGCGGCTCGATGCCATCCGGAGAATCCGGTCTGGGCGTTCCAGAGCACCGTGGGTTCGCTGGTGACCTCCGGCGGGCGTTCGGCCTCAGCGACCTCCGGCGCGATCACCTCCCCGGCCGGGTTGGCTCCGCCGGCGACGAGGTATGGATTATGAAGATAAGCGGTCGACTCCGGTTTCAGCCCAGGGATGACCAGGTGCCTCGACCAACTAAATGCGGGAATGATGAACCAGTCGCCTTTGCTCACGCCTCGGGCCGTCCAGCCCCAGGGGGGTCTGGCCTGGCTTCCTTGATGCCCGTAGAACGCTGCGCCGATCGGACCGTGGTCGGAGTAGAAGAATCCATTCCACCATCGCGCGAACGGTTTGGCATACGGCCGGGTTTCGCCTTCGAACCGCTGCCTGTGGGTCCAGAGCCCCTCGACCGGGTCGATGAGGTCGATGAGATCATACTTGACGTCATGGTCATTCTTGTCTCGGGGCAGGCCAGCCATTCCGCCGTAGCGATAGATCACGTACGTATTTTCCTCTGACACTTCCTTGCCGTTGTGGCCGTAGCTGAAGACGCCATGGCCGAGACATTCGATGAGGAGCTTGGGATGCGAGGTGTCTCCCGGTTCGAAAGCGATGTGACCGTCGATGTCCTCCTTCGCCCCTGGGTCGGATCGCTTGTCGCGAACGCGCGGATCGTTCTCGTATTGATAGAACCCATTGTGCGCCAGACTCACCCGCGGGAGGAAAACGAGAAGCGCGACCAGGTTGATGACCGTGGCCAGTGCCTTCCCGTGAGTCCACCCCTCCATTCCTCCTCGGGCCGCGGCGCCGCCGGTCGTTTTCATGGCTCAGGTCCGCTCAGTCGGTCGATCAACAACCCCAAGCCGGGCATCCCCGCGAGCGGACTCGGCCGTCGGGTCTTCAGCTCGACGGGGACAACCCGCTTGAAGGGAATTCCGAATTTCCGGAATCTCCCGAAGATCAGGGCGTTTCCTTCGATCATGAGATCCTTGTCCGGTTCCAACAGGTTGCGCAGCAGCGCCGGTCCGACCTCGCTGAAGCGCACCGTCAGGGCGAGATCCTCCGGAAGTGGTTTTGGTTCCTTTGCCGGCAGGGGAAAAGTCGAGCGAACCTCGGCGATTTGAAAAGGAACGCCGTTGAGTTTCATGTCCTCGAAGCGAAGGACTTCTATTTCCCCGCTGATCTCGACCGGATGCAGCACGATCCGTAACCCGACTGTGAGGGAATCGGTGGTGAGCTGCCGGGGTGTCACTCCGGTGATGTCGATGAGGTCGTAGAACTCAATCACGCCCGCCTCGTCCTTATCGGGGCGATAAACCTGGTATCCGTCGATCTTCGTGGGCCATTTCCCCGCCTCTGATTTCCGGGCTCCGGAGGGGTTCGAATCCTGGACCTCCCAAGGATGAAGTTCGGGGGCCGTTGACCCGAGCGAAGCCGCGGCGCCGGTCGACAGGAACAGAACGGTGAAGAGGGCGGCGAAATGAGGTGCGGCGCTCATCGCTTCTCCAGTTTCTCCCGTGCGTGCCGTTCCGCTTCAGCGAGAAGCTGGGGCAGTTGCCGGCGCATGTAGGATTCCATCGCGGCGGGAATCCGGCTCTCCGCGCGAGAGATGCCTTCACTGATCCGCTGATCAAGCTCGCCCCCGGCTTTTAGTGCCTCGTTGAGTTTCTCGGCTTTGGGTAGCGCCTCGGCCAGTCCGTCATTGATCTCAATGATCTGCGGCAGGTTCCTTTGGAAAACCTGTTGCAAATCGTTCCGGATCTGGTTGATCTCTCCAAGACTCCGGTCGGCCCGTACGTCGACCTGATACAGCGCGTAGGACATGCCGAGCGCCAGCAACAGCAGCAATCCCACCATCGCCTGGAGCGTTCGGATGGCGCGGATCACGCGATCCCGGTCCACCTGGTAGGCCGCTTCGTCAACCGCCATTCTTGGACTCGTTGGGTTGGACATGAAATCCTCATCCTCCGGACAGTGTTGCCCTCTGTTGTCGCTACCTCCGGTCCCGATCACGCCGATAGACCAGGAGCATCGCCAGGCCGGTCATGAGAACCGTGAATCCGGCCAGCGTCAGGAGGTAGGTGAGGTCATTCCGCTCACCACGCTCCAGATCGGACTGAGGGCTTCCGTCCCTAAGCCGTTGCCAGAGCGCCGATCGCTCCTCCGCTGAGTGGAGCGTCAAGTATATCGCATTGTGGAGCAGGTACTGCGGCCGCGGAGCGGCATCGGAACCGGCCGCGGCGCCGAACTCGTCGTGGACGAACGGATGAGCCAGCGCTTCCAGTCCCCAGCGCGCGACCATCGGCATGGAAAGCGCAGTGACCGAAGGGCTGGGTTCAGGTGTAAGGAGGAACTGACTGATACGACTACGCGAGGTCTCTTCGATCGAAAGACCGCGCACGCCCTTGGACAGGGCTTCCCCGACCTGCTGTTTCAGCCGCCGGCCCAGGGCGTCGTCGATTTCGATCGGCATCACCGCCTGGATCGGACCGATGGGTACGATCAGCCCCGCGAGCAACAGCTGCGGTATGAGGAGCAGAGGGAAGATCATCAGGGCCCGTTCGGCGGTGGTCACGGCCGCGGAGAGGGAGAGGCCGAGCAGTACCCCATTCACGGCGACCAGAAACATCACCGTGGTGGTCCACCAGAAGTGGTTGTCGATCGTCCCGGTGAGTCGCAACAGCGCAGTGAAGATCAAGCACTGCACGAGCGCGATCGCCGAGAGTACCGCGATTTTGGACAGGACGTAAGGCGGGATCTTGAGCGCGGAGGAGCGCTCGCGACGGAAGGGCCCGGTCTCGTCGACGATCTCCCGGACCGCGTTCGAACAGCCAAACCAGAGCGCCGCGAATACGGTCATGAAAAGCGCGAGCGGGCTGTTGGCGCCGCCGCCCATGAGTTTGACCAGCAGCGCGATCAGCATGGCCGGGAGGAAGAGCATCGCCGCGTTCTGCGGGCTCCCCAGTTTCAATCGGGCATAGCGGGAGACGAGCGTCAGGAACTGCCGAAGCGCGCTCGAACGGGGCGGCTCCGGGGCCGATGGCAATGCGCCGGTCGTGCTGCCCGCTCGAATGCGTTTGAGAGGCTCGCCGCAGTGACGGGCATATTGCTGCGAGGCCAGAAAACGCTTCTGCCACACGTCCGGGGCCGCATCCTCCGAAAGCTGCCGGTAGATTTCACCCGGGTTCTGCTCGTCAAAGTAACTGAAGAACTCGGTTCCCGGGCCGTAGAAAGCCAGCCTTCCACGCACCAGTACGATCACTTTGTCGAAGAGCGAGAAGCTGCCGAGCAGGTGGGTGGTGATGACGATGGTGCAGCCGCGGTTGGCGACACGGCGGAAGAGTTCCATCATCCGTTCTTCGGTCATCGGATCGAGCCCGGAAGTCGGCTCGTCCAGGAACAGGATGCTGGGCCGGGCGATGAGTTCCATGGCAATCGAGACGCGTTTGCGCTGGCCACCCGAGAGCGATCGAATGGACGTTTCCCGCCGGTCCTCGAGCTCCACCGTTCGGATGGCGTCCAGGACGCGCTGGCGGAGTTCGACGTCCGACGTATCTTCCGGCAGCCGCAGCCGGGCCGCGTAGTAGAGGCACTCGAAGACGCTCAACTCGGCATGCAGCACGTCATCCTGGGGTACATGCCCGATCATCGGGCGAAAACTGTCGCGGGCGGCGTAAAGGTCGAGTCCGTTATAAAACACCGATCCCTCGGTCGCCGGTCGAAATCCGTTGACGGCGTCCATGAGGGTCGACTTCCCCGCGCCGCTCGGACCGATCAGCCCGACGAATTCCCGTCGCCGGATCCGGAGCGAGATATCGTCCAGCAGTCGGGCACCCCCCTCCACCGTCTTTCCGAGATGAACCAGGTCAACCTGTACGGCGGCGTGCTCAAGCTGGGAGTGAATCGTGCCGCGGGAGAACCGGAGCTCGTAAGGCCCGAGGCGAATCCGGTCGTTGTCTTCGAGCGGGGATTCGGTGACCCGCCGCGCATTCACGAATGTGCCGTTGCTGGAACCGAGGTCCCTGACGACGGCCGCGCCGTCGCGAGGCTCGATCACCGCATGGAATTTGGAGATCACCGGATGGTCCAGCCGGATGTCGTTGGACGGGTCCCGCCCGAGCGTGATCTTTCTTGCCGTGAGTTCAACCTGCTCATTGGATACGGGGATTTCTTCCGCCGCGGAGTCCCTGAAAATCAGGGACCGGGCGCGGAGTTGGCCGAACGTCAGCCGGTCGCCCTCGCAGAGGGTGGCCCTCTCGATCCGCACGCCATTGACGAACGTTCCGTTGGTCGAATGCAAGTCCTGAATGACCACCTGATCGTCCGGCCCGATGGCGATCTCCGCATGCCGCCCTGAAATCGCAGGATGATCCAGGACCACCGCACTTTCAGGATCGCGGCCGACGCTCACTTTTCGGCCACGCAGGAGGTCGAATGTTTGCACGACATACTGGTCCACCACCAGCTGCAGCTGCCGCAGCCTGTGGTCGATGGCCTGCTCGATGACCGTGCCGGCATGGGGCACCTTGGTGCGTTCGCCCGATGCCTCGGCAGGCGCTTCGTGATAGTGGACGCGGAACCGGGCCCGTTCACATTGCCCCAGTTGAATCAGATCGCCTGAACGGAGCCTTTGCGGGCGGTCGACCCGCTTGCCATTCACAAACGTGCCGTTGCGTGATCCCAGATCAATGACGACGAAGAATCCGGCGAGATCCCTCGCGATGCGGGCATGGCACCGGCCCACGAATTCATCGGGGATGACCACCTGGCATTGAAGCGGATCCCGGCCGAGGTGGATCTCTTGCGGGAGAAGATCGTAGCGATACTCAGGCGCGTCCGCCGTCGCCATGGATTCAAGGTAGCCGCTGGCGCGCCTCGGGGCGCTCAGTAACTCGGTCACCAGCCCCGGCGCGCCTGCGAGAAGAGTTGCGCCTGACGGAACCGCAAGCGGACGGCCGCAATCCCGGCAGTCCCCGTCCCCTTGCGGGTTGCGGGCATGGCAATGCGGGCATTCCATATAGACCGGCACAGCGTGATCGGTGGCGGTGGACGACGCCCCGGGCCGAATTCAGGCCCACCGGCCCGTCGGAATGCTCCGCCGGCCGTGAACCGACGTGCCGCGGGCCGACCCACAACCGCTGCCGTGGGTCGTTCAACTAAGGGCGCGCGTGCGCCTGATTGACGGAGTTGAGAGTGCCGGCAGGCGGAACTCTTCGACCCGCTCCAACCGTGACTCCCGGATATTGATAACACAGCCGTGAGCCGGCCCGCAATCGCGGCGCCGTGGCCGGCCTTAGGAGAGGAGAACCTTCATATAGTTGGCGCGCTCCAGGGCCGCAGGTTGGGCGATAGCGCGGTGACTCATGCTGCCCCGCATCTGCTGAATCGAATCATATTCCCGTTCTTCCATCCACCGGACCAGGTCGGACAGCAGCGTCTTGAGGTGCCCGATCCCGCGCTCGAGCAGAACCGAGGTGACCATCGAGATGTTGGCCCCGGCCATCATCGACCGGAGCACATCCTCCGCCGTGTGCACGCCCCCGGTCACCGCCAGGTCCGCGCCGATCCGCTCGTAAAGGATGGCAACCCAGCGAAGCCTGAGTCGGAGTTCCGTCGAGTTGCTGAGATCCAGATTGGGCACGACCTCGAGGCTGTTGAGGTCAAACTCCGGCTGGTAGAACCGGTTGAAGAGAACCAACCCATCGGCGCCCGCCTGCGAGAGCTGCTTGGCGAAGTTCGCGAAGGCGGAGAAGTGGTGGCCCAGCTTCACGGCCAGCGGGATCCGCACACTCCCTTTCACATCTTCCACCAGGTCGAGATACATCTTCTCGACATCGAGGCTGTGCTGATCGGTGTCGGCCGCCACGTAGTAGATGTTCAATTCGAGGGCATCCGCGCCCGCCTCCTCGATCTTCCTGGCGTAGTTGATCCACCCGCCGCTTGATACCCCGTTGAGGCTCCCGATCACGGGAATGCTGACGGCCGCCTTGACCCTCTCGATATGCTCGAGGTAGCCCTCGGGACCCAGATTGTAGGAGATCAAGTCGGGGAAATAGGAGAGCGCTTCGGCGAAGCTCTCGGTCCCATGATTGAGGTACCGGTCCAATTCCTGGCTCTCGCGCGTGATCTGCTCCTCGAAGAGCGAGTGCAGGACCACGGCGGCGGCTCCGGCGTCCTGCATACGCCGGATATTGTCGACCTTCTTCATCAGCGGGGACGATGAGGGTACGATCGGATTGGCGAGATGTAGACCCAAATAGGTGGTAGAAAGGTCGACCATTAGTGATCACCTCCCGGGGGAGTCGCGCCATTCAGGTGAATGGCGGCCAGCTGTTCATAGAGCTGCCAGCGCGCGTCGACATCATGCTGGGCCAGCAGCATCAGCTCTTCAGCCGCTTGCCGGTTACTCTTGGCCAGCATGGCGTAGCGCGTCTCATTGTAGGCATACTTTTCGAGTGGAATCGAGGGCGGTTTGGAGTCGATGACCAGGGTGTTCTTACCCTCCCGCAGCAGTGCGGGATTGTATCGGAACAACGGCCAGTAGCCGGATGCCACCGCCGCCTTCTGCTGATTCAGCCCCTGGGACATGTCGATGCCGTGGGCGATGCAGTGACTGTAGGGGTGGATGAGGGATGGACCGTCGTAGGCCTCGGCTTCCAGGAAGGCCTTGATCGTCTGCGCATCGTTTGCCCCCATCGCGACGCGAGCGACGTAAATGTGCCCATAGGTCATGGCCAGCAGCGCCAGATCCTTCTTGGGCAGCATCTTTCCGCCGGCCGCGAACTTGGCCACGGCGCCGCGGGGCGTGGCTTTGCTCATCTGGCCGCCGGTGTTGGAATAGACCTCGGTGTCCAGTACCAGGACGTTCACTTTACGGCCGGAGGCCAGAACGTGATCCAGTCCGCCGTATCCGATATCGTAGGCCCAGCCATCTCCGCCGATGATCCAGACGGTCTTGGAAACCAGCACGTCGGCAAGGCTCAGCAGGTCGCGCGCGGGCGGATCGCTGAGATCGTGGAGCCGCTCCTTCAGGATGTCGACACGCGACCGTTGATCCCTGATTCCGGCATCCGTCGTCTGATCCGCATGGAGCAGGCTGTAAACGAGCGCTCCGCCGATAACCGACTCGAGCCGGGGGAGCAGCTCACAGGCATACTCGATCTGCTTATCCAGCGTGAGCCTGAAACCCAGCCCGAATTCGGCGTTGTCCTCGAACAGCGAATTGGACCATGCGGGCCCCCGGCCTTCACGGTTGAAGGTCCATGGCGTGGTGGGCAGGTTGCCCCCATAAATCGAGGAGCAGCCCGTAGCGTTGGCGATCAGTACGCGATCGCCGAACAGCTGGCTGACCAGTTTGACATAGGGTGTCTCACCGCAGCCGGCGCACGCGCCCGAAAATTCGAAGAGCGGCTGCAGCAGTTGAGCGTCCTTGACCTGATGGAGATTGAGGTAACGGCGATCGGTCTCCGGCAGATTGAGGAAGAATTCCCAGTTGGCCTTCTCCCGTTCGTGGATGGGCGGCTGCGGAACCATGTTGATCGCTCTCAGTCGCGTCTCGCGCTTGTTCTTGGCCGGACATACCTCTACGCACAGCCGGCAGCCGGTGCAATCCTCCGGCGCTACCTGAAGGGTGTACTGCGAGCCGGGAAACTCCTTCCAGCGGGCGGGGGCACTAAGGAAGTGCTCCGGCGCCCCATCGAGCTCGACCGGGTCATACACCTTCGCGCGGATCACCGCATGCGGACAGACCATCACGCATTTCCCGCACTGGATGCAGGTGGCTTCGTCCCACTCAGGAATCTCCAGCGAGATATTCCGCTTCTCCCATTGCGCCGTACCGCTCGGATAGGTTCCATCGACCGGCATCGCGCTCACCGGAAGATCCTCGCCCTTCCCGGCCATGATCGGGGCGGTCACGTGTTGCACAAACGGGGGCGCCGCAGCCGCGACGATGGGTCGCGGCTCGGCCGCAGCCGTGACCGGCCGATCGAGTTCCAGCGTGTGCAAGTGCGCGAGGGTGTTGTCCACCGCGGCGAAGTTTCGCTGCACCACGGCCTCGCCCCGCTTGCCGTAGGTCTTTTCAATCGCCTTCTTGATCGCGGCAATCGCCTGTTCGCGTGGGAGTACGCCGCTGATGGCAAAAAAGCAGGTCTGCATGACCGTATTGATCCTTGCTCCCATGCCGGTCTCCTGCGCGACCCGGTAAGCGTCGATCACAAAAACCTTGAGGCCCTTCTCGAGTATCTGTCGCTGAACCCGGCCGGGAAGGTGCTCCCAGACCTGGTCCGACGCGTAGGGGGTGTTCAGCAGCAGCGTGGCTCCCGGCTCCGCGATGCCGAGCGCGTCAAACCGTTCGAGCAGGCCGAATTGATGGCAGGCGACAAAATTTGCCGACTGGATCAGGTAGGACGACTTGATCGGCCGGGGCCCGAAGCGGAGGTGCGAAATGGTCACTGATCCCGACTTCTTCGAATCGTATACAAAATATCCCTGCGCCTGAAGATTCGTCGCTTCGCCGATGATCCTGATGGAATTCTTGTTTGCGCCCACTGTCCCATCCGACCCGAGTCCATAGAAGAGCGCGCGGACCGTCTCCTCGCCTTCCTGTGTATAGCTCTCGTCGAAGTCGAGGCTCGTATGGGTGACATCATCCTTGATTCCAATCGTGAAGTGGTTCTTCGGCCGATCCGCTTGGAGCGCCTCGAAGATCGATCTGACCATCGCCGGCGTAAATTCCTTGGAGGAGAGGCCGTATCTTCCACCAAGAATCTGCGGGACTTGTTTAAAGGGAGGAAGGTCAGCGCCCATGGCCTCGGTGACGGAAGCGACGACATCGAGATAGAGGGGCTCCCCGGCACTTCCGGGCTCCTTCGTGCGGTCGAGGACCGCGATGCGTTTGACGGTGTCCGGCAAGGCCCGTACAAAGTGTTCGGCCGAGAAGGGACGGTAGAGGTGAACCTTCACCAAACCGACTTTCGCACCTTCAGCCTGGAGCCGCCCGATCGTCTCTTCCACAACCTGGGCCGCCGACCCCATCACCACGATGACCCGTTCCGCGTCCGCCGCTCCTACATAGTCGAACAGGTGATATTGACGGCCAGTCCGCTCGGCGAATCGGTCCATCAGGTCCTGCACGATTCCGGGCGTGGCCATGTAGAAAGGGTTGACCGTCTCTCGAGTCTGGAAGTAGACGTCCGGGTTCTGTGCGGTTCCGCGGATGCAGGGC
>JACQTD010000139.1 GCA_016210985.1 Acidobacteriota bacterium
CCGGGGTGCGGACTCGTTCCGAGCGTGCGGTCCCAGGGGCGCCCGCTCCCGCGCGGTGGTATCTCATGTCCCGGACTTTACCGGACGCAAATGGTCCAATTTCCATGTCACCCGTGCCGCTAAAAATATTTGAGATTAAGACCGATCGTGACGCTCCTGCCACGCGCGGGAGCGAACTGAAACTGTTCTCGGTAAAACTTGTTTCCCAGATTCTCCAACCCCACGGTCAGACTGACAGAGGTATGTTCACCGCCCGCGAGTTTCAGCCCGCCGCGCATGGTATGAATCGAGAATCCATTCAGATTCCACAGGTCCTCTGGCTCGAGCAGCGGCGAAGTAAAGAGCAGCGCGGATACCCGGTTCACATGGGTTTGCGCTCGAAGGGAGTAGTCCCACCAGAACCGATCCCGGTTGTCCTGCCAGCGCAAGCCCGCCACGCCTTTGAAGGGGGAGATATTGAACGCCGGCGTATTCGCGATCGACGCCTTCGTGATCGGATTGGTGCCCGAAAGGATCTGGCCATACAGATAGCTCGCGTTTCCGTACACGGCAAAGAACATATTCCCGGCCTGGAAGGGAATCTCGAAGTCGCTCTCCACTCCCTGGATCCGCACCTTGGAAAAGTTAAGCGTCTGGTAGAGCGCCCCGCCGTTCAAGCGCGAGAAGGAGACAATCTGGCGGGAAAGAAAATCGTGATAGGTATTATTGAAGTACGTCACCGATGCGCTGCCTCGAGAAGTACGAAGCTTTGCGCCGATATCAACGTTAATCCCCTTCTCGGGACCGACTTTGATATTGAGAATCAGCGTGCCCGACTCGGCCGAACCGGAGAAGAAAATCTCCCCGAGATTCGGCTGGCGGAAACTCCTGCCCACTCGAGCGGTGAGGCTGAGATAGGGCGCCGGTCGGACCACGAGCCCGAAGTCACCCGTCACCGCCGTGCGGCTGAACGAGATGGCCGTCGAAGGCGGAACGGTCGATGGGTCGATCGGCGGGTTGGCGTCGGCGACATCCGGGACCTGGGGTATGTAGCCCGGGGTATCAACCGATCCCAGGTCGAATCGATCAATCCGCAGACTGCCGATCAGCCGGAGCCAGCGGTTGACCTCGTGCTCATCCTGAAAAAAGACCGCGGTGTTCTGAAAGTTGGAGATCGGCACCCGGGGCGCCGTACTCACATTGTCCTTCACGATCACTTCGTGGAAAGGGAAGAACGTGGGTGGGAGCGGAGGGCGGCCGATCTTCCCGATCGTGGTGACATCGGTGACGACATAGCGGGAATCCTTGCTGTGATCGCGAAAGAGGCTGGTACCGACCGTCAGGATATTCTTCGAAGAGATCAAAAAGTTAACCTGCACGTCATAACCGAAACTCTTGACGTCCTGTCCCCCGGTGCTCTGAATATCCACGCGCGTGAGCGACGCCACCGGCGGATCACCCAGCCTGGGCTCGGAGAGTCCCAGCACAAAAAAATCATTGAAAAGGATCCGTTCCTGGTGCTGCCAGTACCCGCTGACCTTGAAGCGGGTAAACCATGAATTCAGCGCGCTGGCTTCATAGTAGAGGCTCGCCTTGTCGAGCCGGCTGAGCGGAAGGTTGATCACCTGGAAGAAATAGGGCGGCAGGAAATCGGGAAAACCGGTGTCGGCGACACGCCGTCGCTGCCATCCGGCTCGCAGCCAATGCCGGTCGCCGAAAAAAAGTCGTTGCGTGACATTGACATTGCTGCCATGGGAAGCCGAATTCCCGATCTCTGAGGTGGGACGCGTGAACGGCTCGTTGAAATTATCCGAAATCGGCCCGAAGAATTGATGTTTGATGATGCCGGCCTCAATCATCGGGATGCTCGATTCATTGAACGGCTGGCCCGAGTGGTAGTTGGGAAACCGCTCCAGCATCAGCGAGACCCGGGAAGCGAACCAGCGGCCGGCGACATCGACCCGGCCCGTGCCGCGGCGGCCGGACTCGTTGCTGCTGTAATAGGTGGACAGACTTCCTCCAAATCGCAACCCATCATCGGTGCGTTCGGGAAGTTGGGTGGTGATATTGATGGTGCCGGCCAGCGCGTCCGTTCCGTAAAGCGCGGATCCCATCCCATGAACGACTTCGATCGTGTCGACCTGGCTGGGATCGATCAGCCCGATTTCGACGCCCGCCGCGCCGGTGGAGGTTCGCGAATTGTTGAGTCGTTCGCCGTCAATCAGGATCAGCAGCCGCGTCGAATCGAGTCCCCGAAGCCGGGGCCGCGTCAGGTAGGGACCGCTGTTGACCGGTTCGAGATTGGGCACGTTGGCCAGCGCGTCCGCCGTCGTCGCCGGATTGATCCGGGTCAGAATGGTTTCGTTCAGACTCTCCGTCCGTCCCGGCACTTCCAATACGTCGCGTTCCCCCCGCGTGGCCGTGACCGTGACCTGTTCGGTAATCATGCCCGGGTTGAGCTCAAAACTGATGTCCTGATGCTCGTCAGGAAGGGCGATCTCGATGTTCCGGGCAGCTTCCGAGAAGGTCTCTTTCCTGATCCTGAGCCGGTAAATCCCCACCGAGAGCCCATCGAAAACGCATCGGCCGGCGCTGTCCGAGAGCTCCGTTGATGAAACACCGGAAGCGATATTCGTGAGCGTGACCGTCACATGAGGGAGCTCTGCACCCGAAGCATCCCGTACACGGACCACGATTTGTCCTGAAGGTGGCTCGACCGCGACTACTGCCCGGGTGCAGAAGAGCGAATCCGGCGAACCGAAGCCGACCAGGGCAGCAAGAAGAACGGTCCGGAGAAGCCACATACCTCGTACCTCCTTGTTTGAAAACCTGACGCGCTCCGCTCGCTCCCGAGAAGCGGCCCATGGATGATCCGGCTCCAGAGGAGTGGCCTCTGGAGCCCGACATACCGGTGGCGGGCGTTTCGTTCGACGCCCGCCCGCCGAACGTGACCCGGTATCTAGGGCACCACTCGCGTCAGGGTATAAGGAAACGACGAAACGCCCAACCCGAACTTGGGGTCATAAGCCGCGGCTGCTGCGTCTTTGTTCTCGTCAATCCCTTGAGTGATGCCTGTGATCTCAGTGCCGGTGCCTCCCTTGATCAAGAAGGTCGTGGCTGAACCCGCCCTGGTGCTATAGATCTCGAGGCAAAGGCTGAATCCGATCACGTTGTTCGTGGCATCGAGCTGATTTCGCCACGCGATGCCGTAAATCCTCCGAGCTTCAACCGGCAGCATGAGATCAGCCGTTCGGGTCGCCAGTCCTCCACCGTTGTTGAGCAGCACGACGCTCGCAGGCGTGGCCTCAAGTTGATACGTAAGGACCGGGCCCGGTGCAAGGTTTAGCGATAGGTTCCATTTCCCTTCGAACGTGAATGGCGTCTGTGCCTGTGTGGATTGCGGCATCATCATCGGGGCCAGCGCCACGAGTGCCAGACTGAACAGCAGCTTCCTTCTAAACATTGTCTTCCTCCATCTTGGAATTAGCGCTCTCGCGCCTGCGATTATCGGGACAAAGAAGAAACGGTTCTTTGACCTCTGTTTCCGGGCTGCGATCTCCGGAGGTAACTCGACTCCATTCCCACCCCTCCCCGGATCGTTGTAACAAGCCATCAGACATAAGTGCTGTAGTGTAAACTGTTTATGGACGCCAAACTGCCGACGCCAATTGCCGTCCAGCTTATTTAGTTGCGCCCCACCCCCAGCCGTTGCCTTCTGGCAGCCCGTTCATTACAGCACCTCACGCATGGTTTCCACCAATCGATCGATCTGCTCGTCGGAGTTGAAGATGTGGGTCGCGACGCGAAAGGCGTTCATCGGCACATGGAGATGATCGTCGACCACTTCCTTGACCGTGATCTTCCTTGCCTTCAGCCGTTGAAAAACTACGGTGTTCTTGAGTCGCCGGCTCCGCAATGCGGTCATCGGGGTCCTGAAAGCATCTTCGATCGGGCTCAGAAATTCAATTTCAGGCAGCCGCGTCACCTGTTGATTGAATCGGCGGATCAGGCCCAGGTCATGCTCGAGTACCCTGGCCGCGCCGATCTTTGTATGAAAATCGATGGCCGCGCCCAGCCCCACGATCCCGGACACGTTATCGGTCCAGACGTAGTTGATGCGCTGGGCATCCGCACGCGATACGACTTTGGTATCGGCGATGATGAAGGGCTCGAGACGCTCCAGGTGTTCCGCGCGGGCGTAGAGCAGACCCGTTCCCGGGGGGCCGCATAGCCATTTTTGACCGCTGGCGACGTAGAAATCGCATCCGATATCGCGAACATCGACCGGCATCAGCCCGACAGGGTGTGCCCCATCGACCATGAGCAGCGCCTTTCGCGCGTGCGCCCACTCGGCAAGCGCCTTGACCGGCATCTTCATCCCGGTGGTGTAAAGAATGTGGGAAACGCTGACGAGCCGCGGCTTTCGACGACCGAGGGCGCGATCAAAGCATTCGATGATCTGGGATTCACTTTGAGGCTGATCCGGGGGTGAGACCCGCGTGAGCTTCACGCCGGAGCTGCTTTCCAATCGCTGCCAGATGGCCTCGCCGCCGTGGTGCTCGTGGGTGGTGATGACGACTTCATCCCTGGGCCGTAGGCCGAGGCCGCGGGCGATCGCGTTCATGCCCTCGGTAGTACTGTGGGTGATGGTCAGTTCCGTCGGAGAGCAACCGATCAACCGGGCCGCCTTCACCCGCGCGGCCTCGACCCGGGGAGCACACCGCACATAATAGCCATAGGTCGGTTCCGCGTTGATCCATTCAGAGGCTTGCTTCACCGCCTCCATGACGGGAATCGGGCAGGATCCCAGCGTCCCGGTATTGAAGAAGAGCTGGCCGGGATCCAGGAGAAATTGTGCGCGAGTCTCAGCCCAGCGGTCCCCGATCACAGGGCTATCACGCCTCGCGGAACGGTCAAAAGCACTACCGGTCCGGAGTCCGCCCGCTACGGCCAGCGAGGCCGCCGAGTGAAGGAACGATCTTCGGTTCAGCTCCATGTTTGTACGCGAGCACAGCCGTACGGCTCGAAACTCGGCCCGCGCCGGGCTCGACCGATAATTCAATTCACCGCGAACTTGCGGACGTAGGTAACCAGAACCTTGATCTCTTCCTTTTTCAGGCGATCTTTGAACGGCGGCATGATCCCACGCCCGGAGTGAATCACCTCCGTGAGCGGGTCGTCGTCGGCGTGCCCTCGATGCCAGGCCGTGTCGGTGAAGTCAGGGGCTCCTGGAGCCACGCCCTTTCCATCGTCCCCATGACAGGCCGCGCAGTTGCCCTCAAAGTAATGTTGAGAGTTGAATCCGGCCGGTGCGGCAGCGGCGACGGCGACTTCGCCCTGCTGAACGAAGAGATCCGGGAACAACTTCCGCAATTCAGGCGTCAGGCGATAGCCGCCCTTGATGAATGCCTTACCAAACTCGGTACGGACTCCGCTGTCCTCGGAAACATGGCAAACACTGCATTTCCCCCGGCTTTCGGGACGGGTGGCCGGGTCGGCATCATAGAGGTCCATAAACACGGGCATCGCCTGGGAGACTTCAAGCGGCTGAAGCAGACACCAGCCGAGACTAAATGAAACGAGCGATAGCAGCTTAAGTTGACGTCGAATGGTCATACTTGTTACTTCAGAAAGGCCACATTTTTCATTTGAATTTCGAGGCGTCCGGGTTCGCCTTTGAGGGTCGAAAGATGCGTGCGGGATTTCGGCATCCAGTAGTTTCCCATCTTGAAATACTCGTCCCGGAACTGGGCCTTGCCGATCTCCTGATTCGTGTCACTGGAGTAATACGTTACCTCGTAATCCACGGCGATATAACGGCCGTCCTCCGCCGGGACGATGCTCTTGTTGTTGATGGTAAAGTGCATCTTTCCCATACTGCGGCTCAACAGTTTCACCTGTTTATCCGCAATGACATAGTTTGAGCCCATCGCATCACCTTCGACGAAGACCTCGGTTCCCTTTGCGCTCACCTGACCCAGGCGGAATTTCGCCTTATCCGGCCCATAAAATTCATTGAAAGGCCGGCGCTGGCGATGGGTGACGAACTGGCTCATTTCGACGTGGACCAGGGCGGCATCCGCGGGATCAAGGCCCTCAACCGTGATGTTGAGGTTGGGATCGCATTTGATCTTTCCGGATAGTGGGGTCCCGCCGTCCTTCGTCATGAAAAAGTCGGATTCGAATCCTTTGAACTGGTCGTCCCAGACATACCGATTCTCGCTCGCTTCCCGGAAAACCCGGCGGGCTTCGGGGTTATCGACGGCGGCGGCAAGCTCCGCGGCCAGTTTATCCCAAAGCGCCTTTCCCTCGGCGGCCGTGGCGATCTTGTTGCGGTCGATCAGGGCCTCTTTCAATCGCCCGTCGAGCGCGATCGTCATCCGGTTGTCTTTCTTGCTCATCGACTCGTAGAGGTAGCTCACGATCCCGACTCCGCGGGCGTAGTAGTAAACGTTCTTGGTCCTCGAGCTCGAGCCATCCATGACCACGGTAACCCGCACGCAGTTGTCGAACGTGCCCATCGGGGTCGTCACGGTTTCAAATCCGTCGAGTGTTGAGGTGAATGTCCGCCAGTGCTTCCCATCCTCCTCCCGCATGCTCCAACTGTAGGGTCGGCCGATCACCATGTCGTTCCGGGCCATCAGGATGGGCGGATCGAAATAGAAGGTCATGCCGCGTTCACCCGATTCGTGTATGCGAACGCCATAACGGTCGAGGCTGTAGTACTGGTAGTCGCCCCGGTTGCTGATCAGCTTGAACGCGGCGCCCGCGTTCACGAATTTTGTCCCTTCAAACGTCCGGGTCCTGGTTTCCGTTTTCGACGTGCCGTCGGCCATCCGGTAGGTCCAATCGTAGGTCCAGATATCGCCCTGGTGAAACGGAAAATACTCGGCCACATTAACGGTCCTGGCCGCTTCGCCTCCGAGCCTGGTGCCGCCGATCGTGGCGTGGATCAGCTCCTGCTCCGAGCGGATCGTCTGACCAGCCGCCGGTGAGAAGATCGAGAACTCCTTTTTCACCACGCCGACGCCCTTCGCCAGATAACTTATGGTGGAGAAGGTCTGGCCGGACTCGGTCGTAAACTTGAAGACCGTCTTCAAGCAGTTCTTGAACGATCCGGCAGGCACATTGACGCTCTCGATCCCGTAATAGGTCGCCTCGGACGTCAAGTCCGAGCCTTCGGAAGGAGAATGGGGCGCCCGGTAGACCTTTCCGGGGATGTAAGCGATGTCCATGAAGGTAAACGGCGGGTTCACCGTCTCGAGTCCCCGCGTTTCGCTCTCGCCGTACATCCGGTAATGGGAAGCGTTCACGCTGACCAGATAGAACCAGCCATTGTCCTCGACCAGTTTGGTGGCGGAGAGGGTGTCGGAGAGCTTGAAATCGCCAGCCGCGGTCTGGCTCTTGATCTTGTATTGCACCTGACCGTCGGGCCGGTTGGTCTTGTACTGGTAAAGCCACGTGTTTCCGTCCTGAAGTGGATAGTACTCACGAAGGTCGATCGTCCCGAGCGGAAGCCCTCTCCCCTCTTGCGCAACCCCGGTACCGGCCAAACCGACCCAGGCAACCCCCAAAAACATCGCAATCTGGAACCCCTTTCGAAGCGTCATGCGACCCTGTCGAGTCATAGTTCTCTCCTCTTCCTTATCATCTCGCCACGGATACACACCGATGAACACCGAATTGCCCTTCTTGATCCGCGTTCATCTGTGTTCATCCGTGGATCCCACACGGTTTATTGAAAATTCGACAATGTCAGCTCCAGCACGGAGATCTTCTGCCCGGCCGTCTCCGTTTTCTTGCGTGACTTGGGCAGGTAATACCCGCCAATCTTCTCATAGCCGTCCAGATACTTGATCTGGTCGACCACTTGATTGGTCTCGTTCGAGTAATAGACGATTTCATACTCCACCGCGATCGACCGTCCGTCCGCGGTTCGGATGTGCCGGTGATTCAACGTCTCGTAACGCACCCGACCGTACGCGCGATTAACCTCGATGACCTGATTGTCCTTGATCCGGTAACTGGTTCCCATCGCGTCGCCCTCGACGAAGATCTGCGCGCCTCGACCGGGATCTTCCTCTCCGAGACGGAACTCCGCCTTTCCGTAAACCTCATCGAAGGCGCGAGGCTCACGGTGGTTGAGGAACTCGCTCAGCTCCGATTGCACGCGTGCCCGGGCCGTCGAATCGGGGCACTCCACGCTGACATGGAGGCCGGGATCGACTCTGATCGTTCCGGAAATCGGAGACTTGCCGTCGGTCACGAGCAGAAAAGCGGCCTGGAAGCCCTTGAAGCCCTTATCCCACATATACCGGGAATCGAGGGCGTCCTTGAAGATCTTTCGCGCCCGGGCGGATGATCCGGGTTTGGCCCCGGCCGGAGCGGTGGTCGCCCCCGCCACAAGATCCACGTACTTCTTAATGAGGCGGCCGCCGAGTTGGGCGAAGTGGAGCCGGGCATCCACCGAGATCAACGACTTCTCGGAGGATTTGCGGCGGGCTTCATACTGGTAGGCGACCAATCCTATGCGCTTCACAAAGTAGTAGGTCGCATGGGTATCGATCTCCGGGCTCTTCATCGCCAATCGCACTTTCGCGGCCTGGTCGAACTTGCCCATGGGTGTCTCGACGGGGTGGAAACCGTCAAAGGTGGTGGTCCATTCGCGGGCCAGTGATCCGCCGGCGTCCGATTCGGTCAGCACCACCGATTTTCCCGGCATCATGTCGGAGGAGAGCAGGAGTACGGGCGGGTCAAAGGTGAAACGAAGTTCCCGCTCCTTCTCCGCGGACCCGTGCAGCCTCAGCGCACGGTCATCCACCGAAAGGATGACGAAGTCGCCGTCACTCGCCACCAGTTTATAAGCCGAGATCTCCGCGCTGATGAACTCCCTTCCTTCGATAGCGCGCGTGCGGCTCACCTTACGGCTGCTCCCGTCCGGCAGGCGCACCGTCCAGTCGTAGGTCCAGGAATCAGCCGTGCCTACCGGGAAGTACTCGCTCACCGGGCCGAAGCCTGCCGTCCCCGAGGTCTGCGCGGCTGCAGCCCCAAGGCCACCAAGACTCATCGTCGCGGCAAGCATCAGGCCCGCTCCAAGCCGGCCCGCGCCGGTGGATATCCATCGCTCCTTCCACGTCGTCTTCATAGCAACCTAAAATTGAGTCCCAGCGTGAAACTCCTGCCTCGGGAGGGCGCGAACTGGAACTGGTCCCGGTAATACTTGTTCCCCAGGTTCTCTATCGCCACCGTGATCCCGACCAGGGATCGCTCGCTTCGGAAATTGTACCCGGCGCGGAGCGTGTGCAAGGTAAAACCATAGAGACTGAAGAGGTCCTGTGCAATCAGGAACGGTGAATCGATCAGCAGCGGGGAAACCCGGTTGACGTGGGTCGTGATGCGGGCGCTGTATTCCGACCAGAAGCGATCGGCGGCATCGTTCCATCGCAAACCGACCACCGACTTGAAAGGGGTGATGTTATCGGCGGGGGTGTCCGATACCGAAACATGGTTATACGGGTTTTCGCCCGCAAGGATCTGACCGTGTTGGTACCCCAGATTTCCGTAAAAAGTGAAGAGATTGTTCCGGTAGGGAACCGGAACCTGGAGATCCGCCTCAATGCCCTGAATCCGTATCTTGGCAAAGTTGATGGCCTGTGAGATCAGACCGGCAGTCGACGAATTGCTGATGATCTCAGTCGAAATGAAGTTCGTGTAGGTGTTGTTGAAGTAAGTGATGCCGCCGGCATAACGTCCCGTCCTGACCTTCGCGCTGACGTCCACGTTAACTCCCGTCTCCGGCTTGACGTTGATATTGGCTACGATATTTCCGATCGTGGCCGGACCCGTGAAGAAGAGTTCCTCGAGATTGGGATGCCGGAAGCTCCTTCCGATACGGGCGGAGAAGCTGAGGCTCCCGTTCGGTTGAACGACGATTCCGAAATCGCCCGTGGAGGTCGTCCGGGTAATGGTTGTACCCTCGGCCGCTGGAAAATTCTTCGGATCAATCGGCGGCACCGCACGATCGATCCCCGGGAGTCGCGGATCGTATCCCGGCGTGGGGAGTGTGGATACGTTGAAATGATCCACCCGGTAGCTGCCGATCAGTCGCAACCAGCGCATCGCCCGGAATTCGTCCTGGATGAACCAGGCGATATTCGTGAAATCGGAGATGGGCACTCGCTGGGGCTGGCTCACGAATCCTTTGACAATCTCCTCGTATACCGGAAAGAAACGGACGGGAGATGGCGGCCGCGTGAGAATCCCCAGCTTCGTCACGTCCGTAACGGCCGTACGGGTGTCCCGGCTGTGATCCCGGAATGAGCTGGCTCCGGTGGTCACGAGGTTGCGGGCGCCGATCTGCAGGTTGGCCTGGAAATCCCAACCATGGGATTTCACCGTTTGGCGCGTGTTGCTGAGGATGTGTACCATCGTCACCGTATCCACCGGGGGATCACCGGGCCCGGGTGGCGTCGAGCCGAAAACCGTGAAATTGTTTCTGAGTTGCCGGTCCTGCCCCTGCCAATAGCCGCCGGCTGAAAGCCGGGTGAGCCAGGAGGTCACCGCCCGCCATTCGTAACGCGCGCTCGCTTTGTCCAGGTTGGTGAAGGGAGTATTGATCACCTGGAAGAAGATCGGCGGGGAGAAGTCAGGAAAGCCGATCGAGGCCGCCCGGCGCCGGTTCAGCGAGATGCGGATATTCTGATTATCGGTGGGGAACCATCGACCGGTGATGCTGACGTCGCTGCCGTGGGC
>JACQTD010000140.1 GCA_016210985.1 Acidobacteriota bacterium
GCTGAAGATGGCGGCGCTCGGCTATCGAACCGGTATCCTCGACATGACCCGCGGAGAGATGGGAACCCGGGGAACCGTTGAGGTTCGCACCCTTGAGGCGGCGGAAGCCGCAAGATTGCTTCGGGTGACGGTTCGCGAGAACCTTGGACTTCCCGATACCCGGGTGAGCTGCGACGATTCGGCGAGGGTTGCCATGGTTCGCGCGCTTCGGCGGTTCCGGCCCCGCATCGTACTGGCGCCCTACTGGGAGGATCCACACCCGGATCATGCGCACACCAGCCGGATCGTGCGCGAGGCCGGTCACCTCGCCGGACTTGCGAAATTCGATCCGGAGTCGGGATGGGAGCGGTACAGGCCGGCCGCGATCGGCTATTACCTGTTCCCCAGAACCGTGACGCCCAGTTTTATCGTCGACATCTCCGAGCATTTTGAAGGGAAAATGGCCGCGATTCGCGCGCATCGCTCGCAGTTTCATGATCCGGGAAGCCGTGATCCCGAGACGATGTTGAGCGATCCCGGTTTCCTCGCGCGATTGGAAGCCAGGCACCGGTATTTCGGCTCGCTGCTCGATGTGGCTTACGGCGAACCGCTCCTGGTCCGGGAGGCCCTGAACGTGGAAGATCCGGTGGCGCTGCTCTCCCGCTCGATGAACCTGTATTCTTAAATCGCGACGGAGGGGAAAGGGAAGATGCAAGATGCCCTCGTGGTGCTCTGCACGGCCAAGGATCCAGTTGAAGCTCATAGAATCGCCCGGGCCTTGGTCGAGAATCGATTCGCCGCCTGTGTCAGCATACTCCCCGCCGTCGAGTCGATTTACCGCTGGCAGGGGGTGAATGAGCAGGCGACGGAGTCCCTGCTGGTGATCAAGACGACCCGTAGCGGATACCCGGCACTCGAAACCGCCATCGCGGGTCTCCATTCCTATGAGGCCCCCGAGATTCTTGCTCTTGAGGTCGCTGACGGTTCGAGCCGATACCTGGGCTGGATCGGTGAAACGGTATTAGCCCCTTCGAAATCGGACACTTAGTAGGATCGAGGGATCCCCCGCTGCGAGGATCGGTGCCGGGAGCCGGGCGCCTTGCCAATGCAATCGGATTTTGTTACTTTGCATAATGATCGCCTGCTCGGAGGAACATATGGAACCAGAAGCGCCGCAGAGTGCCGAACTAGCTGACAAGCGAAAGACGATGACGAAGGCCGAGTTGATCGAGGAGGTCGCTCGCGCGGCGGAATTGGCCAAGAAGGATTCGCAAGTGATCGTCGAAACCGTCTTCGAGAGTATCGTCGACGCACTCAAACGTGGAGAGGGGATCGAGTTGCGCGGGTTCGGTTCCTTCCGTTTCAGGCAGCGCGGCCCGCGACGGGGCCGGAACCCGAAGACCGGAGAGAGTGTTGAAGTGCTGGCCAAGCGCACACCCTATTTCAAGCCCGGGAAAGAACTGAAGGAATTGATCAATCAGGCGGAATCGCCCAGCCAATAACATGGATTGGATCTGGAGCCCTTGGCGGTTCCATTACGTCTCCCAGGCGTCCGCCCACGGATGTCCATTGTGTGACGCTCTCGGGAAGCCCGATGACGAGAGCCTGATCCTATATCGCGGACGAGAGAATTTTATTATCTTGAATCTTTTTCCGTACACCAGCGGGCACCTGATGATCGCCCCGCTCTCCCACATTGCGGAGCTCTCGGAGGTGGGGAAGGATGCGAGCGACGAGATGATGGACCTGGCCAAGTGGTCCCAGCGGATTTTGCGTGAGACCTACCATCCGCACGGGTTCAATCTCGGCATGAATCTGGGCCGGGCGGCCGGCGCCGGAATCGCGGATCATTTTCACCTGCATGTTCTCCCCCGATGGTTCGGGGACACTAACTTCACTACCGTCATCAGCGAGAGCCGCGTCATTCCCGAGGATTTGCGGACCAGTTATTCGAAATTGAGAGTTCAGTTCTCAGCGGCCCGTCCTTAATTGCAAAAGGACCCGGGGAGGGAAGCATGATGACCCGAGGTCAGCGTCGATTCCGTTCGGGATATCGCCCGCCGTTGCCGATCGCGCCGAGGGTCGCTTGTTCGCTTCTCGTCCTCCTGTTCCTCGGACCCGTCGCGATCCTGGGGGCGCAGGAAGGCGTGCAACAGGGCCGTGGAGGCGGAAGCGCCCCCGATACGGTTTTCACGATTCGCGGGCGGATTTACATGCCCTCGGGAGCGCCTGCGGATGAACAGCTGAGGGTGACCTTGAAGACCTTCAGCCAGGGCATCGCCCAGGAACTCTACAGCGATTCGGTGGGTAATTTTGAATTCAAAAACATTCCGTCGAACAGTTACGAGCTGGTCGTCTGGGGGACCGACCGGTTCGAGACCACCACGGAGCGAGTCGAGGTCTACGGCCGGATGGGGCGGATCGTACCGCAGAACATATTCCTGGTGCCGAAGGAGAAGGAGCGTAAGCCACGGAACGCGGGATCGGTAGTATCCGTCGGCGAGCTCAGAGCGAAGATTCCACGCGATGCCGAACGGAGTTACCAGCGAGGCACAAAACTCGTCAAAGAGAAACGCTACGATGAATCGATCGCTTTCTTCCGGCAGGCGATTACGGTATTTCCGGAGTTCTTTCAGGCCCTGAACGACCTGGGCGTTCAGTACGTGCGCCTGAAAAGGTTCGACGAGGCCTTGGAAGTGCTGCATCGCGCCATCGCCTTAGCGCCTAAAGCGCCGCAGCCCTGGATCAATGTCGGACATGCGATGATCCAGCGGGGTACGCCGGAGGAGGCCTTGGTCCCGCTCGGTCAAGCCGTTGAACTCGATTCGTCGATCTGGCTGACGCATCTGCTCCTCGGCATAGTTCATTACCGGGCCGGCGACTATCTATCTGCTCAGCAGGAGTATGAGAAGGCGCTGGTGCTCGGCGAGATGCCTCAGGTGGCTGTAGCGCACCTGCACATCGCCAACATTCACATCAGGCAGCGGGACTTCACCCGGGCGATCAGAGACT
Organism: Acidobacteriota bacterium; assembly: GCA_016210985.1. Lineage (GTDB taxonomy): Bacteria > Acidobacteriota > Blastocatellia > HR10 > JACQTD01 > JACQTD01. The sequence goes on from JACQTD010000140.1 coordinate 2,992, forward strand.
GCGAGCGCTATCTGAAGTCCGCTCCCGATGGCCTGGATGCCCCGGAGGCACTGGCGAAGGTGAACCTCATGCGACAGACTATGACCGGTGAGACGATAGAGATCTCCGACCCGGAGTGAAGGGAAGGAAGCGGGGAAACGGGGAAACGAATCACCCCAAGTCATTTTGCGCCCGGGTGGCCTCCGCTCGCTGTTTCAGCGCCTGACGAATTCGCTCGCGCATCTCCGCGATCATTGGATCATCGGGGCTGATCAGCGAAAGCTGGCCGATATAAAAAAGCGCGTTGTCATTCTCCGGTGCGACCAGATCACCCCGCCGGTAGGCCTCCTGCGCTTGAAGCTTGAGTTTCGCCACAACTTCAGACTTCTCATAGGTGATTCCGTTGGCGATATTGGGGTCGAGTCCGAAAGAAAAGTCGTTAAAGGTTTTAGGTGCCGAGCGGTCAGCGTAGATCTTGCGTTCGATGGCCTGATAGCCCGGCTTGGCGAGTGCGACGGTATGTTCGCCTTCCGGTACAGCCGTAGTCAGCGGAGTGAACCCGATCGACTGCCCGTCGAGGAACGCCTCGGCGCCACCCGGGTCAGTTGCAAGATTGATGGCCACCAGCTTGGGCGCCCGCAGAATAAAGACCCCGATGGTTGCTCCGGCCAGGAATACCACGGTGCCCAGCGCCAACGCCGTCCATACGAAATTGCGCGGGAACTCAAGCATTTTCCTGAAGCGAGCGAAATTCATTTTGAATCATCCGTTACGTCCGACCCGATACCGCGACTCCCCGGCTGACCGTAAGGACTTCTCGACCTCATTGCCGGTCTTTCCACCCCATGGTTCGACTACGGATTAAGCCAATATACTCCATGCCTGGACCCCCGAACAAGCCGTAATCCCTCAAACCTGGGGCCCGCCGTCGCGAAGGTCCGGTGGCCGAATCTAGAAAGCCGCCTCTTCGAGTAGTAGCGATACGGCCTCCTTGAGTTCTTCGGCATCGGTTCGCGGGGTGAAGCCGACCATGTGCTTCCTGAGCCTGCCGTCGCGGCCGAAAATGAGCGTTTGCGGGATCGACTGCCGCCCCGGTCCGATATAGGTGCCAAAGAGCTCATTCGTGGCATAGCCGATCGGATAATTGATCTTCATCTGATTGACAAAGCGTTTGACCGTTTCGCCTTCCTGGTCGGGTCTCTCGATCGTCAGGCCGACGACTTCAAGTCCCCGGTCCCGGTGCGTCCCCACGAGTTCCTTGAGTACCGGAATCTCCTCGCGGCACGGCCCGCACCAAGTGGCCCAGAAATCGAGGACAAGCACCTTTCCCCGATAATCCGACAGCTTGAGCGGGGAGCCGTCAAGCGTTTGGGTGACCAGTTCCGGCGCCGGTCGCCTGGCGCCAGACGATCCAGGAAGGGCATCCACGGGGGCGCTGAGGTCGGCACTTGCGCTCAGGGGAGATTCCTCAGGCCTGGACTGCCAATAAAGCACCGCGACAAAGGCTAGAAGTGTCGCCGCTGCGATGACCACGCCCACCTTCCCGGCGTTCGACATCCTGGGCCCGGCTACCGCTTTCCGCTTCGCTTTCCCCATGCTTTCCCTCCGGATCAAACCCTGGTCCGTCCTGAATCTGGATCTGGTCGGCGAGCCGTTCCCTCGCGCGTATCGTCCCCCGCTGGCTGGAACTCTGCCTCCCCCACGGGCGTGGATGTCGATGGAGCCGGCTCACGGCCCACGGAGTAGCTCTCATCGGCCCAGTGCCCGAGGTCGATCAACTTACACCGCTCCGAACAGAACGGCCGCATGGGATTATCCTCCCACCGGACCTCGGTCTTGCAAATGGGGCACCTGACCATCATCACCATGCGGGATGATAGACGATCGGGGCGCAGTTTTGAATACCGTCCCAGTGTTGTAGCGATCCGGCGCCGTGTACTAAGATCGAGTTGCTATGTTTAAACCGAAAGCCATCCTCATGCCTGTTGATTTGAACGCGGAGTCCCACGCGGCGCTGAAGTATGCCGCCGCGCTCGCCCGCCATTATGGGGCGCGTGTGGTCGTCCAGAATGTCCAGGATGCCGAGCTGCCCCCCAACCTGATGTCCCTTCCTGAGCACCTGATCTCGGGGCGCGAGTCGGAGTGGCTCCGCGTGCTCAAGCAGCAAATGACGACGAGGTGTTCGGACGAGCAGCTTCGCGGTCTGCGCGTCGACGCTATTTTTTCGGGCGGCGTCCCGCAGGAAGAGATCCTTAAGGCGACCCGCCAGCAGGGATGCGATCTGATTGTCATGGAAGCGACGGCCCGGATCAGAACGCGGAGCGAGCACATCGGCTCCACGGCCGAGGCAGTGCTCGCGGCTTCCGATGTGCCGGTTCTGCTGGTTCGTAGTGTGCAACGCCATTTTGTGTATCAGACGCACGGGGGACCCGAAATTGCACTGAATCGCATCGTGCTTGCCACCGCCTTCGAGGAGAAGGATCAGCATGCCCGCATGATGGCCATCGATCTCGCCGGCCAGTTTTCCTCAAAGCTCTCAGTGGTGACGGTGATGGAACAGATCAGCCTGCTCCGCACGCTGCTGCCGGGAACCGCCGTCAAGTATGAAGAAACGTTTCGCGAGAATGCGGAGAGCGCGTTCCGTGCGCTCGAAGCCCAGGCTCCCGGACTCAAGATCGAACGAATCATTCGTGACGGCGCGGCTTATAGAGAGATCGTCCACTTCAGCGCCGAGACGGAGGCGGACCTGCTGGTGATCGGCGCCTCCGCGAAAGGGTCCTGGATGCTGGGATCCAACGCCGAGCGCGTGGCCCGGCTTGCGCCTTGCCCCATCCTCGTCGTTGGATAATCGGATTCATGCGGATACTCCTCGCCATCGATGACTCCACCTTCTCCTGGGTGGCCGTACGGTCGGTGGCGGGACGCCCTTGGCCCGCGGGGAGTGAGATCCGCATCTTCCATGCTATCGAGTTGCCGCCGGTCTTCAGTTTTACCGGGACAGCCTGGCCGGATCCGCCGGTGGATCTCTCGGCCCTGAGCGAAGCGGAACAGGCCCGGGGTAAACAGCTCCTGGAGAGGGCGGCTCAGGAACTGAGCGTTTCCGGATGTGCCGTGACGACCCGTCTGGTGGAGGGGAGCGCGCGGACCATGATTCTCGAGGCAGTCCGGGAATGGCCGGCCGATCTCGTGGTACTGGGCTCCCATGGGACAAAAGGGCTGACCAGTCTATTGCTGGGTAGCGTCTCCCAGACCATTCTGAGCCATGTCCCTTGCTCGGTTGAAATCATCAGGACATCTGCGGAGGGTCGGACGCCGCCGTCCGGGCGCACCGACGCGCCGGGGCCTCCATAATTTCCTTTGTGAGCAAATTGCAGCAGACGTTTCGCCTGGGAAAAATAAAGGGAATTCCGATCGGGGTCCATTTCACCTGGGGTATCGCTTTCGTGTTGATCACGATGTCGCTGATCGGGCAGTTCGGTGAACAGCACCCGGGCTGGTCTCCGGTAATCCGTTCGGCCATCGGACTCGTCACCAGCCTGCTCTTTTTCACCAGTGTCATCCTCCACGAGCTCGCGCACAGCGCGGTGGCGCTGTCGCGAGGCATTCCGGTAAAATCGATCACCCTGTTTGTGTTCGGCGGAATCTCCGAGGTGACGCGCGAGGCGAGCACGGCGCTCAGCGAATTCCTCATCGCCGTGGTCGGACCGCTCGCGAGCCTGGCGATCGCCGGCGGTTTCGCTTTGATGGCCAGGTCCTTTCCGGCCGAGTGGACCGTGGCCGTGGCGCCGTGCAAGTGGCTCGCCACCGTCAATTTCTGGCTCGCCCTCTTCAACCTGATTCCGGGGTTTCCGCTCGACGGGGGGCGCGTCTTCCGATCGATCCTATGGGCGTTCAAACGCGATTACGAAAAGGCCACCCGGATCTCCACCACGATCGGCAAGACGATCGCCTACGGGTTCATTTTTCTTGGCGCCTGGATCACCTTCGGCACCAACGACGGCCTGGTCAGCGGCTTGTGGATTGTCTTCATCGGTTGGTTTCTGCTCAACGCCGCCCAACAGAACGTGGTGCAACTCGACCTTCGGAATGCCCTCAACGGCATCACCGCCGGGGATGTCATGTCCCGGGAATGCCACACCGTTCCCCGGTACCTTTCACTGCAGGATTTCGTGGACGACTATCTGTTGAAGACAGGACGACGCTGTTACGTGGTCACCGATGACCATAGGGTGTTGGGTATCATTACTCCCCGCGAAGTCTCTGCCGTACCCCGCCAGGATTGGGGCCACGTGTCGATCCATGCGGCCATGACTCCCCTGGAGCGGTTAAAGTGGATCAGCCCGCAGGAGCCGGCCTCGCGAGTGCTTGAACGCATGGATGCCGAAAATGTCAACCAGTTGCTCGTGATGGAAGACGGAAGACTCCTGGGCCTCGTCGCCCGGGACGGGTTGCTCAGCCGCATTCAGACTTTTCTGACATTTCAGGGTAAGTCGGGTTAGCTTCCTTCACTCCTCCGAACCTCCAGCAAAATCGAGGAATCGACGACTATGCGAGAACTGACACGAGGAATCATCGTCATGCTGGTCTCCTGCAATCTGGTGTTTGGGGCACAGGCTCCGGCCCCTAAGGAGTCCCAGAAGAGCGAGGCGGCGGCGCCATTCAAGCCTGAGCAAACGGATGAGACCAAGAAGGCCGAACCGCCCAAGGACAAACCCTTCGCCGAAATCGTGAAGGATGCCCAGGAGATCAAGGGCCTGTTCACCCTCCATCGAACCGAGGAGAAGGTTTATCTCGAAATCCTTCCCGATCAACTCGAGCAGACCTATCTGCTCTCGCTGACCACCGACTCTGGAATAGGTGAACGAGGCTTCTTTGCCGCTGACATGACCGCCCAGGCGCCGATTGTTTTCCACAAGCTGGGAAAGAACATTCAGGTGCGCTTGAGGAATACCCGGTTCACGGCCGAACCGGATACGCCGATCGAGCGGGCGGTATCGCGGTCGTTCAGCGATTCGGTGCTCGGCATCGCCAAGATCGAGAGCCTGCCGCATCCCGACCGTAAGAGTGTGCTGATCGATTTGGGAACGATTCTGCTCAGCGATCTTCCGATGCTCGGTTATGGACTGGAGGCGACCTTCCGTATCTCTTACCGATTTGATCCCAAGAACAGCGTCTTTGGCGCCGTCAAGGCGTTTCCCCGGAACGTGGAATTGGAGACGGTGGCCCACTATGCGACTGACCGGCCGCCGCTACCTCCGCTCCTGCCGCCCGGGGCACCAGTTCCAGCGCTGCCGGCTCCCCCGCGGAATCTTCCGGACGTCCGCAGCATGATTTTTCATTTCCGTTACAGCCTCTCCGGTCTGCCCGACAGCGGTTACCGGCCGCGGCTGGCGGATGATCGCGTCGGCCATTTCTTTGACCAGGTGGAGGATTACACCGACGATCGGACCTATAGCACGTCTAAGCGGTACATCAACCGATGGCGCCTCGAGAAGCAGGATCCCTCCTCCGCCCTCTCGCGTCCCAAACAGCCGATCGTCTTCTGGTTGGAGAATACGATTCCGGTGGAATACCGCAACTCGGTCAGGGAAGGCATACTCATGTGGAACAAGGCGTTTGAGCGGATCGGTTTCAGGGATGCGATTGAAGTGAAACAACAGCCTGACGATGCCGACTGGGATTCCGCTGACGTCCGCTACAACACGATACGATGGTTCGCAGGCTATCCCGACCCCGGGTTTGCCCAAGGTCCCTCCCGCACGAATCCGATGACGGGTGAGATCTATGACGCCGATATCCGATTCGCTGAATCGATGACCCGGTTCATGCGGCGCGAGGCCAGCGAGCAGATCGCTCCGGTGGCCGCGGCCTGGGAGAACAGCACGCCGTCTCCGTTTGTCAGCCCCTGGAGCCGGAACCGTGTATTCGCGGCGTGCGATTACGCTCAAGGCGCCGTGCTCGAAGCGGCGTTTGTTTCGGATCTCCTCCTCGCCCGCGGGATGGACCCGCAGGGGCCGGAGGCTGAGAGTTTCATCAAGGAGTTCCTGCGCGAGATCGCCGCGCACGAAGTCGGACATACGCTCGGGCTTCGCCACAACTTCAGGGCAAGCACGATCCACACGTTTGAACAGTTGCAGGATACTGCGATTACGGCCCGGGACGGTTTGACCGGATCGGTCATGGACTACATCCCGACGAATATTGCGGCCAAGGGCGAGAAACAAGGGGAATATCACCAGACGACCCTGGGTCCATACGACTACTGGGCCATCGCGTGAGGCTGGCGCAGGAGGTCTGGGCCAACATGGAAGCGAAGCTCCAGCGCCCCGGGGAGGGTTACCAGGTGCTGAGGCGGAGCTTCAACGGCGCCATGGGCCAATTCGGAGGCATGATGATCCTGGCCTCGAAATACATCGGCGGCGTATATAAGTACCGCGATCACGTCGGCGATCCCGGCAACCGCCTGCCCATCGAGCCGGTGCCGGCGCGGGAACAGAAGGAAGCACTGGGGTTGTTGACAAAAAACCTGTTCTCGCCGAATGCGTTTCAATTCTCCCCTCGCCTGCTCAGCAAACTTTCGGCCGAACGGTATCCCGATTTCACGAATCCGGCCTTTCTTCAGCGGCGTTACGATGTGCCGATCCATCAGGCTGTGCTCAACCTGCAGCGAGCCGTGCTTGATCGCGTCTACCATCCAACCGTGCTCGGCAGGATTCTCGACAACGAACTGATGGTAGCCTCCCCGGCCGACGCACTCTCGATGGGCCTGTTGTTCAATTCGATTCAGGAGGCGGTCTGGGCCGAAGTTAAGAACCCGGGAGCGTCGATGATGATCAACAGTTACCGCCGATCCCTCCAACGCGAGCACCTGAGGAAGGTCATCGCCATGGTGCTTCGCGACGCGGCCGTGCCGGAGGATGCCCGGACCCTGGCGAGGCAGACGCTGGTTTCGCTTCGAGGCCAATTGCAGGGTGCACTTGCGAGACCGGGATTGAAGTCGACGGCCGAAGCCCGGGCCCATTTGTCGGAGAGTCTGGCGAGGGTGGACGAAGCGCTGAAGGCGAACGCGCAAAGAACCGCTTTTTGATGCCGTAACCGGCACAGTGCTCAGCCGCCGGGATTCCGGTTGAACTTCAAGTAAGGGAGCCGAACGCCGTTGATCAAAATGCGGTCGGCCCTTATTTCCACCGGGGCTTCGAACCCTCGCGTGCCGGCCGCGGTCACCACGTCGTCCTGCTCGACGCCGTCGCCGCTGATCCCGAGGCCGCCGACCAGTCTGCCATTTCGATACAGCGGCGCGCTCCCGGGAAAGAAGACGATGCCGCTCCGGTTCCTGCCCTGGCCGCTCTGCTGGGAGCCTTGTGAACACGGTGTCGCCGTGTCGGGCAGATAGAGGGAAGCAAAAAACGGACCCCAGAACTGCCGGTCGTTCGATCCCGAACCGGGGCCGATCCCCGGCGGAAACAGCGGCTGGGAACCAAAGCCGATGGATCGGTTGGTCATGGCCGTGCCCATCGGAACGCCGGGAAGATCCGCCGCCGTGCGCTCACTCCCGCTGAGGAAAACGACATTGCGCGCTTTCGAGACCGCCACATCGATGCTAAAGACCGTGCTGTCCGGCATACGATAGAGCCCGAGAACATTCCCGGCGAGGTCGCCCACCGCGATCACCATTCGGGTGCGGCTTCCCTCCGGCAGGCGGATGGCGGCGCGGGTCCGGTCGGCCTCGTCGATGGCATGTTGAATGATCCCGCTGACTTCGGCCGCGCTGATCTCCGGGCTTCCGCTCGGTCCGACGAGCCATCCCTCCGGGGCAGTGCCCCCGTGTCGCGGTGAGACCATCCAGCTGCCGCTCACCTCGACACCTGCAGTCCCTGGACAGCGAAAAGCGTCCGGTACCGGCGGGATGATCACGCCGCCGATCCGGGTCAGGGGCAGCCGGATTCCCTCCAGGAAAATCACACCCGGCGCCGGGAGCGGGAGCAATGCACCTATCCCCGGGCAGGCCGCGGTGAACGACGCCAATTCATTTCGCCCACCCGAAGCGCCGGCGACACCGATTCCTCCGGCCACACGGCCAGCCTTGTAGATCGGCATGCCGCCGCCGTTGACCGAGGCGTGATCGCTGTCTGCCACATCAGCCTTGCCGGTCGTGATGCCGAGGCCGGGGGTGGTCCCATCGATGGAGCGGGAGACCGGGACCTCCTGCCCAGGAAGGTACCGCACCGTGACCCCATCGACCAAATCACATCCTCGATTCGTATTCTCGATACCATAAAGGGCGCCGTTGGCGGTATTGCGGATGCCCGGCGGAAAATGAATGCCGCTGATGAAGCGAACCGTTCTGGACGACAAAGGCGCCTGATCGTTGCTGAAGAAAGCGCCGGTTCGAGCGAGAGACACAGCGAGTTCAGCCGTGTCCACTATCGCGCCGAAATTCCCAATCGCCCGGTCGGGCGCGCTTGCCACACGCAAGATTCCCAGGATAGCTCCCGCGCGATCCGTGACGGCCACCACGACCGGTTCGATCGCCGCATTTGCAGCGGCCATGATCAATTCTTCGACTTCCGAAGCGGTCAAACGCGGAGGCTCAGACGCCCGCTTCATGCGACCCCCGCCGGCGGGTGTGGACAGGGCCAGGAGCGCCAGCAGGAGCATGATCGTGCGGGAAAGCCTTCCACGGCTATCCGGCGCAGGATGGAGGCGGGTCAATCTGATCTCTGGCATCATTCGAAATCGATCCTCGTCGTCGGTATGGATAACATAGCCCTCGAGCCTTGCCAGGTAAAGCGAGAGAAGGGTCAAGAACCCGGCGAGTTGATCCCCGGGAACGCCAATCTCCTGATTGGCGTCGTCCAGGTTTGAGACCACGCCAATCAGGAGATTGGCGTCGTCCAGGTTTGAGACCACGCCAATCAGGAGATTGGCGTTCCCAGGGCCGGCCTGTCGAACCGTTGACTTGATCCGGAGGATGTGATGTTATCCCGGCCGGTTCAGATCATCTCACCTTTTCGTGGACGAGGCTTCCGCGGGTGCTTCCATGGCTAGGGCGGATGGCTTACACAAGCCCAGAACGGTAGCGGGAGTGATGTTCACAGTGGCCTTGTTCCATGGGCCGGTCCTCGTCGGCGCGCACGAACAAATTGACAGCGGCGCCGGAGCCTATTCAGATCGCCATCGTGTGATTGCAGTCTCGATGCCTGCTGTTCCGGGTCAGCGGATACCGGGTCGGCGTGCAGAGACCAAAGCCGCAATCCAGGGCCAGGTAAGAGATGCATCTGGACGACCCATTCCCGGCGCGAGCGTCCGGCTGATCTATGCCCAGACTCCCCGCACGCTCGAGTTGACGGCGGACGGAGATGGCGTCTTCCGCGCACGCGGCCTGGAACCGGGTGAGTGTCAGGTCGTCATCGAGATGGCCGGCTACGAACCGAAACATCGTACCGGGCTCGTGCTCAACGCGGGTCAGACGGTCTCGCTCGAGATTGAAATGCTATCCACGACCGGGGGCAATCCCGCTGAGCCCTCGGGGAGGGAAGGAGAGCGGCTCATTACCCGGAATCGCTTGGGTGACCTCGGGGATCATGCCGAATCCTCCACAGCGAGATCGATGGAGGGCATGCATCCGGCCCTCCGGCCGCGGCCGGAAGAGGTTGCCGAGGCGCCGATTCGTAGCATTGATGGGATCGACCTAAATCGGGTTGATCCGCCCCTGGGGTATTCTGGCCCGCTTCGACCTCCCCCCCCGGCGCCTACGCACGGCCGATTTGAGGTCTACGAGGATCGCTGGAGAATCGGATTTCCAGATTGGAACCGGGGAGGGCCCGGCGAGGCGCCCTACGTCCGGGGGCGCTGGTATGATCCCTTTCATCAAAACATGCTCAAAGGCGATTACCCGGTGATCGGTCAACACATCTTCCTGAGTTTGACGGCGGCAAGCGACACGCTGGCGGAGCCGAGGCGGCTCTATGTCCCGAGCGGCGCGAGCGCATTCCAGCCCGGCCGCACTCCGTTTTTTGGGCGCGGTGAGCAGTTTCTTCTCACTCAGAATTTCTTGGTCTCCGTCGACCTGTTCCGCGGCGACGCCGGATTCCGGCCGCGTGATTGGTCGATTCGAATTACACCTGTCTTCAATATCAATTTCCTGCAGACCCGGGAGAACGGACTCGTGAACATCGATGTGCGGAAGGGAACGCTCCGGACTGACGGACAGGTGGCCCTCCAGGAGCTCTTCGGCGAGGTGAAGCTCTTCGATGTTGGATCCCATTTCGATTTTGTTTCCGTGCGGGCGGGTATTCAGCCGTTCGTCAGCGATTTCCGCGGCTTCATTTTCGTCGATGAGCAGCCGGGCATCCGGTTCTTCGGAAACTTCGGCTCCAACCGAAATCAGTGGAATGCGGCGATCTTCACGCTTCTGGAAAAAGACACCAACAGCGTTCTAAACACCCTCTTCGAGCCCCGGCATCAATATGTGGCGGTCGCGAATTTCTCCCGGCAGGATTTCCTGGCGAAGGGATACACGATTCAAGCCAGCCTTCATTACAGCGATGATCATGCCGGAAGATCGGACGAGGAGGGCGGGCTTCATTTTGACACCAACGGCTTCCTGGTTCGCCCGGCGGCGGCAGGGGCTTTCACGCCCCATAACATCAAGGTGGGATATCTCGGGATCGCGGGCGAGGGACACATCGGCCGTCTCAATGTCAGTCATGCGTTTTATCAAGCGCTCGGCCGTGACGATCTCAATCCGATCGCCGGGCGCGGGGTTCACATTAACGCCCAGATGGCGGCCGCCGAGTTTTCATACGAACGCGACTGGCTCTCCTTCAAGGGCTCGTTCTTCTTCTCCTCCGGTGATTCCGACCCCACGGACGGGACGGCTCGAGGGTTCGATGCGATCCTGGATAACCCGAATTTCGCCGGCGGCAGCGGCTTCAGTTTTTCCAACCGGCCGCTCACCCGGGACAATCTGTTTCAGCCGAACATTCCCGGAGGCGGCTTCGGGTTCTGGAACCGCCAGGGGATTGCATTGGCGGGGACGAGTGTCGGGCTCGTCCACCGGCAGAGCTTGCTTCCAAGCCTGCGGAGCAACAAAGACGAGGGACAGGCCAGTTTCGTCAATCCAGGCCTGTTTCTCTACAACCTGGGTGTCGACGCGGCGATCACGCCGAAGATGAAAGGGTCCTTCAACATAAATTATCTGCAATTCCACCGTACAGAACCGCTGGAGCTCCTGCTCTTTCAGCCAGGTTTGCGGCGGAGCATCGGGTTAGATTACAGCCTGGGGTTCCAATACCGTCCCTTTCTGAACGATCAATGCATCATCACCGCCGGCGCCGCCGGACTGACCCCGGGGGACGGGCTGAAGCGGATTTATACATCGAAAACTCTATATTCGACGTTTGTGGGCGTTCGTTTGATGTTCTAATAGGAGGGCGGGGAACCCCCTCGGAGGGAGCGCGACACGTCGTCGACGGGAATTCCCAAGCAATGAGCGCCGTAGAACGCAGGTCCTTGATCAAGGCAGGATCGCTCATCCTCCTGATCGCGATCCTCATATTGGGCTCGGCGCTATCGGACGAAGATCGCGCGCGGGCCACCTTGCGCCACGCGCCCGCAGGCTCAGTTGTGGCCGGATCCCTTCACCCTGAGGCCCCCACCGGCCAGCGGTCGTACGATCAGATCTCCGATCCGCAACTCCTCAGCCAGACCGAGGCGGAGGCGGAGCGCAAGAGCGCCGGCTGCGTCACATGTCATACACAGGTCGACTCACCCACGATGCACACGTCCGAGGCGGTGCGGCTAGGCTGCGCTGATTGTCATGGCGGCGCGTTCGAGGTCAGCCTGCCCGCGGGCGTGACCAGCGATACGCCGCGCTATGAGGAAATCAAGCGCAAATCACACGTTCATCCCCGGTTGAAAGGCTTCTGGCCGAAATCGGCCAATCCGGTCCGGTCCTACGCGAAGCTCAACCAGGAGAGCGCAGCGTACATACAGTTCATCAATCCGGGCGATCTCAGGGTGGTCGATCAAACCTGCGGGCGTTGTCACGCGCGGGAGACGGATCTGGTCAAAAATAGCATGATGACCCATGGCGCTATGTTGTGGGGGGCCGCGCTCTACAATAACGGTGCGTTTCCACTCAAGAATGCGCGCTTCGGCGAGAGCTATGACCATCTCGGCCGCCCGCAACAGTTGCGGACCGTTCCTCCACCTACTCCCGAAGAGACCCGTCAGAAGGGGATTCTGGCCTTCCTTGACCCGCTGCCACGGTGGGAAATATCCCAGCCCGGCAATATCCTCAGGGTCTTCGAACGCGGCGAAGATAAATTGAGCTTCCGCGGCCTGGGAACCCAAAACAGGACCGATCCGACCTTTCTCAGCGTCCAAAAGACGCGCCTGCTGGACCCGAACTTGTCGTTCCTGGGCACCAATGATCATCCGGGAGACTACCGTTCGAGCGGTTGTTCGGCCTGCCATGTCCTTTACGCCAATGACCGGTTCCCGGCGCATTCAGGGCCGGCGGCGGAGTTCGGTCACCTGGGTTTCAGCCATTCGAGTGATCCGACCATACCGAAAAATGAGTCGGGCCATCCCATCAAGCATCGGCTCACCCGATCGATACCCTCCAGCCAGTGCATCGTTTGTCATATCCATCCCGGCACTTCCTTTGCCAATGCCTATCTCGGGTATATGTGGTGGGACAACGAGACCGACGGCGAGTTCATGTATCCGCGGCAGGCCAAGCGTCTGAGCGCGGAGGAGGAACGCGCCCGGCTCGAAGCCAATCCGGAATCGGCCTCGCTCAAGGGCCTGTGGTCGGAACCCGGGTTTCTGGCGAGCGTGAGCGAATTGAATCCGGAACTGAAGCACAGCCAATTCGCGGACTTCCACGGTCATGGTTGGATATTTCGTGCCATCTTTAAACACGACCGAAAGGGAAATTTCCTGGATGATGCCGGTTGGGTCGTCTCTCCGGTGACGAGCCAAAAGCTTCAGGAAGCTGTCCGGCTGCCGACACCGGAGGAATTGCTGAACGGCCGGCCGGGAACTCCGGTTCACTTGAAGGATATCCACCTCGAACGGGGCATGCATTGCATCGACTGTCACTTCGAACAGGATGTTCATGGCAATGGCAAGCTCTATGGCGAAGTGCGCAATGCAATCGAGATCGATTGTATCGACTGCCATGGGACCATCGATCGGCGGCCGACCTTGAAGACGTCGGGTCCCGCCGCCGGCCCCAGCGATCTCACCTCGCGGCGAACCCCATTCGGGCAGCGGCGATTCGAGTGGCGTGGCGATCGTCTGTTTCAGCGCTCGATGGTGACACCCGACCTCGAGTGGGAGATCACGCAGACGCTCGACACGATCACGCCCGGAAATCCGCATTACAGTGAACGGGCGAGGCTCGCCAAGACGATGCGGCGCGACGGCCGGACCTGGGGGGATGTCCCGGCGGATCCGCGGACCCTGGCCCACCAGAATGACAACATGTCCTGCTATGCCTGCCACTCTTCGTGGATGACCAGTTGCTTCGGCTGCCACCTTCCGATGAAGGCGAACGCCAAGCGACCGATGCTCCACAATGAAGGCGAGGTTTCGCGCAATTGGACTTCATACAACTACCAGGTTCTCCGCGACGATGTCTTCATGCTGGGAAGAGACAGCACGGTTAAGGGCCACAGGATTGCGCCCGTCCGCTCCTCGAGCGCGGTCCTGGTGGGGTCCCAGAATGCCAACCGGGAATGGATCTACTCCCAGCAACAGACCATTTCGTCCGAGGGGTACAGCGGACAGGCCTTCAATCCCCACTTTCCCCACACCGTCCGCGGCAAGGAGACGAAGACCTGCACCGACTGCCATGTGTCTTCGAAGGACGACAACAACGCCTGGATGGCGCAAATGCTTCTCCAGGGCACGAATTTCGTCAATTTTCTCGGCCGGTTTGTTTATGTAGCCAAAGGGGAGCACGGGTTCGAATCGGTGGTCGTCACCGAGGCCGACGAGCCCCAGGCCGTCATCGGCAGCCACCTTCACCGGCTCGCCTATCCCGATAGGTTCGAGAAGCACCGGGCGGGTGGGGACCGCCTGCGCGAGGCCTATCACCATCCGGGCCGTGACATCCTGAGGCTGCCCGGCCGTAAGCACGAAGTGCTCAATCTGCAATTGCGGGGTGAGTACCTTTACGCCGCCACCGGAGAGGGGGGTCTGAGGGTCTATGACGTGGCGCAGATCGATAACAAGGGCATCTCTGAGCGGATGACAACTTCGCCCGTTTCACCCCTCGGCCAGCGGCTCCATGTGAAGACCCGGTACGCAACCGCGGTAGCGCCGCCGACGACCCTGGGTGTGGATCCTACCCGCCGGCGGTTACCGGAAAACGAAGAGCAGCCCATTCATCCGCTTTACGGATATCTCTATGTCACGGACAAGTACGAGGGTCTCATTCTCGTAAGCGCGGCAACGCTCCTGGACGGCGATCCGACGAACAACTTCCTGAATCGTGCGGTGACTTTCAACCCCGGAGGCGCGCTCAACGGCGCCGTCAACCTCGCCGTAGCCGGGCATTATGTCTACGTGGCCTGCGACCGGGGAATCGTCGTGGTGAACATCGATGATCCGTTGCGTCCCCAAATCGTCGCCGAAGTCGGAGCGCCCTACGTCAACAGACCAAGGGTCCTCGCGATCCAGTTTCGTTACGGATTTGTTTGTGACACCGAAGGGGTAAAAGTGATCGATGTCACCATCCCCGAGCAGACCCGCGCCGTGCCAGCCGCATACGTGCCGCTGGAGGACGCAAGGGACATCTATGTGGCGCGAACTTACGCGTATGTTGCCGGGGGGAGGCAGGGACTCGTGATCGTTGATGTCGAGCAACCCGCCTCGCCCCGCATAGACCAGATCTTTCACGCTGATGGCGCGCTGGATGATGCCACCGGTGTGAAAGTCGGCATGACCAATGCCAGCCTCTTTGCTTATGTTGCCGACGGGCACAACGGGCTTCGTGTCATTCAACTGGCGTCCCCTGAGACACCCGGCATCGCGGGCTTCAGCCCGCGTCCCGATCCCCGCCTGATTGCGACTTACCACACCCACGGTGAAGCGCTGGCCCTCTCGAAGGGGCTGGACCGCGACCGGGCGGTCGACGAGAGCGGTCATCAAGTGGCCGTATTCGGGCGAAGGGGTGCCAGACCTTTCAACTTGGAAGAGCAGCGGCGAATGTACTTGAAGGACGGTAAGCTTTACTCCGTTACCGATCTCCCTCCCGGCCCGCCCCAGACATCAATGAAACCTCTGGTCACATGGCTGCTTCTAGGTGGAAGCATCGGGCTTCCCCTGACGTACATCGCATTTCGCCGGCGCAGACGCTAGTCGCGCCTCGACCTCCTGAATCTGCGTTCAACAAGGCGAAGAGATCATAGAACCACAGTCTCGTGGATGAGTTCACCCCGGCTAAACCGCTCCAAACCGAGTTGGGTCGCGTCGATCCAGGGACGGGAGGCGCCTAGAATGAGTTCCGCCAGAATCCTTCCTGTGGCGGGAGAGTGCATGACGCCGTGACCGCTGAACCCATTCGCGAGGTATAGACCCTCGATGCCCGGGACCTTTCCCAGGATGGCATGATGGTCGGGGGTGACTTCATAGAGTCCGGCCCAGCAGCGGCGAGGATTGACTTCGGCATGGGCCAGGCAGGGCGCCCGATGGTGGGCTCGGGTGAGGATCTTCTCGATGAATTCCTGGTCGAAGCTCGTTTTGAACCCGGCCGTTTCAACCGGGTCGGGCCAGGCCATCAGGATTCCGGCTCCCTCACGCCGGAAATGAAAGCCATTTGACATATCGATTACCATTGGAAGGCGTGAAGGAAGACCGTCGAAGGGCTGTGTGTTCACGATCTGCCGGCGCAGGGGCATCACCGGAATATCGACTCCTGCCATCCGGGCGATGCCCGCCGCCCACGGGCCTGCCGCGTTGACTACGATCTGGGTGGATACCCTTCCCTTCGTCGTCTCCACGCTCGTAATCTGGCCCTCACGGACCTGGATGGCGGTCACCTCCGTGCCGAGCCAAAGCCTGGCGCCTCGTTCCCGGGCGCGGGCCGAGAAGCACGACATCACGCTGTAGGGATCGACAAACCCATCGGTCGGACAGTAGCTCGCGCCCATCACATCCGCCAGGTGCAGCTGGGGTACCATGGCCGCGACCTCCGCCGTGGTAAGGAGTTCCACGTCATCGAGCCCATGCTCAATCTGGAATTCCCGATTTTTCTTGAGTCCGGCGAGTTGGTGTTCGTTGGTCGCAAGGAAGAGGTATCCATGAGGCCGATAACCGGACGGATGACCGGTGATCTCTTCGAACCGCGAGAAGATATCAATCGAATAACGCGACATGGCGATATTGATGGCCGTGGCGAATTGTGCCCGGACCCCGCCCGCGCTTTTCCCGGTTGAGCCCAATCCTAGTTGAGCTTCACGCTCGATGATCAGGACGTCCGTGCAGCCACCCTCGGTGAGGTGGTAGGCGATGCTCGATCCGACAATGCCGCCTCCGATGATCACGACTTCTGTTGTTTCCCCGCGCATGAAGTGAAAGTTCAAACTGATGTCGCAGCGTTACGCTTTTCTTGTAAATTGGATGATCCTAGTATAAACCGAATGGGGCTCGTCTCCAAAAGGTGTGATCTTCAAAACCAAATCGGCAGCTCCCAGCCCCAACGGGGCGAAATAATGAAGCCCAGGGTGAAGCGAAGCGAAACCCTGGGCAGGAGTAGCCGGAATATTTAGCCCCAACGGGGCGGCACAAGGGAGAGGCGTAGTCGAAGCAGTCTTCCGTTAGAGGGATCTCCGCACCAAGTGAGGCGTTGATCTTCGGTCATGTCCTGAGGACCAACTATCTCGCCCTTTCAGGGCTTGAGCGGAGTCTTTAGGGTTGGACCCAGGGCGTCGCTCCGCTTTGCCCTGGGCTTCAATATTACGGCCTTTCAGGCCGGGGACGACGCTACGAACAGGCAGCCCAGGAAATTCGAGATCCGCGGTTCTTCCTGAAGGAGGGAAGCAACTGGGAGCGCGCCTGGCTGATCAATACAAGCAGCTGATCGAACGGATCCTCGGTCGTAGGGGGGTGGTCCGCCGCGGCGAACCCCCCTACGGAATCACCAACAGCCGTGTCCTTCCGGCTAACGCCCTGCGCCCGAAAGCGTAGGCTCAGGTACCTCGTCCGATCCCTCGGTAATTCCGTCGAAAAGTTTGGTGGTCAAATACCGTTCGCCAGTGTCGGGGAGCATCGCGAGGATGACCGACCCGGGCTCGGCCTCTTTGGCTACCTTGAGCGCGGCGGAAAAAATCGCTCCCGAGGAGATGCCGCAGAAAATGCCTTCCGCCTTGGCCAATTGCGCGGCGACTTCCCGCGACTCCTCGTCCGTGACGGTCACCACCCGATCGTAGATCCCGGTATCCAGCACCGCCGGAATGAAATTGACGCCCATGCCCTGGATGGTGTGCGGCGCGGGTTTGCCGCCGGAAAGGATCGGCGACAACGCGGGTTCGACCGCGATCAGGCGGATATTCTTGAAGGCCCGCTTGAGCATCTCGCCTGCGCCGGTGATCGTTCCGCCGGTTCCGATGCCGGAGACGAAATAGTCGAGCCGCTTGGCGGCGAAGTCGCGAATGATCTCCGGACCGGTGGTCTGCCGGTGGATCTCCGGATTCGACGGATTCTCGAATTGCTGGGGCATAAACCAGCCGTTGGCGTCGGCGAGCTCCTTCGCCTTGTTGACCATGCCGCTGCCGCCCAGTTCCCGGGGGGTGAGTACAACCTTCGCGCCGAGGAACTTCATCAGCTTTCGGCGCTCGATACTGAAGGACTCCGACATGGTCACCACCAGCTTGTACCCGCGCACCGTGCAGACCATCGCCAGGGCGATGCCGGTATTACCCGAGGTGGGTTCGACGATCGTGTCGCCGGGTTTGATGACGCCCCGGCGTTCGGCGTCGAGGATCATACTGAGCCCGATACGGTCCTTCACCGAGCCCATCGGATTGAAGGCCTCCAACTTGCCGTAAAGTTCGACATCGGGAGGTCCGAGCTTGTTGATGCGAACGACAGGTGTATTTCCGATCGTGTCCAGAATGTTTTGATAGATCATGAGTCTCCTCCGGCCGATCAGGGTTGGAGAAACGAGAAACCCACCGCCAGGGTTGGTCCGACAGTGGGTTTCTTGTTTCTCTTTCCTGAACTTTGATTAGTGAAAAGTCATTCAAAGTCTCGGGCGCCACTACCGGCAGTTGGGTTTGAAGATCAACAGCAGCAACATCGAATGCCGATGACGCCAGTGCAGAAGCCACTGGGCTGAACTCGAGCGCCCATCGAATGTGAAGTATTCATAATGCCTGACAGGTACCGGTTAGAAGATGGAACTTTTACCTTCTCAGGGGAAATCTGTCAAGCGGATTGTCGGGATCGCTACAGCCCCCGATACCAGCTTCACGCCGGGGAAGCCCACCACTCGGGATCAGGAGGGTCCGTGGCCGCGCGCGGCCAGCCGTCCAAGCCCGTCATAGGCGGCATACTTGTAGGATTCTGAGAGCGTAGGGAAGTTGAAGACCGACTGGATGAAGTAGTCGATCGTGCCGTGGTAATACAGGCAGCCCAGCCCCACTTGAACGAGTTCAGCCGCAAGTTCACCGATCACATGGACCCCGAGCAACTGCTGGTCCTCGGCGCGGAATACGAGCTTCACCATGCCTTCGGAATCGCCGATGATCTGCCCGCGGGGGTTCCGCCCGAACGAGGCCAGACCCACTTCGTAGTCGACGCCGTTTCGCTTCGCCTCTTCCTCGGTTAGGCCTACCATACTGATTTCCGGCACGGTGTAAATCCCATAGGGCAGGTAGGAGGCGAGCTTCTTCTTGTAAGAGAGGTTGAAGGCATGACACATCGCCAGGCGCCCCTGCTCCATCGATGTGGAGGCGAGTGACGGGAATCCGATGACGTCGCCGGCGGCATAGATGTTCGGCACGGCGGTCTGGTAATGCTCATTGACCGAGATCAGCCCCCGTGAGCTGACGGCAATGCCCACCGCCTCCAGGCCCAGATCACGGACGGCCCCGTTTCGCCCGGCCGCGAACAGAAACTTGTCCGAGACCAGTACCCGCCCGCTCGCAAGCTGGGTGAAAACGTTGCCCTGTGCATCTGTCTTCACTTCACGGTACTTCTCGCCGAAGTAGAACTTGACCCCCTGCCGCTTCATGTGATTCTGCAGCCGCAGCGCGATCTCGCCATCCACGAAGGGCAACACGCGGTCGCGGGTATCGACCAGATGGACGTCCACGCCGAGTGTCGAGAAGATCGAGGCATACTCGCATCCGATGACGCCGCCGCCGATAATCGTCATCGATTTCGGCATGTCGTTGAGCTGTAGAATCGTGTCCGAATCGTAAACACATGTGTCATCGAACGGGACGTCGTCCGGGCGGTGAGGATAGGAACCGGTGGCGATCAGGATGAACCGGGTCTTCAACAGGTTGTCGCCGCCGGTTCGGCTCCTCACCTTCACCGTGGCGGGGTCGACCACGCTCGCGAATCCGTAAAACATGTCGATCTTGTGCCGCGCGATGTTTTCCTCCACCATCTGTACCTGATGCCGGATAACCTCACGCGCGCGGTGGAGGAAGTTCCTTACCGTGATGTCCTCCGCCAGCTTCAGATTGACGCCATAGAGGTTCCGCTGGCGGAATCCGGTAAGGAAGAGCGCCGTCTCGCGAAGCGTCTTCGAGGGCAACGTTCCGGTTGTGGCCATCGCGCCTCCCACAACCGGTTCCTTCTCGATGATCGCGACCCGGTGTCCGAAATAGGCAGCCTGGGCTCCCGCCTTCTCTCCGGCGGGCCCCGAGCCGATGATCACCACGTCGTAGGGTTCAGTCGGCATAGCCGGGTCAACCGAGAAGGCGGCCGACCTGTTGAATCCGATCGGCCAAACGGCTGGGCTCGAAGCTGCGGGGTTTTTCCAAATCGTCAAAGAGACTCCTGATCGCGTCCTTGATCGCCTGCTGGTTGGTGCCCTTAACCGCTCTTGCATAGTTGTCGTATAGTGATTCCAACGTCATGGCCGCCTGCTCCACCGAGCGGAGGCCTCCACGCGCTAATTCATGGCCATCGGCGGAGATACTTCTGATCAGCGCCAAGGTAACCTGCTGATCGACAGGTGCGTGCGCCAGCATGCTCGCCAGCCGGTCGGCCCGGTCGGCCACGAGGCGGGCAGCAACCGCGATGCTTGCCTGATCAGAGGCCGAATTGACCAGGAGTTCGCCCACGCCGGCGATCTCCCGATCCAGCGCTATGGCTTCCTCAGGCGAGATCAGTCGCACCATATGCCGCAGCACAAGGTAGCGGGAAGGATTCCAATTTGGGCGGCCTGCGAACCCTGTGTAGCCCCTGATCTGGCGCCAGCTCGGCATCGTCAAATCGTGGTGGCAGGCATTGCACTCATAATGGGAGAACTCCGGCCAGGATTGGTCCTGCGACCGACCTGCCACGAGACGCATGAAGTCCCGCAGACTCACGGCCTGGCTGGTGGCCCAGGCCCGGGTTGCGAACCAGGGATCACGTTCGGATGCATTCTTCCAGCTCTCTTCCTCCCAGTGGGCCGGCATCAGCGCCGTGAAAGTATCGAGCTCGAAGAAGAGATCGGGATGCCCCGCGGCGATCAATTGATGATCAACCTCATTCTCAGCGTCGCCCAGATGGCAACTGGAACACTTCTCCGCGCGGCTAACAAGATCCCGAAGATCGTGCATGCCCCGCTTGACTGAAGCCTCATGGCTCCAATCCTTCCGGGTGTGCTCGCTCAGCCACCCTTCCGCCGGCCCGTGACAGCTCTCGCAGCCGACGCCGTCGGCGATCGCGAACGAGCGGGTCTGGAGCTCGGGTGCGACGTTGAGCGCGTGGCAGCCGAGGCACCGCCGGCTCCTCTCCGCCCGGTCGATACCCATGTTTCGGGCTATCTGCACGGCGCGCTTATCGAGGAGAACCGTGTAAGCCCGTGCGTGCTTGTCCTTGAGCACCCAAGTGCTGAATTCGTTCTGCGGAACCCGGTTTGCCGTGCGCGCCGTAACGCCGCCGTGACACGCGGTGGAACTGCACGATCCGCTTCCGGTATAGCTGAACGGTGGGGCGGGCGACGCTTCAGTGGCGCTCGCGACCGGCGATTCCCACTCGCTGCGAGATCGAATGGCCCGATAGGAAAAGTAGCCCATGGCCATCAACAGGATGACTACGGCCCCGAGCCTGATCATGGTGCGGCCTGTGAGCTCGCGATGGGCCAGCTGCATGAAACACCCGCGTGTTCCGAAACGAAGACTCTGGACTCCATGCTAAACTCGGCCTCGACAGGCGTCAATGGCCTACGCCGGCCTCCGCCGGCCGTCTCGGAATAACCGAGTGCGGAACGGGATTGAGACTGGATGCATAATCAGGCAAAGACGAAAACTATTGTTCCTCTGCGTCTCCGCGGCTCCGCGTGATCATCATTTCGAATAATGGAACTGATAGGGGTCAGACCTGCGCAACGCGTATACTCGTTACGCATTACGGAGGTCTGACCCCGTATCTCATAGGCTCGGCTACTACAAAGCCTGGCCGGGCAGACCCTCCGGAAGTTTCATTGACCCCAGCATCCTCGACTTCAGGGCACCCTTGGCTGAGGTCGCCGCAGAAAACTTCCGTAGGTCGTTGGACCAGGTCGGGGTAGCGATCCTTCTCAGGAACGAGAAGCGTACATTTTCACTGACCGCCGCGCGAAGGGACGGGTTGCTCCGGTCAGCGAAAGGGTATTGTACGCGCCCTTGACACGCCTTTGGCGCTGGGTATGATGAGGATGATCAACGTTAATCAACATTCCTCATGGGGGCTATCTTGAGAAAGCAATCGTCTCCAATGCTGCATCGCATACCGATCACCAAAGCGCGGATCAACCTCGGTCAGGTTGCCCGCCGAGCCCATGTCGATAAGGAGTACTTCATCCTCGAGAAGGATGGCATTCCAGTGGCCGGCATCATGGATGCGGATGAGCTCGAGGATTACCTTGAATTGCGGGATCCGAAAGTCCGTGAGCACATCCGCAAGAGCAATGAGGAGTACCTGGCCGGTAAGAGTCGTCCACTGGAGGAGTTTCTTGCCGAACTCAAAAAAGGCACGGCAAAGAGAGCCAAACCCACACGGCGTCGCAAAGGATGAAGCCGCTTTTTTCTGTTCGGAGCACCACGCGGTTTGAACGGCTCGTCCGTAGGCACCTCAGGGGCCATCGTGAACTCCCCGCCGTACAAGAGCGCGCGTGGCACATGCTCCAAACCGACCCCTACAATCGTTCGCGGCAGTACCAGATCAAGAAACTTGAAGGCGTGGTGCAAGGCAACGGTCAGTACCGGTTGTCATTAGGCCGCTGGCGGTTTCGCTATGACATCTATGACGAGGAGGTGGTTGTCCAATTCTGCGGCCTGCGGCGTGAAGATACGTATCGTTGACCCGCGGGCCCAGCGGAGGTTGCGGCATGCACTACGTTTGTTAGGTAAAACTTAGCTCCGATCCCGCGGGCAGTGGCGGCCAGGGCGGTTTTACATAAATAACCGTTATCAGAGGCGGTGACGATGACATCCAACCCCCCTTTCGACCTGACGGGCAGCTGAGGCGCTCTTCCATGCAAGCAGTTTTTATCTCCTCCGGCCGCCGAGCCAGGGGCGACAGGTTCGGGCCGATCGGACGAGCTCACTTTGGCTGCCGGTAGGGTTCGGGCCGGCCCAAGAACCCATTTGACATTTGTTTCGAGCCTGGTATCCTGTAACAAAAGGTCACACCCACTAACACCCATGAGAACACGCGAAACCATCACCATCTCTTTGCCGCCCGCGATGCTTCGAGAGGTCGAGCGGATACGCAAAGCGGAGCACCGCAGCCGAAGCGAGCTTCTGCGCGAAGCGCTGCGCGCTTATTTCCTTCGGCGATTCCCCGAAGTCGCGCCCACCAAGGCCGAACTCCGTGCCCTGGAGCAAGGTCGGGCAGCAATGCGCAAAGGAGAGTACATCACGCTCGATGAGCTTGAGGACTATCTTGAGCTGCGGGATCCTAAGATACGGCGTCAGATCGAGGAGAGTAACGAGGATATCCGCGCACGTAGAACCCGGCCGGCGACGGCGCTACTCTCTGAACTGCGCAAGGTGAAGAGCAAGAAGGGTAAGGGCGCCCGCTAAACGGATGACGCCCGGGTTTTCTGTTCATACCACCGCCCGCTTTGACCGTGAGCTACGCAAGCTGAATCGACATCATCCGGACCTGGCGGCGCTCTACCAGCGCGCCTGTTCGATCCTGGCCACCGACCCCTACAACCAAAGCCGCGAGCATCCCATCAAGAAACTTGAAGGCGGGAAGCCAGGCCAGGGACAGTACCGTGTCCGATTGGGCCGCATTCGGTTTCGCTACGACATTGAAGGCCAGGTTGTGTATCTGAAGGCTTGCTCATTGCGCCGAGAAGAGACCTATCGTTGATGGAGATGCTCGACGCAAAACGGGCCTCACCGATCGTAGTCGTGGAGATGTTGAGGGAGTTTTTTGGCGGTGAGGACGATCTGCTAAAGTGAGTAGCGCGAGGTATAGTGATTGCATTTGTACAGGCGTAGCCCCGCGAGCCTGGAGGGGTGGTCAGGAGCACCAATTGTAACATACTATCCCTTATCAGACGCACTCACGGAGTGTAGTGATGCTGCCAATTGGGGCCGAAGAAGCCTTCATGTCGTGGGCGCGGTATCTATCCTGGGCCGATTTGCGCAGGAAGCAACTCGATGAGTATTTCGCAGCTGAGGGAGAGCGTGACCAGCCAGGGCACATCGGCCGGTTCATTATGTTCATGTGTCACTGGTACGCCAGCTTACACGTTGTGGTGGAGGGCTGGCCCCAGTTGAATCTCGAGGATATTATCATCGAAGGTATTCTCGGGAGTCAGCCCAACCGCGTAAACCTCCTGAAGAGGTGCAGAAATGGAGTATATCACTTCCAGCCCAAACTCATTGAGCCGCGATTTTCAGACATTCTGAAAGTTGGCGAGTGCATATTGCCGTGGGCTCACGCGCTTCACGGCGAGTTTATTCGAGTCTTCTGGCAGTTCCCAGAAACATTAGGCCTGTTAGACGGCCAGGGCGATGAATGGCGCGAGGTCGCATACGATATCCTTGGCTGGCTACCTGACGGGTCATCACCCTATGTGAGACTGACACAGTTAGAGCGAACGATTCGTGAGGGGATGGCAATCTTGCGAGATCGAGACGATTCTCAGTCTCTCCGGGATCTCCGCGCGGCCATGTCAAGCCTCCAACAAGAGAGTCGTCAACTTCGCCACGATTTGTCGAGACGCCAACAAGAGTACCTGAAAGCCGGACGGTGGCTCGATCTGAAAATCGATGAGTCGAAGCAGCCAAATTAAGTTGTTACTCTAAGGAAGGGCTGCTTCCCCTTCCCTTCGGCCAAGCCAGTGGTTGTGCCCTTCCACCTAAAACTGCACACCATCGTCGACCGCCTGGACCGTAACTTTTTGATTCTTGAGGTCGTGACCGAGCGGATCGCGACGCTTTGACGCGATCCTCGATAGATGGACACATTGATGGAAGTTTCCAGACCCTGCCATATACACCCCCTCAAGGACTTGTCGTGTGACTTCCGCACCCTTGTCGTGCTTCTGTCGTGGCGACATCCCGTACTAGGGCGTATATTTCCTCGAACGACGGAGGAGGACATCAATGGACAATCCGCCAATTGCAAGCAATATCCGTAAACTCCGCGAAGCCCGACACTGGACACAGGAGGAACTCGCCGTTGTGGCTGGAGTCGATGTGCGAACCATCCAACGAGCCGAATCCGGTCAGCCACTTCGTATCGACACGATGAAGGCCATCGCAGCAGGATTTGATACAACCATTGAACTGATATCTGTGTCGGAGGAGCAGATCCAGTTGGCAATCAAGGAGTTCGAAAAGAACTATAAGATCGTTTACATTCAGCCTGTGAATCGAGGTGCGGAACTTTCAAGGTTTTTGACTGGAACCGAGGGCTTACAGTTTCGGACAATCGGTGAATTTAGTGAAGACCAACTCGATCCCATCGCCGAGTTTGAATCTGAGCTCCAAGATTGGTTGCTAATCGGTTCGGACCTTTCCCCCCTGCACCGGCGCGAGGCTGAAAAGTCTCTCGATCGGCTGTTTCTCCGTTTTCAGTCTGTCAAGGTTAGTGTGTCTGCAGGTGAAGAGGCTTTGAGCCTGAAAAGCGCGGGCGGGGGTGCATTCGGAATGCATGTGCTACACATCGCAGTCGTGGCCGGTGACGTTCCACTTCACGCACTCGTCCGCGAGAAAAACCAGCCAGTATCGTTTTCGTTCGCGTAGTTTTCGATGTTGGCGACGGTCGCCTTCCACGTAGGAGCATAACACCAACCACTGGTCTGCGGCCGTGAGTTCTGAGTTTCTGTATGTCTGGACGGACTGATGGTGACGCTCTGCCGCTTTCCTCCCCAAAATGCGTCACTCCCCCCAGACCGGCAAAGCCACACTCATCGAGCCTCCGATGAGGGCTCCGGCCCAACGGCTCACTGCCCGCCGGGGAAGGGCGGTGGGAGGACTGATCGTTGTGATGCCAGTTGCCATTGAACAGACCATGGTGAAAGGCTCGAAGCGGCGTGCTCATCATGGACTGGTCACTCCGCCATCCGAATTCCGCCATCCGCCATCGGTATGAGGTTCCTCCGTCCCATCTTCGCGCGTCGTGGCGCACGCACCATCCTCTGGCTTTTGGGCGTTACGCAATACCCACACCTGTCCCCAGAGTTTTTGCGGGGTTTTAGGTCATAGGCGTTGGGCGCTGAGAATCAAAGAATCACGGGCCCTGGGCTGTGCGTTGCCGGACACCCTACCCTTCCCCGCAACCAGTTCACCTTGCTGACCGCCGAGCCACAGCGAGGGTTGCTTCGGTCAGCGGGACTTGACACGTTCGGCGGTTGGCCTATGATGAAGGTGCAGTTAGACTATCCTACTTTCCTACTATGCAAACAAGAGGGTATGAAATGCCACTGGTAAAAGTGAAAGCCAAATACCAAGTTACACTCCCTACCGCCGTGCGCGAACAGGTCGGTGTTGACGTAGGCGACCTCCTCGAAGCGCATGTTGAGCGCGGCAAGATTACCTTAACCCCCAAGACCGTGGTTGACCGAGAAATTGCCGAGGGACTGGCCGACATCAAAAAGGGCCGAACCTATGGCCCCTTCTCGTCCGCAGAGGAGCTGCTTCATTCTCTTCACCGAAATGTAAGGAAGATGAAGAAGAAGTCCAAGTCCGCCGCATGAAGGCCCACTACACCGCCCGACTCCTGAAGAGCTACGCGGAGGCCCCACCGCAAGTCCAAAAGGCGTTCGACAAACAAATCAAGCTCCTTATAGCCGACCTCCACCACCCATCCTTACGGGCCAAAAAGTACAGCGAGACCGAAGATGTCTGGCAGGCCAGGCTGTCAAAAGATTGGCGTTTTTATTTCACCATTGAGGGCGACACATACCACATCATCGGTCTGAAACCACACCCCAAGTAAGTTGTGCCCGAGGCGGTGATCGAAGAGTTCCAGGCGAAGTGGTAGCCAGCGCACCTTCCGGAGAGGCCGAGGGCTGCCCTGGTTTGGGAGAAGAATAGTTACGCTATCCAGGACCACCGCCAGATAGAGAAATCCCGCCCAGGTCGGAATGTAGGTAATGTCGGCGACCCACAGCTTATTTGGCGCCGCGGCCCGGAAGTCGCGTCGAACCAGATCCTGCGCTGCATGGGCCTCTGGATTCCGAATGGTGGTGACCGGTCCCTGGCGGCGGCTGATGCCCTTCAGGCCAGCCCGGTGCATCAACCGAGCCACCCGCTTCCGGCTGATCGCCGTGCCTTGGTCCCGCAATTCGGCGTCCACACGCGGTGCCCCGTAGGTCGCCCGCGATCGCTGATGGATGGCCCGAATCCGTTCGGTCAGTGCGGCATCTTCCTCCCGCCCTGGTCGAAGGGTGGCGCTTACACCACGCGTGGTAGCCGCTGGCGGAGACTTCCAGCACACGACACATGGTTCGCACGGGGTACATCGCCTGATTCACTCTGACGAACTCGAAGACTTTCCGGGTACCGAGCCGGTCTCCCGAGCGAACCAGGCCGCGGCTTTTGCCAAAATCTCACGCTCAACACGCAGTCGCCGATTCTCCCGTCGCAGCTTTGTGAGCTCCTCACGTTCCTGGCTCGTGACCCCATCCTTACGAAGGCCAGCGTCTCGTTCAGCCTGCCGAACCCAATTCCGAATAGCTTGGGCCGAAGGCTCAAACTCCCTGGACAACTCCTCCGGAGTGCGCCCGGCCCGGACCAATTCGACCATCTGCCGGCGAAACTCCACCGAATACCGTGGACTCTTCTTTCCCATCGTGGACTCCTCCTCTCCCAAAAGATTAATCGTCCACGAAACCGGGTCAACATCAAAAGCTGGTGGTTGTCGCCTTCCACCTAGTGTAGTGTTTCATAATTAAGGGAACGTATTCTCCCTCGAATCGTTGTAGACTTTGGGAGGTAAGTTCCATGCGAATTGCGCAAACGATCGAGCTGACCGAAGAGGAAGCCAGGACGCTGAGGAGTTGTTCCCGCGGCCGCCGAACGCCAAGCCGGCTGGTGAGACGAACCCAGATTATCTTGATGGCGGCAGAGGGGCGCCAGAACAAGACGATCGCAGAGCTTCTGGGAATGAACCGGCGCCACGTGGGACGATGGCGTCAACGGTTCGCCGAGAAGCGATTGGCTGGGATTGAAAAGGATGCTCCACGAGGCGGTCGGAAAGCGACGAAGCGCAATCGGGTGGCAGCGTTGATCATTGAAACGACAACCCAGAAGAAGCCGGCGAACGCGACGCACTGGAGCCTGCGGACATTGGCCCAGCACCTGGGCGTGAGCCGGTCGATGGTGCATCGGGTCTGGCAGGCCAACGGGCTGAAGCCTCACTTGGCGAAGACTTTCAAGGTCAGCCGGGACAAGAAGTTTATCGAGAAAGTGATCGATGTCGTGGGATTGTACTTGGACCCTCCCGAGCATGCCTTGGTCTTGTGTGCCGACGAGAAAACGTCGGTTCAGGCGTTGGATCGCACGCAGCCCGGGTTGCCTCTGAAAAAGGGGCGGTGCGGAACCATGACGCATGACTATAAGCGCAATGGTACCACGACGCTCTTCGCCGCACTGGAAATGGCGGAGGGACGGTTGATTGGCACGTGCATGGATCGGCACCGGCATCAGGAATGGATCAAGTTCCTGGCTTTGATTGACCGGGAAACTCCAGCGAGTTTGGACCTGCATCTGATCGTGGATAACTACTCGACGCATAAGCATCCCAACGTGAAGGCGTGGCTCAAACGCCATCCACGATTCCATCAGCATTTCATCCCGACTTCCAGTTCCTGGCTGAACCTGGTGGAACGATGGTTCCGCGAGATCACCGACAAGCGCATCCGGCGCGGCGTATTTAAATCCGTTCGAGAGTTGATCCAAGCGATCCATGATTACATTGATCATCACAATGAGGATCCAAAACCATTCATCTGGACGGCCAAGGCCGAAGACATCATCGAAAAATATCGCCGCGCCAAGGCGATGTTGGATAATGTACAAACAGCATGAGACACTACACTAGATTTTTAACTTTGATTGCGCGAAGATATATTTGAGCACTTTGCTTCGCGTCTCAGGAAGGCGCTACCGAAGCCTTAATCAACTGGCGATTGCCGCCGGCCCTTACAGGCCGGAGCCTCGGAGAGCCTTGATGATCTGCCGTCCCGAGCAGAGTTGGAGAATTGCCGCCGCAACGCTCGCGCGTCTCATACGCAGCAACCGGGCGCCCACGGGTGGCGCCCGTACGGGCCGGAGCCCTGCCGGCCCGATCGTCGCCGGAGAATCTCTCGGACATGGACGCAAAATGAAGATAGCTGTGGTGACTTCATTGATTACGTCGTTTTTGGTGCTCACCGTGATGGAC
>JACQTD010000006.1 GCA_016210985.1 Acidobacteriota bacterium
CTATTCGCCCTTCGGGTAAGCCGTCTGAAGACGGCTTGAGATCTCCGCAAACGGCGGAGGCCAGTCCGAGAACATCATTCGACAGACGAATATCGTACATCCAGTTCTCGATCTGAGCCGCCGGGCGCAAAAGGTAGAAACTCCAGACGCCAACCGCCCAGGCGGTTGGCGTACAAGAGGAGAGGAGGAGTTCTGGAGTCTGTACCCCGAATCTCCACCACGCCATTGGTCAGCCCATTTCACGCCACGGGCGTCTCCTTGGCAAGCTGCTCACCGGCGATGCGAGCGACGGTGACGTAATGACCAAGACTGTTGTGAACCCGGCGATAGCCGAGAGAGTTTGCAACCTCGCCCGCAGCATAGAGGTGAGGAATAGTCTTTTCCGCGTCGATCGAAACGGCCTTCTTCCCGTCAAACTGGTCGGATTGCTCCAATACCTGGGATTTCGTATTGACGCGAAGTCCATTACGCTGAGTGTGACGTATCAAGCTCATTTTGGCCGCAAAGAAGGCAGGCGTTGTGAGCTTGAACATCGGCAACGTCTTCCCAAAGTCCGCGTCCTTGCCGGCGTCCACGAAGCCGTTGTATTTGCTGATCGTTGCCGCTAAACCGGTTGCGGGAACGCCGATCTTACTGGCCAGTTCCTCGATGGTATCGGCCACGGCCAGGCATGTCGGGTCCAGTAATCTGCCCACCTTTGGATCGACCTGAGTGAACATATCCAATGTCCAATTCAGGGCCGTAGCGCCGTCCGCATCCGTAATGGCCCAAACATTGCGCGGTTCCGGCAGGCTCAGGTAGGCTGCCGTCCACGGCAACTCCGGATTCTCTGAATAAGCACCACGTCCGGCAGGGATGGTTCTCGCGCGTTCGGCCTCATTAATATATCGCGAGCCATCGTTCTTCACCAGAATGACGCGTTGCATCCCCGTCCCCGAAAGGGGCAAGCCCTTCCCCGATGCATAATTCGCGTTAGTCTCCCAGTTGTATGGTTCCGGTCCCCATCCCCAGTACGACTTGGAGCCAAAAAAGAAATAGATGTAAGACACAAATGACATGTCGCTGAGTCCAGCTCCGATCTCTTGGGCAAACAACAGGCCGTCGCCCATGGTCCTCGCATACGTACCCGGCTCTGCGACCGGGATTGCGCCATCCCCTGAGTAACTATCAGTGCCTACTATTCGTGGATCCCAGGCCTGGCACATTCGATAGTTGTCTGTCCACCCTCCAGTGGCGAGAAGCACCCCCTTACGAGCCTTAATGTTGATGGTTCCTTGCGGGGTCTGCGCCTCAATGCCAACCACCGGTCCATCGGGCTGCCGATAGATGCGTGTCATGGTATGGTTGAGTAAAATGGGGATCCCCAGCTCATCCACCCTCTTTTTCATCACATGGGTCCAGGCAATGCCGCTGTTAGGTGATCCCGATCCACCTGGATAGTTAGACGATCTGGCCAGCGAAAGTCCTCGCCTTACAGGGGGGCGCAGAACGCCATTACCCACCGGTGCCCATACGAAGCCCAGATCTTGCAGCCATTTGACGGTATCCGCGCCTCTCGCGACCAATGTCCGCATGATTTCAGGCTGACCGCGATATTCGTTACTCCACATCTCATCCTGAAACCACGTTTCGTCATCGTCTACAATTCCGTCTCTCTGTTGGGCCACATTATTGCCGCCCATCGTGCAGCTTCCGCCAGCGGCGATGTACAGACCTCCGACATGGTCAGCGGCCTCTATGATGAGCACATCCGACCCGGCCACTTTGGCTTCAATAGCGCCGGCCAGTCCACAACCGGTTCCAACCACTACGACATCAGCTACTTTGTCCCAACTCACGGGAATCAGTTGAGCCTTCACTTCCGTTGCGCCGAATCCAGCCAAAGCTGTCGCGCCGACACCAACGGCAGTCGTCTTCACGAAGTCTCTTCTTGAGAACCCTTTCGTTACTTTATTATCGCGTTTCATCATCGTGCCCTCTTCAAGTAAAAGCGCTTGGATTCTCCGCTTAGGCCCAGAGATCCTCGCGCGTT
This sequence comes from Acidobacteriota bacterium, assembly GCA_016210985.1. Classification (GTDB taxonomy): domain Bacteria; phylum Acidobacteriota; class Blastocatellia; order HR10; family JACQTD01; genus JACQTD01. The sequence continues at coordinate 2,033 of JACQTD010000006.1, forward strand.
GATTGTATTAAGATCCAACTGTCTTGTTCCCACCTCCAGCACTGCGACCAAGAATCGCTTTCTGCTTTGCCCGAGCCTCCAGGCACAGACGCAATCGTAGCCTGGCTGACGGCTGGGCACTTCCACACACCTATCAATCAAAGGGTACAGCAAACTCCATACCGGATCTTTGCACCAGGAGCCCTAACTCGAAACTCTTTATTCTTCTAACCGATGAGGGAACAGGGCCACGGCTGCGTGGCTGGCCGTCGGTGAGTACAAGTGTGTTATACAGCGCTAGATGGCGCGATTACTCTCACCCATGCGTTATACGGCGCTGGACTGCGCGAATACCCCAACCCAATAAGGCGGCTTCATCTTCCGGAATGGCAAGCGAACCGCGTAGCAAAACCTCGTTTGAGCAACGTGCGCGGCCCGGCCGGGAAATGCTCCGGGAATCAGCGGTTTCCTCGGGTGATCCGGTGTCAAAGAATCGATACGACCGGCAAGCCGGGCTACGCCGATGAGGTTTGTTGAACGCAGAGACCGGCGTTTCAAGCCTGATCAAAATTCTGGCGAATCAGCGACGAATGCTGATATGCTTAGATAAGCGCTGACCTTATGCAGCGACTAGCGAATAGTGCCGCCCTCCAGGGCTGCATGTAAGTCCGGGACTTGATCGACTTTTGACAGGTACCAAGGCGATGCTGAACGATTTTTCACCACCGATAAATCCTGGCCCGATCAGCTCGCTTCTTCGAAGATGAGGTGATCGATGTACAACAGAGATTTTTTCCGCGCGAAACTCGAGCGCCGCAAGCTTTCCATGGTTACGTGTTACGACTACACGTTCGCGCGGCTGCTATCGCGAACTGCGATCGACGGAATTCTTGTCGGGGACAGTGCTGCCATGGTGATGCATGGCCATCCCTCCACACTCTCCATGAGCGTCGAGTTGATGCGACTTCATACCGAGGCCGTAGTGCGCGGGGTTGCCGGCAAATTCGTAGTCGCGGACATGCCGTTTCTCTACTTCCGGAAAGGTCGGACTGCGGCGCTCGATTCGGCACATGTCTTCATGAGGGCCGGCGCACACGCGGTGAAGCTTGAGGGCGTAGACGGGCATGAGGATGTGATCCAACGAATGGTTCAAAGCGGGATACCTGTCATGGGCCACCTTGGCCTCCAGCCTCAATCGGTTCAGGTTTACGGAGGCTTTCGAGTCCAGGGTCGAAGCGACGCCTCGGCGCGGGATATTGTCCGCCAGGCAACCGTCCTCGAAGAGCTTGGCGCTTTCGCGATCGTGCTGGAGTGCATTCCCGCGAACCTTGCACAGGAAATCACTGAAGCACTTCGGATCCCGACGATCGGCATTGGCGCCGGCGCGGGATGCGATGGACAGATTCTCGTACTTCAGGATCTTCTGGGCTTGAACATGGATTTCCAACCGAGGTTTGCTCGCCCTTTCCTTGACGGTGCCCGGAGCGTTCAGGACGCCATCGCACATTTCGATGAAGCCGTAAAAGCAGGCGCTTTCCCGGCAACCGAGGAGAGTTACACTTGACCCGGGTTTGGAACAACGTAGCTGACTGGCTGGACCGGCGCAATGCCCTTGCCGGACGCAGTATGGGTTACGTCCCCACGATGGGGGCGCTTCACCGGGGACACGCGTCGCTCGTGGAGCGATGTCGCGGAGAGAATGAAATTGCCGTTGTCAGCATCTTCGTTAACCCATCGCAGTTCAACGATCCAAAGGATCTGGAGCGATACCCGCGTACGCTCCATGACGATCTGGCGCTGCTGGAGCGTCTTGGAGCAGACGAAGTCGTCATGCCGAGCGCGTCGGAACTGTATCCGCATGGTTACCGTTTTCGAGTAGAGCCGGACAGCAAGGCTCAATTCATGGAAGGTGCGTACCGGCCGGGGTTTCTTCAAGGGATGATGACTGTCGTCTTGAAGCTGCTCAATATTGTTCGCCCCGATCGCGCCTACTTTGGAGAGAAGGATTATCAGCAGCTGAAGGTCGTCACAGACCTGGTGCAGGAGTTTTTCATCCCCACCAGGATCATCGCTTGCCCGACGGTGCGGGAGGAGTCGGGACTGGCGGAAAGCTCCCGGAATATGCTGCTGGCGGCGGAAGCAAAGGAGAAAGCGGCATGTCTATTTTGGGCGCTAACCACGGCCGCCGGCCCCGTTGAGGCACGGGCAGTACTTGAAGCAAAAGGCTTTGTGGTGGAATATGTCGAGGAGCATTGGGGCAGGCGGTTCGCCGCGGTTTTTCTTGAGGGTGTGCGTTTGATCGACAACGTGTCGATCTTGGAGGTAAAGCGCTTGTGATGTTTTGAGCGCCGTTTGATTCATGCTGCTCACGCTTGACGTCGGCAATAGTCAAATCTTCGGCGGCGTCTACGACGGCGAGGATCTCAAGACCACTTTCCGGCGGACCTCGAGCATCCGTGCCTCGTCCGATGAGTTTGGAACGTTTTTTCGCGCCACGCTCCGCGAAAACGGAATCGATCCGGGAGAGATCGATGAGGCTGCCATCTGCTCAGTGGTGCCCGATGCCGTACACTCGCTCCGAAACTGCTTCCTTAGATATTTCCGCTTTGAGCCCTTTCTGCTTCAGCCGGGAGCGAAGACAGGACTGAGAATCCGTTATCGCAACCCCTTGGAGGTGGGTGCGGACAAGATCGCAAACGCCATCGGCGGGCTCACCCGATTTCCCGGCCGGAATCTGCTTATCGTCGACTTTGGCACCGCAACCACGCTCTGCGCGGTGACCAAGGAGAAAGAGTATCTCGGCGGAATCATCACACCTGGGATATACACTTCCATGGTGGCGCTCGAATCGAAGACCGCGCGACTGCCCGCGGTGGAGGTTATCCGGCCTCCCGAGGTTCTGGGACGCTCTACTGTCGAAAGCATCCAATCGGGCTTGTATTACGGCACGCTGGCCACCGTGCGATCGCTTTCCGCTTACGTTGCCGATGCGCACTTTGCCAAGGAGCAGCCTGTCATTGTCGGAACCGGGGGGTTCGGTCGGCTCTTCGAGGGAGAGCGGCTATTCGACGCATTTGTGCCCGAGCTTCCCCTCATTGGGTTGCGCCGAGCGGTTAAGCTTTCGCAACGGGTATGATCGAATTCGAGATACGTGAATGCGCCTCGCATGAGGCTTTTGACCAGTGCATCGGCCTTCAACAAAAGGTCTGGGCCTATGCCGACATCGATGTGATGCCCCGCCATGCCTATGTCATCACCCGCAACAGCGGCGGATTCGCGCTCGGCGCCTTTCTCCCGGCGGGTTCGATGATCGGGTTTGTCCATACCTGGTTCGCCCGCCGGCAAGGAAGTATCTGCTTTTACTCCCACATGCTCGCGGTCGATCCGGAATACCAGTCACACGGCGTCGGGCGCAGCCTCAAGTTAGCCCAACGGGCGGAGGCCCAGCGGCGAGGCGCCGAACGGATCGTATGGACCTTCGACCCGTTGCAGGCACGCAACGCCGAATTTAACTTCAACCGTCTCGGTGTAACCTGCCAGGCTTACGAAGTCGATTACTATGGCACGGCCAGTTCCAGTCCGCTGCACAGAGGGTTGGAGAGCGACAGGCTCTTCGTGGATTGGTGGCTGAATTCGCCAAGGGTGGAGGCCATCGCCGCCAACGAGACGCCACCCGAACCTGAGCCGGTCGAGGTGGTCCGTATCCCGGCCGACATCGCCAGGATCAAGGCGCACGATCTCGAGGAGGCCCGGTCAATTCAGCGGTCGGTAAGAGCCCGGTTCAGGGAGTGCCTGGACCGAAATCTTTACGCGGGCGGTTTCCGAAGAGCGGCCGGTGAGCACGCGTGCGCATATCTCTTTTTCCAGCGGCCCCGATAGAAGGGCCCTTGGAGCAGGTTTTCGGGGGTTGGATTTGACAGGATGATTCTCCCATGAGGATTACCCGCATCGACCTTCGTGAGATTCGGCTGGAGCTGATCTCGGCGTTCGAAACCAGCTTCGGCCGGACGACTTCCCGGCGGATCATCCTCGTCCAGGTCTTTGATGAGGCAGGTGAGTGCGGCTGGGGGGAATGCACGGCGCCTGAAGGGCCGTTTTTCAGCCATGAATTTGTCGATGGAGCCTGGGAGGTCCTGGAGCGGTTTCTTATTCCCATGGTACTCGGCCGGACCGTGGACGCAGCCTCGGAGATCGGGGAACTCATGACTCGCGTGCGTGGTCATGGCATGGCGCGTGGCGGGCTGGAGGCGGCCTGCTGGGATCTCGATGCGCGCCGCCGCGGGATGCCGCTCTGGAAACTCGTGGGTGGCCATAATCCCGAAATCGCCTGCGGGGTATCGATCGGCATTCAACCCAGCGTGGCGGTTCTGTTGGAGAAGGTTGAGCTGGAACTGGCCGCCGGATACCGAAGAATCAAGCTGAAGATCAAGCCCGGACTGGAGCGTGAAATCGCTGAATCGGCGCGATCCCGCTTCCCTTCGGCGACCATCTCGGTGGACGCCAATTCGGCCTACCGCCTTGAAGATATCGCCTTGATCCAAGCGCTCGACGACCTGCAGCTGCTCATGATCGAACAGCCGCTCGATGCCGATGATCTCGTGGACCACGCGACGCTGCAGCGCGAGATTCGTACGCCATTGTGCCTTGACGAATCGATTACCAGCGCGTCTCAGGCGCGCCGCGCGCTCGATCTCGGAGCTTGCCGGATTATCAATATCAAACTGGGGCGGGTCGGAGGATTCGCCGAGGCGAAGGCCATTCACGATGGGTGCCAGGCTCGTGGCGTGCCGGTCTGGTGCGGTGGGATGCTGGAATCCGGAATCGGCCGCGCCCATAATATTGCGCTGTCCACGCTCCCGGGATTCACGCTTCCCGGGGACGTATCCGCCAGCCGCCGGTACTGGCAGCGCGATATCATTCATCCCGAGGTGCGGGTATCGCCCCAGGGCACGATCACCGCGCCTGAGAATCCGGGTTTGGGATTCGAAATCGACTCGGACTATGTCGAGCAGGTCACCGGCCGCCGGTTGTCCCGTAGCACCTGATTGGCTTCTTGCCATTGGTGGCAACCTCATTGACCAGGAGATTCAAGCGATGCACATTCAAATCCTGCCCCGGCAGGGGCGGCGGACATTAGCCCCGGGTGGAGCGTAGCGGAACCCGGGGTACAGGTAGCAAATTGGGGCATGCGCCCCGGCGGGGCGCGGGACACGAGATCAGCAGCTGACTTGTTGGAAATTCGTGAAAAGGATCGCGCGTGACAAACCCCGGCGGGCTTGCGACTCCTCGTTTCTCATCTTCCGCCCCTACCGGGGCTTCATTCTTCTTTCTCCTCTACCCCGGGTTGCGCTACGCTCCACCCGGGGCTTCCATGAGAAGGCCTCTTGTCAAGCCCGACGTGGCGGGCCGCCTTGCTACTTCAACCGACGATCCAACCTCTCACATCCAAACGCCGTCGTACGTTGAG
>JACQTD010000135.1 GCA_016210985.1 Acidobacteriota bacterium
CCGTAGTCGCGCTCGTTCTCGGGACGGTACAGGTAATACGCCTCGTCGATGAAGAGCACTCCCCCCATGGCCTTCTTGAGAATCTCCTTGGTCTTGGGCGCGGTATGCCCGACGTACTGCCCGACGAGGTCGTCTCGGGTAGCCACCACCAGATGGTTCCGGCGGATGTATCCCAGGTGGTGAAGGATCTTGGCCATTCGCAGCGCGACCGTGGTCTTTCCGGTTCCGGGCCGACCGGTAAAGCACATGTGGAGCGTCGGTGGCTCGCTGGCCAATCCGAATCGGGTCCGCAACTGCTCGATCAGCAGCAGGGCCGCGATTTCGCGGATCCGGGTCTTCACCGGTCGCAACCCGATGAGTTCACGGTCCAGTTCGTCCAGCAGGGCCAGCACGTTGGAATCGCGCAGGGCCTGATCCATGTCGACCTGAGTCGATTCCAGCACTTCGGGCCCCTCGGTTGTGGAGATCAAGTCCATGATAACTCCGTCGACCACCGGAGGGCGGCCGTGGCCGCCCCGGAACGGTGTTCGTCAGTCGCTAACCCTCGTAACGCTCCCCGGCCGGACGATCGGTGGCGTACGAGCGAATCGTGTACGTGATCCGGCGGTCGTTGGTCTCCGCGCGTTCGACATGGAACCCGGGTTCATGCTTCGGCCGGTTCACGATAAAGCTCAAGGCCGTCGTAGACCGGCCATGGCTTCGATCGTAGCCGCTGATCTTGATGTAATGGTTAGGGAAGGTCCGGCGGCATTCGTTGATCTCTTGCATGATGGCCGCCGGATCCTTCAAGTCAAACATCGGCATGCCAAACATCTCCCAATAGACATTCCGGGGATGGGGATCGTCGGTATACTCCACCGAGATCGGCCAACCGTGGTCCAGACAATACTGTACTTGCGCCTTGATCTCTTCGTCGGTGAAATCAGGCAGGTATGAAAAGGTGCCTTGTGTGATTCGCATGACTCGTCTCCTCTCGATTCAAACCGTGAGCGTCGGAACGGCATCGGGCACATCCGTCGATTCGAAATTGAAGGTGATGTCCTTCCAGACGGCGAGCGCCTTATGTAAGGACGGCGACCAGCGTGCCGCCTTGGCAAGGATCTCCGGACCCTCCTGAAGATAGTCGCGTCCCTCATTGCGCGCCTGGATCATGGCTTCCACGGCAACGCGATTCGCCGCCGCGCCTTCCGCAATCCCGTCGGGGTGACCGATCGTGCCGCCGCCGAATTGAAGCACCACGTCCTCGCCAAGGTAATGCAGTAACTGGTGCATCTGTCCCGCGTGGATGCCGCCTGAAGCGACCGGCATCACGCCCGGCATGGAGGCCCAATCCTGCTCGAAATAGAGACCCTGTACCGGGTTCGCCTCCAGCTTGTTCGCTCGCAGGGTGTTGTAATAACCGCGGATGGCATTGGGATCGCCCTCCAGCTTGCCCACCACCGTACCCGAGTGGATGTGGTCCACGCCGGCCAGACGCATCCACTTGCAGAGTACCCGGAAGTTGACGCCATGGTTCTTTTGACGAGCATAGGTGGCGTACCCCGCGCGGTGCAGGTGGAGGATAAGGCTGTTCTTACGCGCCCAATTGGCCATCGACTGGATGGCCGTGTAACCGATGGTGAGATCAATCATGATGATGACGCTGCCGATCTCTTTGGCGAACTCGGCACGCTCGTACATCTGCTCCATCGTGCCGGCGGTCACATTCATGTAATGACCCTTGATCTCGCCGGTGGCGGCCGAAGCCCGGTTGACGGCCTCGATGCAGTGCAGGAAGCGGTCCCGCCATCGCATGAACGGCTGGCTGTTGATGTTCTCGTCATCCTTCGTGAAATCCAGCCCGCCCCGCAACGCCTCGTAGACCACGCGGCCGTAATTCCTGGCCGAAAGGCCGAGCTTGGGCTTGGTGGTCGCCCCGAGAAGCGGCCGCCCGTACTTGTTCAGGTATTCGCGCTCCATCACGATGCCGTGCGCGGGACCCTGGAAGGTCTTGGTGTAGTGCGGCGGAATCCGCATATCCTCCAGCCGAAGCGCCTTCAGCGCCTTGAAGCCGAATACGTTCCCGATGATCGATGAGGTGAGATTCGCAATCGACCCTTCTTCGAACAGGTCGAGATCGTAAGCGATGTACGCGATGTGCTGGTCGGGCGAGCCCGGTACCCGATCGACGCGATAGCACTTCGCCTGATAGCGCTCATGGGCCGTCAGGCGGTCGGTCCACACTACCGTCCAGGTAGCGGTAGACGATTCACCGGCCACGGCGGCGCCCGCCTCGATCGGATCTACCCCTTCCTGGGGCGTGATGCGAAACGCGCAAAGCGTATCGGTATCCTTGGGTACATAATCGGCATCGTAGTACCCCATCTCTGCATAGGGCGTAACCCCTGCATCCCAACGTTTTTTCTTCGTGTCTGTCTTCGTCGCCATTCTTGATCTCCTCAATCGATAAAATGCGCTGCTGCGGCGCTTGGGCGCCAGGAATGCCCGATAGTCAAGGTCAAGCAAATGCCTGCGATCGCCGCTTCGGCAATCCGCCGACACTGCTGTACTGTAGACGTGCTTTCTGACCCGGGCGCATATGCTCGACCGCGCTCTTGACCGCGATCGCGGCTTCGGCGAAACCGGTTGCGATCAGTTTGATTTTTCCGGAATAGGTCACGACGTCGCCGGCGGCGAACACGCCCGGCAAATTGGTCTCCATCCGCGAATTCACCAGGATCTTTTTCTGATCCATCTGCAGCCCCCAATCCGCCATCGGGCCGAGGTTCATGTGGAATCCGATCATGGGAAGCAGCGCGTCAGCCTCGATGGTGCGGACGAGGCCGCGATCTGTCCTGATCGTCACACCTTCCAGATGCTCGTTGCCGACCACCGCCGTCACCACGGCCGGATTGTATAAATGGATCCGGCCATGATCGGCCAATTGCTGCACCTGATGCGCGGTGTAGGCATGGCCTTCAAATTCGTCGGACCGGTGAACGAGCGTGACTCGAGCGGCAACCTCGACCAGATTCATGACCCAATCGAGGGCGGAGTCGCCGCCGCCGACGATGACCAGCCTCTTCCCCCGGAAGGCCTCCGGATGTGATACCGCATAATTCACGCCCTTGCCTTCCAAACGGTCGCAACCCTCGGCATCGTGCTTGCGAGGCGTAATGGTTCCGATCCCGCCGGCGATGATCACCGACCGCGTAGGGTAGGACGCGCACTCGGTGACGACCTCCAGTCCCCCGTCGTCGTGACGCAGAATCCGCTGCACCGTCTCGCCATATCGCACGTCGGCGCCGAACTGCAGGCCTTGCTGCACGAGATTGGAGATTAGACTCTTGCCCATGACCTCAGGGAATCCAAATACGTCGTAAATGCTCTTGTGGGGGTACAGCGCCGTCACCTGTCCACCCAACTGCGAAGCGATCTCGATGATGCGCGCCGAGGCTTCATGCATTCCGGCGCGGAAAGCGGCCGCGAGTCCGGTCGGCCCGCCGCCGATAATGGTGATATCCCGGCTCTCCATGCCCTAAGCGAAGAGGTGCCGGATCGGCTCACGGATCGATTCATCCATGCGTTCCTGAAAATTGATGAAGTCACCAAATGCCAAAAGCGTGTAAAGCGTATCCAGCGGCAGTTTCCGCGTCATCGGTGAATCGAGATCAGGAAGTTTGCCTTTGCGGAGCTCCTTCCATTCCGATTCGGTCGGCGCGTAGAAGAAGTCGCCGTATCCGGCCTCGTCAAACCGCTTCCGGAGCCCGTCGCCGTCGATAGTCGCATACTCCTTCGACCCGCTGAGCTTAGTGAGAAACTCGATGAATTCGGGCTCCACCTGATAGAGCTTCTCGATTCTCTCCAACCCGACCTTCTGCTTCACCTCATCGGAAACCGCCAGCCGACCGGAGTAGTCTTCCTGCACGCGATTCCGGATCGAGTCGGGACCCATCTCTTTCTGCGTCAGGAACTCCTTGAGCACCGGGTAGGGGACCGTATAGACGTCGCACCCCGCGGTCAGCGGCATCGTTTGCCATCTTCTCACGCTCGCGAGCATGTTCAGGGTGCGGACGCCCCGCGTGGCCCGAAGCGCGGTGATCTGCCGCTGGGTCTCCAGCACGACCTGCTCGCCGAGCAACTCCGATCCGAGCCCCTGGCTCAGCCGGCCGAGAAAAACGTTGGTGCGATGAGGGTTGGCCAGCAGTGCCGCCGCCACTACCTGGCGGGCCGAGAAGGTAGTGGTAAAGTTGACTGGAATTCCCTGATTCTCCAAATCTCTCGCGATCAGAAATGAATGGGGATGATCGGGTGTGAAGGCCACCTTGACGAACGAATTCGGAACCGCGCGGTTCAGGCACCAGCCGATGAGGTTGGACGCCTTCGGATCGGGGGCCAGCGAGGTGTGAAGTTCCAGGCTGATCTGCCAGGTTCTGCCCGCCGAGTAATAATCGACGACTTCCAGCCCCAGCCGCCCGTTGATGATAGTGTAAATCAACACCACCGCTTCCTCGATCGTGAGGTCCGGTTTCTCCGCTTTGAGCCGCTTGATCCATGCGACCACGTTGTCGGATTCGTCGCCGCCAAGGAACCGTCCCAGTACCTTCACTACCAGCGGCTGGTTGGTCGTGTTTCCGTCGATCTCCCCAAACAGGTCGATTCGATCCGGTTCCTCCGCCGCAACCAGAAGGTCGTGCATCTCCTTCCAGTCGGCCGTGTCGGTATAAATATGCGCCGTTCCTGCCGTTTTCACTGCCTTCGCCAGCGGATGCGAGACCAGTCGAATCGGTTTGGGTGGACGCTTCTTTCCTTCAGAAGCCTTCATGATTCCAATGATCGTCTCCGTGAACCGGGACGATCCGGCCGATGATGCCAAGAGCGCTTGAGGTCTTGTCATTAGGTGTACCCCGCTACCGCCGGACGGCCTCTGCCACCAGGGTGCTTTGAATGTGGTGATCCTTTGCGTTCCCGTTTATTCGTGCTGTCATCGGTCCGCGGTCGTCTCGAATTCCTGAAACTCTTCCTGCACAAACGCCCGCAGGATATCGGCCCGCGAGACGATGCCGACCAGCTTGCCCTTCGAAACCACGGGAATACGCAAGATATGATGGTGGGTCATCAAATCGATCGCTTCATCGACGGTCTGCTCGGCATCCAGGCAGATCGGTTCGGTGGACATGATTTCTTCCGCCACCGACGCCATGCCTGCACTCCCTTTCCTTAGCACCTTCAAGAGGTCGAATTCGGTGACCACGCCGATTACTCGACCGCTTTCATCCGTGACCGGCAGTCCGCTGACAAATCCGGACAACATCTTTTGGGCTAAACTCGTGCACGTTGCAGTCGGTTTCGCCGCCACGACACGTGTCGCCATGATCTGCCGGATGAGCATCTAAAGGTCCTGGTTTGGAACCTGTCTGACTGCAAACTGCGTGCCGCGGAAACGGGTGGTTACGGATACGTTTCTCCATGTTCACAATTCATTCATAATTAACAAGTTGCAGTATAAACCTCGCAAGGTAAGCAGCGCGACCGCTTGGACTCGGTTCGGAATACAGGGACAAGCTTGTCACACCGGCTTCTATCATTCTCAATACTAATCCTCATAACAACCTTAGTAAAGGATATTTATTCCTAAAAACCGCTGGGACGACAACGTCACATCAGATGTGACGTTTGTGGCACTATCACTGCGGTTTGAATTGATTACCGGAGAGCTTGTGCTTCGCGATCAATCGATGGAATGTACGGCGGGGGATGTTTGCCAGTTCAGCAGCGCGGGTTATGTTTCCCCTAGCTTCAATCAGATACCGGGAGAGCGCGCGCGATTCGAACTGCTCCACTGCTTGAGCCTTAGCCGACATGAATCCATGATCGGCTTCAAAGTTCATGCCGTCCTCTTGAACGTGCAGGGGGAGGTCCTCCGGCTCGATCATGCTGGAGGAAGAAAGCACGACCGCGCGCTCAATAATATTTTCCAGCTCACGAAGGTTCCCGGGCCAGTGATAATTCCGGAATAGCCCTAAGGCGCGAGGCGAAATCGCCTCAACCCGCTTATTTACCTTGGCACGAGCCCGCTGAAGGAAATAGTCCGCCAGGACCGGTAAGTCCTCCAATCGTTCTCGCAGGGGGGGAAGCGTGATCGAGAAGGTGTTGATGCGGTAATAGAGGTCTTCCCGGAACTTGCCCTCCTGGATGGCGCGCTCCAGGTCCCGGTTGGTCGCGGTGATGATTCGAACCGAGACCTGTCTCGTCAGGTTGTCCCCGACAGCTCGAATCTCCCCCGTTTGAAGGGTTCTCAAAAGCTTGGCCTGTATCTCGAGCGACATGTCGCCGATTTCGTCGAGAAACATGGTGCCCCCATTCGCCTTCTCGAAAAGCCCTATGCGGTCGGCATAAGCGCCGGTGAATGCGCCGCGCTTGTAGCCAAACAGCTCGCTCTCCAGCAGGGTGGGCGCCAGTGCGGTACAGTTCAAGGTCACCAGAGGCTGACGGCTCAGCGCGCTCCGGCGATGTATGGCACGGGCGACCAGTTCCTTTCCCGTCCCGCTTTCGCCGCGGATCAGGACGGTGGTCGGCGTCGGCGCCACCTTGGAGATGAGCAGTGAAAGCTCCTTCATCTTGGGATTGTTGCCAATGATGAATTCGACCTTGGAGCCGGCCTCCAGTTCGCGCAGGACAAGGTTGTAACGGTCCTTGACCTCCTCCGTCTCTTTCTTGGCCTCGATAAACTCCCAGATGAACCTTGCCGCGACGCCGCCGAGGACTTCGCCTCGGTCCGACTCGAAAGCCCGGATCTCCCGCCCTACCTCCGGATTGCCCGTTACATCGATGACGAGGTCAAAGTCATGATCTCTCAACAGCAGGCGGAAATCGTTCGAAACCGGCAGGCCGAGCTCCCGCGCGAGCACGAGGCCCGGCGCCCGCTCGTCAACGTCCACCACGCCTACAATGCTTACCGTGGGATCCTGGTGGAAGAGCTCGAGCAGGGCCCTTCCGCCTTTTCCAGCTCCTATCAAGGCTACCCTCGTCATTTCAAACTCCGGCACTACTGCAATCAGTCGCCCGATGCGATCATGCCAAACCGCATGGCCGTCGGACAAGCGTTCTCGATGGATCCTCCCCGGAAATCGCGACGGACGGGTACCCTGCCCATCGACTTCTCGAAGGGTAGCGTATGCGAAGTCTGGAATGCGCGCTTCTCGAGTGCAATGGGATCGAGCCAAACCTCGAGTACTTGCCTGGAGGTGCCACCCGGATGGACTTGACCCGCTTCCCGGGTCCATGCCTCCCGCCGTCGAGAACCCTTGGCATCAGCCGCTTCACCGCATATATTCTCTCAGACAATCGATAGAAGAAACTCGCGGCGCTGTACCAAGGGTATCGGTTTTCACTCCGGGGGAAGAACTCATATGCATCTACTCAACCTGCGTCGGATTTGGTCTCTCGTAATACCACTCCTCCTGCTTTGTCCGCTGGCGATTCAGGCCCAGTCACAGGCGGCCGCCGCAACGGTCGAGGGCTACGTCTACGATCCGACCGGGGCGGTGGTCCCGGATGTCATGGTCACTGCGACCAATACTGGAACCAACCTCACGCGGACGTCCCGCACCGGCCAGGACGGCCACTTTCTCATTCCTTCCCTTCCTCCGGGAACCTACACGGTGACGATGATGAAGGAGGGGTTTGGTGAATTGAAACTGGCGAATGTCATCCTGCGCGTGGGCGACGCGCTCAACCTGGAAGGCAATTTAAAGCCTGCGCAGATCACGGAAGAGACGATCGTGGTCGCCGAGAGCAACCCGATCATCGAAACCACCCGGACCCAGCCCGGCACGGTGATTGAACGGAGTATCATCGATGCGCTGCCCCTCAACGGCCGCAACTGGACCGAGCTGGTTCTGCTGACACCGGGAGTCACCAACGACGGCGAATTCGGAAACGTCTCGTTCGGAGGCACGGACAGAGTCTTCAACAACATTCAAGTGGATGGCGCGGACAACAATAACGCCTTCTTCGGCGAGATTCGGGGCCGGACACGGGCGCCTTTCCAGTTCAGCCAGGAGACGGTGCAGGAATTCCGCGTCGCCAACAACAACTTCTCTGCCGAGTTCGGCCGTGCGGCGGGCGGTATCGTCAATGCGATCACGAGGTCGGGGTCGAATGCCTGGAAGGGGTCGGCGTTCTATTATTTGCGCGACGACTTCTTCAATGCCAACAACTATTTCAACAATGCCAACCGTATTCCCCGTCCGGCTGAACGCCGCCAGCAATTCGGAGGCAACATCGGAGGGCCGATCGTAAGGGACAGGGTCTTCCTCTTCTTCAATTACGACCAGCAGGTCCGCAACGAGCCCTTGAGTGTGATTCTTGGCACCCGGCTGGAGAATGAGATGCTGTTGCTTGCGCCCGCGCAGCGCGCTCAGGCTGAGCGATTGCTCCGGCCCTTCGTGCGATCGACGCCCCGCGATTTCAATCAGATCAATTTCTTCCCCCGTATAGAC
>JACQTD010000137.1 GCA_016210985.1 Acidobacteriota bacterium
CTCGTGATCCACCGCTGCATCAGCACCAGGTTGTTCCGATCCTCGCCGCTCAGGTAGTTGATCTCGCCCGCGGGGATGATCGTCTCGAGAAAATTGATGATCACGGCCACCTTTTCGCCGTAGAAGAGGTAACGCTCGACCAGTGGAAGGGCCCTGCCGGGTTCCCTTGGAAGCCCCTTCAACGCCTCCTTGCTCATGAGCGGCTCGGCCACCCGTTGCTGGGCAAGGAAATGGCGCTCGGTCTCGGTCGATCCGAAGGTCGTACCCTCGCTCCGGTTATAGAGCACCACGTTTTTCTGACCCAGGATTTCGTGTTGGAGAAAACTGAGCAGACCCAGATACTGGCCCTTGCTCCGGACAAGGTCATAGATGTTGCCGTGGAGCAGGAAATGGCTGGCCTCGCCGGCGTAATACTTCCGGACGAGCCGTGCAGCCCATCGGGGCAGGAGGGAAATCTCTTCAAGTGAAAGGACGGAACTCGGGCGGGAGCTCATCTCGATTCTGGAATCGGAAATCGTTTCATCGCCGTTCGGTGCTCATCTGGGGCCGGAGCGGGGGTGCCTCCTCGGCCTGGAGGGTCTCGAGCGTGCTCATGATCGGGGCCGTTTCCTCCAGGATCGAACGCGTCATCTCGATCGAGGAGAGAATCGAATCGAAATCGAGCGATGCGATGCTCTCCACGGAAGACATGGTGACCACCTTGTCGTTGACCAGTCCGAAAAAATTCTCGATCGACTGGAGCTGTGCCTCCAACATTTTCACCGCCCGCTGGATGCCGTCGTATTCCCCGAGCCGGCCGCGAAGAATCTGGAGATTGCCTTCGATGATCTTCCGGGCCTTATCGTCACTCGTTTCGAGCGCGCGCTCGGCCTGCGCGATCTGGTTCTCAATCGTCTGCCGGGTGAAGGACCGAAGGTGGATCTTGCAACGCCGGTAAATGTCGAGAAAATCGACGAACCGCTCCCACATCGCCTCGTGCGTGCGGATCTCCGCCGGCGGGTTTCTTGATCGCGTGAACTTGGTATAGTTCGAGTAGATCTGATTCTTCAACCAACGCAGGTACTCGACCGCCTCCCGCTCGCGAGGATCGAAGGTTCGAATCACCTCCTCCCGCGCCTTGCGCCGCTCTTCGACCTGTCGCTTGAGCTGTCTCCGCTCGACGATCCTCCGGTAAAGGCTGCTGGCGGGAGCGCTGATGACATAGGCGGATTCCAATCCGAGGACGGCCAGCAGCGCCAGCGCGTTCTGCGAGTAAAGGGCCGCGGCGGTCCCGACCCCGAGCATGACGAGATTGAGCGGCTCTTTCACCGCTTCCCAATAATAATTGACCCGTTGATCCATGCCGGAGGAAAGGACTATTCGATCGCGCGGGTCTTCTCCGAGGGACCCAGGGTTTTCTCGACCGAGACGGAGGAATCGGTCTGCGGGGTTGCCCCGGCAACCGGGGTCGGCTCCGGCAGGGCCATGCCCATCTGGCGTTTATAGGCCAGCAGCGTATCCTGGACTTGCATGGACAGGGCCTCTTTCTCGATTTCGACGATCTGCGAATCGACCCCGGTGGTCGCCAGTTCCATTCTGGCCTCCGCCGAAGCCGCCCGACGGGCCACCTTGTCCCGCATTTCGTCGAAGGTGCCGGCCTCGTCCCCGAGCTGGAAACTTGCCATCGCCTGGGAGAGTTGTTCCTGCATGCGCGCGCGCCGGCTTTCGGAGATCAGCTGCATGGCTTCGGCCTGGCGCTTCTTCAACTGGAGGATGTAACTGTCCCGGAACTTGATCGCCTGCTCCGAAGCCTTGGTCGCCGCCTCCATCTGGGCGCGAGACCGCTCGAGCGCGGTCTGCTTCTCCTGCATCGCGCTGATATAGGTGGTGGCCACGTCGTCACGGCCCTGCTTGATCGCCGCCTTGATCTTGGCGTCGTACTCGGTAATGTCCCGCTCCAGCGTCTGGATCTCCTTCTGTAGCAGTTTCTGCGTCGACATCACCTGGGCCACGTTCTCATTCATCTGGGGGACCTTATCCCGCATGTCCCGGATGACCTGTTGCAGTATCAATTCGGGATTCTCGGCATTCTCGATGAGGCCTCCGAAGATGGCCCGCAACAACCGCTTGAATCGATTCCACATGGGCTCGACCCTCCCTTAAACCGGGAATTATAAACCAGTTCTGAAGTCGTTTAAACGCCGTGGTGTGAGAATCCCCCGATGTCGCGCCGGTATTGCACGCCATCAAAATGAATGAAGGAAACCGCGTGATAGGCACGATCGAGCGCTCGCTCCAGGGTCGAGTCCAGGCCGGTGACGCCAAGGACCCGGCCACCGGAGGTGAAAACGTCCCGGCCGTTGGGGGAGGTGGTGCCGGCGTGGAAGACCTCTACGTTTTCCAACCCCTCCACCTCATCGAGACCACCGATCGGAGTGTGGGTCTCATATTTGCCGGGGTAGCCGCCGGCGGCCAGGACGACGCAAGCCGTCGATCGCGGGTCCCATCGAGGCTCAAGGCGGCGCATCTCACCGGAGTCCACGGCCTCCAGGATTTCGAGTAGATCGCTGCTCAAACGGGGAAGAATGGCCTGGGTCTCGGGGTCCCCCAGACGAGCGTTGAACTCGAGGACCATGGGGCCGGTTCGCGTCAACATCAGTCCGACGTAGAGAACCCCGCGGTAACGCCTGCCCTCCTTGTCGAGATTCGAGATGGTCGGCATGACGATCCTGGCGAGGATATACTCGCGGGTTGTCTCGTCAAGAAGATCCGGAGTGCAGATGGCGCCCATTCCCCCGGTGTTGGGACCTCGGTCGCCGTCGAGAAGCCGCTTGTAATCCTGGGCCATCGGCAGCGGCACGGCCGCCTCTCCATCAGTGAAAACGAGGAGACTGAATTCACGACCGGTCAGGCACTGCTCCAGCACCACGACGTCCCCCGCGTCACCGAGGGTCTTCCTTACCATGAAGCTTTCCAGGTAGGCATACGCCTCGCGCTGGCTGGTGACGATGACGACACCTTTCCCCGCGGCCAACCCGTCGGCCTTCATGACCAGGGGAAGTCCCAACCTGCCCGAATCGATGACCTCGGCCGCCCGCAGCGGAGATTCGCAAACCTCGAAGGCCGCGGTGGGAATGCCGTGCCGGGACATGAACTCCTTGGCGAAGGCTTTGCTGCCCTCCAGTTTCGCGGCCTCGGAAGAGGGTCCGACCAGGCGCAATCCACGGGCCTGGAAGGCCTCCTTCACCCCGAGCACGAGCGGAGCTTCCGGCCCCACAAACGTCAGGTCGAACTTCTGGCGTTCGGCAAAGGCAGCCAGCGCCTCGACATCGGACAGATCACCGGTCACGCAATAGGCGTGTCTGCTGATTCCATGGTTACCCGGCGTACACCAGATATCCAGGTCGGGATGACTTTGCCGGAGTTTCCAGACGACGGCGTGCTCACGACCTCCCGAGCCCACCACGAGGATTTTCATTTATCTTTCTTTTCCCTCACGCATTTGCCGGAATGCTCCCACACTGATCCGGGGGTGTCAAGGAACAGCTCCGGCAGGGTGTTTGACACCCCGTGCAGCCGCCCCTATTATTCAGTTTGGATTTTTATATGACCGCGACGGGCCCGTAGGGGCTTCGCGCCAGAGGACTAACTTATCATGGCCGTAAGACAGGAGCAGCTTGCAGCATCGCAGCCACGGGTTCATTTCATCGACCGCATGCTGCGGGTGCTCAGTTCCGTGAAACTGGGCATCACGCTGATGATGGTTTTGATTTTCTTCTCGGTGCTGGGGACCGTCATCATCCAGCACAACCTCGACAAATTCGATCAATTCTATGCGGCGCTGACGCCGGCGGAGAAGCAGTTGTATCACACGCTGGGTCTATTCGATCTGTTTCACACCTGGTGGTTCAACACGCTGCTCATCCTGTTCAGCCTCAACCTGATCCTGGTCTCGATCGATCTCTGGCCCAAGGCCTGGCGTTTCCTGACCGAACCCAAGATAAACGCCGGACCGGGTTTCCTGGCCAATCAGCCCTGGTATCAGGTCTATCGGGTGCGGCCGGGAGAGGACGCGAAATCGAAACTCGAGGCGCTCCTGCGCGCCGGCCGCCTTCGCGTCAGCGTCAATACTAAGGACGGCTTCACGACCGTATTCGGCCAGCGCGGGGTCTGGAACCGGTTCGTCGTATTTGTCATCCATATTGCGGTGCTCATGATCCTGGGTGCAGGGTTCGTCGGCTCGCGCTGGGGATACGAAGGCATGATCGCGCTATCGCCCGGCCTTGCTTCGAATGAACTGTTTATCCGGGGTAACGAGACCCTCAAGATTCCCGATGCGAAGCGGATGATGCCTTTCCAGCTTTATTGCGAGAAGATCCGGGTTGACCTGAAAGACCCGAAGGGCCCGCTGACGAACCAGAACACGGTCAATTGGTTCACGCACGTGAAGATTCAGGATCCTGAAGAGCCGGCGCCGATCTCCGATGTCGTAAGGGTCAACGGACCGCTCGATCACGCGGGTTATCGCTTTTTCCAATCTGGGCCCGGCCGGCCGGGCGACGCGAGCGATGTCAAGCTTGAGGTGCAGTCGGCGGACGGCACGGCCAGGGAAGTCCAGCTTGAACGGAACAAGCCCACCAAGGTCGAAGGCGTGGGTGAAGTCGTCTTCAGCCGCTTTCTCTCGGATATGAGAATCATGAGCGGACGACCGCAATCCGCGTCGGAGGAGTACAACAACCCGGCGGCGGAATTGCAGATCGTCGACGATTCGGGCGACCGGAGTACGATCTGGGCCTTCAACGCCGAGCTGAGCGACTTTCTCGAAAAGGAGGGGAGGCTTCCCGAAACCGCCCTGAAGGTGAACGGCCACCGGTTCGTGCTCAAAGACTACCTCAAGGTGGGACAGGAACATGTGCTCCAGGTCCAGTACGACCCCGGGGTCGGGACCATTTACCTGGGGTTCATCCTGCTGTGTTCCGCTCTGATTGCCGGATTCTCCTTTTCTCACGATCGGGTTTGGGGCGTGGTGGAGGATCGGGGCGAAGATACCTACCTGCATCTGGCTGCCCACACAAGCCGCAATCGTGCCTCGATGGAAAAGCGGTTTGAGCAGCTCTCCGAGCAACTGAAACCTGCGATAGCGCCGCTTCCGGGCGACGAAGCCTCCAGGATCCGCCGGACTGGAGAGGCTTCCGCCGAAGACGACGCAAACAGTTCTGATTGAGAGGCTTGACAGAGGCGAGGGCGGTTTGTTAGGCTCCCGGTCGGGTTTTTGAATTAGTTTCAGGCGCGTAGCTCAGGGGGAGAGCGCTTCCCTGACACGGAAGAGGTCAGCGGTTCAAATCCGCTCGCGCCTACCAGCCCTGCGGCTGCGATGTTTTGTGCAAGCCCGTCAAGTCCCCGCTGAATCCGGGGCGCTTGCACAAGACCTTACCATGCGAAGGAGTGTCTCTTAGTACATGAGTGTGACCGTCCGCCTCCCCGATGGGAAGGCTACTGAAGTAAGCGGGGCGCAGTCTGCCTTCGAGACCATAGCGCAGGTTGATCCTGCGCTGGCCAAGGCATCGCTGGTGGCCCGCATGGACTCCCGCTTGGTGGACCTCAGCACGGTCCCACGCGAGGGGAGCACGATTGAGCCGGTGACCAATGGGGACCCGGAAGCTCTCGAGGTTTACCGTCACAGCTCCGCCCACCTGCTCGCGGCCGCCGTGTTGGAACTCTTTCCCGGCGCCAAGCTCGGCATAGGCCCGGCGCTGATGAACGACCCGAAGGGCGGTTTCTTTTACGACTTCAAGCGCGACGAGCCTTTCACTCCCGAAGATTTGGCCTCGATCGAAGAGCGGATGCGGGCGCTGGTGAAGAAGAACCTGCCCTACCGGCGAATCGAAATGGGTAAGGCCGAGGCGCTGGAGCGCTTCTCGCAGGACGAGTTGAAATGTCATCTGATCGGTGAGAAGGGCGACGCGGTCGCCAGTTTCTACACGCTCGGCGATCACTTCATCGATTTCTGCCGGGGCCCGCATATCCCTTCAGCCGGGCGCATTCGCGCGTTCAAGCTGCTCTCCGTGGCCGGCGCTTATTGGCTTGGGGATGAGAAGGGCCCGCCGATGCAGCGCATTTACGGGCAGAGCTTCTTCACGCGTGAGGAGATGGAGGACTGGCTCAAGCAGCGCGAGGAGGCGGAAAAGCGCGACCATCGACGGCTCGGCAGGGAACTCGACCTGTTTAGCATCCAGGACGAATACGGGGCCGGGCTGGTCTTCTGGCACCCGAAGGGCGGGCTGATCCGCCGGGCGATCGAGGATTTCACCCGAGACGAACTGGAGCGGCGCGGCTATGGTCTCGTCTTCACCCCGCACATCGCCCAGCACAGCCTGTGGGTAAAATCGGGCCACGCCAATTTCTACAGCGATGCGATGTACGCTCCGATGGCGATCGATGAGATCGAATATCAACTCAAGCCGATGAATTGCCCGTTCCACATCGGGATTTTCGCCGCGCGGCAGCACAGCTACCGCGACCTTCCGATCCGTCTTGCGGAACTGGGCACGGTCTACCGGTACGAACGAAGCGGCGTGATGCACGGATTGATGCGGGTTCGGGGATTCACGCAGGATGACGCCCATCACTTCTGCACCCCGGAGCAGGCCCGGGCTGAGGTGCTCGGGTGCCTTGAATTCGCGCTGCATGTCTATCGCACGTTCGGATTTCAATACACGGTCGAGCTCTCGGTGCGGGATCCGAAGAATCCGGCGAAGTACCTGGGCGACGACGCCATGTGGTCCATGGCGGAGGAGAACCTGGCGCTGGCGCTTGAGGAACTCGCGCTCCCATACCAGCGAATGGAAGGAGAGGCCGCGTTTTATGGACCCAAGATCGACATCAAGGTCGTGGACGCCATCGGCCGCGCCTGGCAATTGGGAACCGTCCAGTTCGATTTCAATCTTCCGGAGCGGTTTCGGATCGAGTACATCGGCGAGGACAACCGCCCGCACCGGCCGATCATGATTCACCGCGCCTTGTTCGGATCCCTCGAGAGGTTCTTCGGCATCCTGGTGGAGCATTTCGCCGGAGCCTTTCCGCTCTGGCTAGCGCCGGTGCAGGTGAGCGTGCTCCCGATCACGGAGAAGCAGAACGATTATGCGCAACGTGTCCGGGAGCAGCTATCCGGGAGCCGGTTGCGCGCGGAAGCCGATCTGCGCGGCGAAAAGATCGGGGCGAAGATCCGGCACGCCCAACTGCAGAAAGTTCCGTTCATGCTGGTCTGCGGCGCCCGCGAGGCGGAGTCCGACACGGTCGCCGTCCGCGAGCGTCATCGCGGGGATCTGGGCGCTATGCGCGTGGATGAGTTTGCCGCGCGCGCTCGTAGTTTAGTCGAAGCTCGATCGCTCGAGCTCAATCTATAAGGAGGTGACCTATCAGTCGAGGCTACTACGGAGGTCGAGGTTCTAGCTTTCGCCCTCGTGAACAACAGCCGCAGTATCGCGTGAATGAACGCATCCGTGTCGAGAACGTCAGGTTGATCGATGAGAACGGCCGCCAGGTCGGCGTGGTGCCTTCGCGCCAGGCCCTGACGATGGCCAAAGAACGCGGCCTTGACCTGGTCGAGGTCGCCCCCCAGGCCGACCCGCCGGTTTGCAGGCTGATCGACTACGGAAAGTACCTTTACGAGCTGAAGAAAAAAGCCCAGGAAGCCCGAAAGAAACAGACGGTCATCACGGTTAAAGAGATCAAGTTCCGCCCCGGCACCGATGACCACGATTACGAGTTTAAGACGAAAAACGCCCACCGGATCCTGTCGGGCGGAGACAAGGTCAAGGCCGTTGTCCATTTTCGCGGCCGTGAGATCGTGCACAAGCAACTTGGCGAGCGGCTCATCACCCGCCTGGTGCAGGATCTCAGCGAAGTAGGGATCGTCGAAGCGCCGCCGCGGCTGGAAGGCCCCAATCTGGTGGCCGTCTTCGGTCCTAAGAAGGGAAAGTAACAGGGAGAAGGAAAGAAGCGATGCCAAAACTCAAATCACATAAGGGCGCGCAAAAGCGGTTCCGCTTGAGCGCATCGGGCAAGATCAAGCGCGGTCATTCGCATGCACGTCATATCCTGACCAAGAAGTCATCCAAGCGGAAGCGAAAGCTCGATATGGATGTGCCGGTCGACACCACCGATCGCGATCGGGTCACCAGGATGATGCCGTACGGCCGTTCATAGGTCCGTCGAATGAGGCCGGTTCCGTGATCGACCGCAGCACCATGGACCGGCATCGGAAACGAGAGAGGAGTTGGTCTCATGCCAAGAGTAAAGAGAAGTAACAAACGGGTCGAGCGCCGCCAGGAGCTTCTGCGAAAAGCCAAAGGCTACTTTGGC
Source organism: Acidobacteriota bacterium (assembly GCA_016210985.1). Lineage (GTDB taxonomy): Bacteria > Acidobacteriota > Blastocatellia > HR10 > JACQTD01 > JACQTD01. Next base: position 8,344 of record JACQTD010000137.1, read on the forward strand.
GCCAAGAGCAAGCTCCACCGATACGCCAAGGAGGCGGTGGAACGTGGATTGAAGTTCGCCTATGTCGGCCGGAAGAACAAGAAGCGCGATTTTCGACGCCTGTGGATCGTGCGCATCAACGCGGC
>JACQTD010000138.1 GCA_016210985.1 Acidobacteriota bacterium
GACACACCCCTCGCAAGAGCCTGGTCATGATTGCGACCGGGTGCCAGGGTGAGCCGATGGCCGCGCTCTCGCGGATGGCGACCGGCTCCTTCAAACAAATTCGCATCGAACCCGGGGACACGGTGGTTTTCTCCGCCCGCGTGATTCCCGGCAATGACCGGTCGGTCTCGCGTCTCATGGATCACATTTATAAGCGCGGCGCGCACATCATCGATGAGACCGTCGATAAGGTCCATGTTTCAGGTCATCCGTACCAGGAAGATCTGGAGATATTCTATAAGGCGACTCGTCCCAAGTATCTGATTCCGATTCACGGCGATTATCGCCGGCTCCATCGTCATAAGGAGTTCGCGCTGAAGTGCGGCTTCGAGGCTCATCAGGTGCTGGTGGTCGAGAACGGGGATGTCATCGAGTTCGACGGCTCCGGCACCCGCATCCTGGAGAAGCGGGTGGCCGTGGGACGGACCTTTATCGACGAGGCCGGATTCGAAGAGATCGAGGAGTTCATCATTCGGGACCGGCGGCATCTCTCCGAAGATGGATTCATCGTGCCGATCGTTGCGATCAATGAGGTTTCCGGCGAGCTCGAATCGGTTCCCGAAATGGTGACCCGCGGATTCGTGCTGTCGAGCGAGGACGATGATGTGATGGATCGCGCCCGGGAGTTGATCGTGAAGACGGTTCAGGAATCCGACCATGACGAGCGAACCGACTGGGCCGTCATGAAGGAGAAAATCCGGGTCGAACTGAAGCGATTCATCTCCAAGCAGACGGATCGGAGACCGATGATCATACCGGTAATCATCGAGATCTGATGTCGCTGCTGGAAGCGATCATACTCGGGGTCGTCCAGGGTTTCACCGAGTTTCTCCCCATCAGCTCCACGGCTCACTTACGGATCGTACCTGAATTATTGCGTTTGGTTGACGGCCGGCACCCATGGAACGATCCCGGCGCGGCGGCCACGGCCGTCATCCAGCTCGGCACCCTGGGCGCCGTGTTGATTTACTTCCGGCGGGACGTCCTCGAGCTTACCCTGGCTTTCCTTCAGGGACTGGCGAGCGGCCATCCCTGGAAAACACCGTCATCCCGTCTGGCATGGCAGATCGGATTAGGCACCGTGCCGATCGGCGTCTTCGGGCTGCTCTTTGACCAATTCATCGAGACGAAGGCCCGCTCGCTCTGGATCATGGCCTTCAGCCTGATCGGCCTGGCACTGCTGATGTGGCTGGCGGAGATCGTCTCGTCGAAGCGGCGCAGGATCGAGGATCTAGGTTTCCTCGATGTGCAGCTCATCGGGCTCGCACAGGCGGTGGCGTTAATACCGGGATCCTCACGGTCGGGCACGACCATCACCGGGGGTCTCTTTCTCGGTCTGACGAGGGAGGCGGCGGCCCGGTTCTCGTTTCTTTTGAGTATCCCCGCGATCGCGGCCAGCGGCCTTTACGAATTTTTCAAAATCCGGCACGAGTTGAGCGGGGGAATGGGCTTGTCTGTTCTGGTGGCTACGGTGGTCGCAGGAGCCAGCGGGTATCTCGCCATCGAAGCGCTCCTCCGCTACCTCCGTACACACTCCACGAATATCTTTGTCGTTTATCGTCTACTCTTGGGCGCATTGCTAATCTACTTCCTCGTGTCCGGCCGCGTAACGTGATTCGCGATTCAAGGCGGATTATAGGTCCGAACCATAGGGCTGGCATGGCTGTGACTCATCCAGTCAGGTTAGGCGTTGAGGTCCTGCGACTTGCACTCGCCTACGAATATGACCCGCATTTCTCGCTATCGATTGCACGAGTCGACCCGCTCCCTCATCAGCTCGAAGCCGTCTACGACTACTTCATGAAGCTGCCGCGAATCCGTTTCTTGCTCGCCGATGACCCCGGCGCCGGCAAGACCATCATGGCTGGGTTACTGATCAAAGAGCTTAAGATAAGAGGTCTGATCAAGCGTACCCTGATTGTCACGCCGGCAAATTTGTCTTTCCAGTGGCAGCGCGAAATGAAGGACAAGTTCCGAGAGAATTTCGAGCTGATTCGGAGCGACGTGCTTCGTGCCAACTATGGCTCCAACCCCTGGCAGGAAAAGAATCAGGTGATCACATCTGTTTCCTGGGTCTCTCGAATCGAAGACGCCAAGGAGAGCCTTCTGCGCAGCCACTGGGATCTCATCATCGTCGATGAAGCTCACAAGATGAGCGCGTATGACACCGACAAGAAGACGCTCGCCTACAAACTCGGAGAGTCGCTCTCCGGGATGACGGACCACTACCTGCTAATGACAGCTACGCCGCACAAGGGAGATCCAGAGAACTTTCGACTATTCCTGGAATTGCTCGACAGGGATGTATATGGGGACGTCAAGAGTTTGGAAGAAGCCATGCGCCGTCACGAAGCGCCCTTCTACCTTCGAAGGGTGAAAGAAGCTCTTGTCACCTTCCCCGATCCCGACACCGGCAAGGTCAAGATGCTTTTCACAAAGCGTAACGTCCAGACCAGCGAGTTTCAGATAACCGATGACGAGTGGGACTTCTACGACGCGCTTACCCGCTACGTCGAGGACCAGTCCATCAAAGCCGCCAGCGATGATTCAGCTCGTGGCCGTGCCCTTGGGTTTACTATGGCGATGCTTCAGCGACGGTTCGCGTCCAGCGTCTATGCCGTGAGGCGGACGCTGGAGCGGATGAAAGAAAAGCGGGAGAGGATTCTCTCCGATCCTGAAGGCTATCGCCAGGAGCAAATCACCAAGAAACTACCAGAAGATTTCGAAGACTTGCCGGAAGACGAGAGGGAAGACGTCATAAACCAGTTGGAAGGCATCGTCGCCTCGATCAATCCAGCCGCTCTCCGGGAAGAAATCTTCCAACTCACGAAACTCATCGACTTGGCGCGGACATTAGAGGCACGGGAAGTCGAATCGAAGCTAGTCAAACTCAAGGATGTGATCACCGAGCACGGCGTCTTCGCCGACCCCAAAATGAAGCTCCTGGTCTTCACGGAGCATAAGGATACGCTCGACTACCTGGTTGGTGACGGCAAGGAAGGCCGGCCTTTCGGCAAGTTGCGCGAGTGGGGACTCTCCGTCACGCAAATCCACGGCGGTATGAAGATCGGCGACCGGGACACCCCGGGCTCGCGCATCTACGCCGAGCGTGAGTTCAAGGAAGAGTGCCAGGTGCTTGTTGCCACCGAAGCGGCGGGGGAAGGCATCAACCTTCAGTTCTGCTGGTTCATGATCAACTACGACATCCCGTGGAACCCTGTACGGCTCGAAGAGCGCATGGGTCGCATACACCGTTACGGTCAGGAGAAGGATTGCCTCGTCTTCAATTTCGTTTCCACCAACACGCGAGAGGGTCGCGTCCTGCATAAGCTTTTCGAGCGGCTGAAAAGCATAGAAGACGACCTGGACCCCAAGCGTACCGGAAAAATATTCAACGTGCTCGGCGATATCTTTCCAGCCAACCAACTTGAACGAATGCTGCGAGAGATGTACGCCCATAACCTCACCGAAGAGGTCATCAAGCATCGCATAGTCGAGCAAGTGGACGCTGATCGATTCCGTCGAATCACCTCATCGACGCTCGAGGGACTCGCCAAACGTCAGTTGAATCTTTCTGCGATCATCGGAAAGTCTGCCGAAGCCAGGGAGCGGCGCCTGGTGCCGGAAGTCATCGAGGATTTCTTTGTCCAGGCTGCGCCGCTCGTTAGCGTTCACCCAAAAGAGATCAAGCCAGGACAGCACGTTTATCGTGTAGGGCGTGTCCCTCGCACTCTGTGGCCGATAGGAGAACGGCTTGAGTCGCGCTTCGGCAGGCTCTCGGGCGCGAGTACAAGCAGATCGTTTTCGACAAGAAGCTCCTGACGGACGATGCGACTCTCGAGTGGGTGACGCCAGGACATCCACTCTTTGAAGCCGTGCGTGAAGATGCATTTGACCACGTGCAGCACGATCTTCGGCGAGGCGCGGTCTTTCTCGACATCAATCGTAATGGGCCCGCTCGACTTGATGTGTTCTCAGCAGCGATACGCGACGGGCGCGGCAGCGTCTTGCATCGCCGTTTGTTCATAGTTGAATGTGATTTGAGCGGCCAAACATTCGTGCGCCAGCCGACGATGTTCCTCGATCTTGTGGTCGCCGGTGGCGGTAACAACGTGCCGGATGGCGATACGCTCCCCGCTCGCGATCAAGTCGAGCGAGCCTTGATCGAACATGCGCTTCACCCCTTTCTGCAAGAGGTAGCCGCGGAGCGTGAGAGGGAAGTTGAGACGATCTCTCGGCATCTGGAGATCAGCCTGAAGGAGCTCATCCACCGGCAAGGCCTTCGAATGGCTGAACTTATCGGTCAGCAACAATCAGGCGACAACAACCCGCTCACGGCATCGAACATCAAGACCACAGAAGACAAGCTGGATGAGCTAAACGGGCGCCTCGAAGGCAGGCGTGAAGAACTCCAGCAGGAACGCAACTGCGCCATCACCGACATTCACCGCCACGGCCGGGCGTGGGTGTTGCCTCACCCCGAACGCACATCGCCTGGAATAGCGCCGATGGTCCGCGATGAAGAGATCGAACGAATCGCCGTAGACGCAGCTATAGCTTACGAAGAGGCTCGCGGATGGCAGGTGGTTAGCGTCGAAGCAGAGAATCGCGGATTTGACCTCATCTCACGCAAACCGCATCCGGAAGATCCGCAGACTGCGATTGAGGTGAGGTTCATCGAGGTAAAGGGCCGGGCCGCGGTCGGTGAGATTGCACTGACTACCAATGAGTACAAGACTGCCGAGCGCTTAAAAAAGGATTATGGGTTGTACGCGGTTTTCAATTGCGATTCGATTCCGGAGGTCCGTACGATCCAGGATCCGGCCCGTCTCGGCTGGCAGCCGCTGGTGAAAATCGAGCACTATCACATTGCTGCGGACGAGTTACTCGCCTCGTCAGGGGCATGAGTCTGACCGGGAACTCGCGAACGGGAAGCGATGAGAAGAGAAAATGTACCAGAACTACAATACGTCGCTCCCATTAGCAACGTGGTTTCGATAATGGCTCACGGAATCCTTTCGCATAGTAGGGTAGATCGACTGCAACACGATTCGGTTGCCATGGAGGAGATACAGGCTCGGCGAGCCGTCAAAGTCATTCCCGGTGGCCGGCCACTGCACGACTACGTGAACCTGTACATTCACGCCCGAAAAAAGATGTTGTCGAAGATTCGGGCGCAGCATGCTTCGATCTGCGTCCTCCGTATCAGCACGGATGTGTTAGATTTGCCGGGAGTGATCGTTAGCGATCAGAATGCCTCCAGCGGATATGCGAGGTTTGCAGCCGCCCCCGAGGGCCTCAGACTGATTGACGAGGCTTTGGTCTTTGCCGAATATTGGACTCACCCTGATGATCCGATAGCGGAATGGCGGCACGGTTCTATCAAGTGTGCGGAAATTCTGGTACCGGATCGCTGCATGACCTATCGCTCAGGCTGCGGACTGTCCGTTTTCTGTCCGGAAAGGTCGCAAACTGAGGGCCCAATCGGAAGGGAATTCATGGATTCGGTCGAGGGTCTACTCGGCCTGGAAGGAGGCCACTCACTGCTCCGACGGCCAAGCGCCTTGATGATTCCGGCGCACAGAATGGCCTCGAACTGCTCCACATCTGCATGAGATCCTTGACAATCGTTCATGGTGTGAACGAATATCGTTCATGGCATGAACGATAGTATTCTCCCCCGGCTCGCTGCCGGCATTCTCAAAAAGGCGCTGGAAGTCTCCCCCGTCGTCGTGCTCACCGGCGCACGCCAGACCGGCAAGAGCACGCTGGTTAAGACCCTACCTGCTTTGCGGGACAGGCCCTATCTGACCTTGGACGATCTGAACATCCGAGTTCAAGCCCGGAATAACCCCGACGACCTGGCCGGACGGTCGCCGTCCTTGACATTGGACGAGGTGCAACGTGCCCCGGACCTGATCCTTGCGATCAAGCGAGTGGTGGACAAGGATCGTCCGCGCAGGCCAGGCCGATTCGTACTTACGGGTTCGGCGAATCTCCTGCTGATGAAGAGGGTGTCCGAGACGCTGGCCGGACGGGCAACATATATCAACCTTTGGCCCCTCACTCGGAACGAGCGCGCCGGTTTGGGAACCGCGGGGATCTGGACCAAGTTTTTGGACACGCCCGTCACCGACTGGTATGAGATGGTGCGGACCGGAGAGCCCTGCCCTGAGGACTGGCGCGTTGCTGCCCGGGTGGGTGGATACCCGACTCCCGCGCATGAACTGACCGAAGCGGATTCCCGCCAACTCTGGTACAGCGGTTATGTGCAGACTTACCTGGAGCGCGACCTTCAAGATCTGGCCGCCATCGATAACCTCCTCGACTTCCAGAGACTCATGCGCGCGTCTTCGCTCCGTTTGGGCAATCTCCTAAACCAGGCCGCTATCGCTCGAGATGTGGGCATACCCCGACCCACGGCACATCGATACCTGAACCTTCTCGAAACGTCCTTTCAGATCGTGCGCACGGAACCCTACGCCGTGAATCGAACGAAACGCCTCATCAAGAGTCCGAAGCTCTACTGGACTGATACTGGGATGGCGCTATTCCTGTCGGGTGGAGAACCCGGCGGCAATCACCTCGAAAACCTTGTGTTGGCGGATCTGCTAGCGTGGCGGGACGCTCAGATCGTCAGGCCGAACATCTTGTACTGGCGGACGGCCTCCGATCAGGAGGTCGATTTCGTGGTGGAGCACCGACGGCGACTCTTGCCAATCGAAGTGAAAGCCACTACACGCCCCGGCCCACAGGACATCCGCAATTTGCAGACGTTCTGTGCGGAATACCCCAAAGAGGCCGGAGGTGCCCTGTTGCTGCACACTGGCGACGAGGTCTATTGGCTAGCCAAAGGCATCCTTGCCGCGCCATGGTGGCGGGTCCTATGAAGCGCTGATGGCGCGGTGTGAAGGGCAACGGGTTTTGTATGTGCTGGGATTTGCGCGTAACAAGCGGTTGCGGCAGATTATCGAGGCGCAGATGCGGGAAGCGGCGCAGGAGCACGAGCGGACGGCATTGTCTCTCCGGCCGACTTGATCGAATTCCTGGGGGCCCAGACACACAAATGACGGTGGCCCGGAAAGACCTGGGGTCAGACACCCTCTTTTGGCTTCCATATACATTACCCACGCCTGACTCCGGACCTTTTCATCCATTCACGCCCGCGTCTCGCGCTGGGCTGTCCCCGCCGGCCGCACCCGGACTTTCACCTCGACCAGCGAACCCAGCCTGTTGAGGATTGACATCAGTCGGTCCACCGTGAACCGCGCGAGATCGGCGTTGCGGATGCGTGAAAAATCCGCCGCGGCAATGCCGGTGCGCTTCTGTGCGCCGCGGACGCTCAGCCCTTCCCGCTCGAGCGCCTTGATGATTTCAGCGGACAGAATAGCCTTGAACTGCTCCAGATCGGCACTTTCGTGCTCCAGATCGCGGAACACATTCCCGCTCCCGCGATCAGCGGGGCCGGCTCCGCGTCTCCTCGTGTCTGAAGGCACTGCGAGACTTCGAGCGCGAGGGGCGGATTCGGCTTCCACCCAGGGTGCTCGAGATCAGCTCCCACTGGCGGC
>JACQTD010000142.1 GCA_016210985.1 Acidobacteriota bacterium
AGGTTATGGAGCGCGCTGGCGCTTATTGGTTTGCTGCTGGCAGGCACTTCGGCGAGCGCGCTCTCCCCCAAGGCCGCGGCAGTCGGACTCTCCGATGACGCGTATCATTACCGGGATTTTGCGGATGGGCGCAACGACGGCAATTACATTGAATGGTGGTACTTCAACTTTTTCGATCAGGAGCAGGACGTACAGGCCATATTCACTTACTTCATAGCCGATCCCGAGAATCGTTCAGGGTTCAGCCGCTCCCAGGTCGCCGCGGTCGGTTACTCACCCGGGGGAACGGTGAGCGCGATTGATGTTTATCCTGTCGGAGCCTTTAGCGCCTCCTATGAGCAGGCGAATGTCGACATCATGGGAAACGCCGTCACCGTGCTCGGGGAAGCCGGATATCGCGTTACCGGCGCCTCGAAGGACGGGAAGCTCGCATGGGATCTCACCTACCTCAACCGGGGGAGCCCATGGTTTGGAGGCGATCGGATCCCGGTGGGCTTCTTCCCCTGGGAAGTGATGAGCTGGCTTGTCTACATGCCCTCGGCGCGCGTCATCGGACGGTTGGATGTGAACGGGACCTCATACTCGATCAACACCGCCGGCTATCACGATCACAACTGGGGAGAGTGGCTTCCGTTCACGGCCCTCTGGAATTGGGCCCAATATTCGGATTCCCTGGTTTCGATCGAGCTCGGAGATTTCATTGGAAAGAAGGTTGGCGTCATCAGCCTGGACTTTCACGGCGAGCGCGTTGTCTTTACAGGTTCCGAATACCAACTTACGCACGACTCCTGGGAAAATGACGCCGGCAACCGGCAGCGATATCCACAGAACTCATCAGTGACCGCCGAGCGGCAGGATCGTCGGCTGACCTTTCGGATGAAGGCGATCAAGACCCATCCCCTTCGGGGCGACCTGCCCTTTCCTCTCCCCGCCGTGATCATTTACGAACAAACGGCGCTCTTCGACGGAGAGGTCTCCAAGAAGAACGAAAGCGGGGAATGGGTTGTGGTTGAGCGGTTCAGCGGTCCGGGCTTCAAAGAGTACACCGCCTCGGGTTACTGAATCTCCGTATCCGGGTTCGAGGTGCTGCGTTTCTTCAGGACGCTCTTGATGGAATTTCTCGACGCCCGGAGCTGTCTATCGGCCTCGGACGGAGACATCCCGGTCTGATGCATAAGGATGGCTACTTTGAGGTCATTCCCGGCCTCGATCAGGAGGGCAGCTGCTGCCTCCTCGCTGAGGTTGAACTCCTTCATGAGGATGGTCTGTGCGCGCCGTTGAAGTTTCCGGCTTTTGAGCACAAGGTTCGACATCAAGTTGCCGTGGGTATAACCCAGTTTGATCATCACGCTGGTGCTGATCATGTTGAGAATCATTTTTTGTGCCGTACCCGCTTTCATTCGGGTTGAGCCAGCTATAATTTCGGGGCCGGTCACGACCTCGATCGGGACATCGACGATGGCGGCGATTTCCGAATCCGGGTTCGAGGAGAGGGATACGGTCAAAGCGCCGCGTGCCCTGGCCTCGGCCATAGCACCGATCGTGAATGGCGTGCGGCCGCTGGCGGCGATCCCCACGACCGCGTCCCGTCTGGTGACCTCGCGCTGACTGATCGCCGCCGCGCCGGCTTCGGGATCATCCTCCACGGCTTCGACAGCCCGAAAGGTGGCTTCATAGCCGCCTGCGAGGATGGCCTGCACCCGCGCAGGGTCGATCCCGAATGTAGCCGGGCACTCCACGGCGTCGAGCACACCGAGCCGGCCGCTGGTCCCTGTCCCGACATAAATAAGGCGGCCATTCGCCTCCAGTCTCTCGGCGATGCGATCAATGGCCGCCGCCACCGCATGCAGCACCGGCCCGATGGCGTCGAAAATGCGGTGGTCTTCCTCATGGATCAGGCGCACGAGGTCACTCGTAGGGAGGTCGTCGATATCGCGGGTATTCGGATTGTTCTGTTCTGTGATCAGGTCCTTCATGTCTGACCTGGATTCTAGCATTTGCGGGCCACGGATCGGAGTGGACTGCACATGGGTACACGGTAGGGGACTGCGGTTGGTTATCGTCCTCGTGATCGTCCTCGTCCTCGTGATCGTCCTCGGCCCTACCGATGTGATGAACCATCCCGGCGCCAGATTGATCCGGCAGCGCAGTCCCCCCTCCTGCCTCCCAGGAATGATCGACGACAGGTACTGCCGAGGACAATCACGAGACGGGGAATGGAGGTCCTCCTTTTCCAGGCCATTGCGGATACGGCATTGAAGTTCTACCATGCGATCAGAACCCGTAAGCCGATCTCCCTACCGGGAAGGAAGGTCGATATCGCGACGATGACGAGAATCCTGATCAACCGAATGGCGGTCGTGGTAATCCTGCTTACGGCGGTTGCGCTTCCTTGCGTCGGGCAGGAGAGTCCAAGGCAGCCTCCACCTACAGGCAAACCGGGAGAAGGAAGCCGGGCAACTGCACCTGGCATCAGCTTCGGCGGCCGCGTCCGGGAGGAGGTCCTGGAGAACCCTTACAGGTTTCATTCGACGCCTGCTTTTGTTACCGATGCGGTGAAGCTCGTGCTGAGCGAAAGGGACCTCGAGATCGACGATTCGCGGAGCCGTATCCGGGAGGGCGTGATCGTTACGCAGTGGCATGTTTTCGCAAAGGGCATCAGCACCGTCTCGGAGTTGGCGCGCGTTTCCCACCCGCCCGCGGTGGAGGCGCACAGTTGGGACAGCGCACGGTATCTATTGGAGATCCGAATTGTCCTTGCGGAGGCCAACCTCACCCTCGTTAGCGTGAATGCGATCATCGAGGGTCGCGCCCGGGGTATCATGTCAACTTCCTGGCTCAGGGCTGAGTCAAAAGGCGTACTGGAGAACGAAATCCTCATCGCCCTCCGGGGAAAGGTCGAGGTCAGGTAGTTCCTGCCCGTCCATGGAAGACCAGTTTCTGTTTGAATCCCGGCCTGAGCCTGCTGGCGATCGCGTCGGACGTCCACTGGCGGATCGCATGCGCCCCCGGACACTCGACGAGTTCGTCGGTCAGGAAGAATTACTGGCACCGGGGCGCCCGCTTCGGGAGATGATCGAGCGTGGCCGACTCGCCTCGCTCATTCTTTGGGGGCCTCCGGGCTGTGGCAAGACTACGCTCGCGAGTATTATCGCCGAACGCTGCCAGGCGCGCTTCATCACCTTCTCCGCCGTGCTCGGGAGCATCAAGGAAATGAGAGAGGCCATGCTGGCCGCCCAGCGGGATCGGGAACGCGCCCGGCAGCGGGTCGTGTTGTTCATCGATGAAATACACCGGCTTAACAAGGCGCAACAGGATGCTTTCCTGCCCTTTGTCGAACGGGGAGACGTGATCCTTATCGGCGCCACGACCGAGAATCCCTCCTTCGAAGTGATCTCCGCGCTGCTTTCCCGATCTAAGGTCTTCTGGCTGAAGCCGCTCGGTGTCGAATCGCTGGTCACGATCCTTCAGCGGGCGCTCGGGGACGTAGAACGCGGACTGGGGGGCGAAGCCATCGAACTTGAACCGGCCGGACTCGAAAACCTCGCACGGTTCGCCGCCGGTGATGCCCGGGCCGCGCTCAACACCCTCGAGCTGGCACTCACCTGTGCTGAGCGAAAACCGGACGGTACGCTCCAGGTCACCGCCGGCGCGTTGGAGGAGGCGATGCAACGCCCCTCCCTGCTGTATGACAAAGCCGGAGAGGAGCATTACAATCTGATCTCGGCCTTCATCAAGTCGATCCGTCAGTCCGACGCGGATGCGGCCGTCTATTGGCTGGCGCGCATGATCGAAGCGGGCGAGGATCCGCTCTTCATTGCGAGGAGACTGGTCATACATGCGTCCGAAGACATAGGGCTGGCCGACCCGCTTGCGCTGGTGCAGGCCGTGGCCGCGATGCAGGCCACCCACTTCATTGGATATCCCGAGGCCCGGTTAAGCCTGACGCAGGCCACGCTCTACCTGGCCCTCGCCCCGAAGTCGAATACGGTGTTAAGGACCTATTCGTCCGCCGCTGAAGACGCGCTGAAGGGACTGCGGGATCCCGTGCCGCTTCATCTCCGGAACGCCGTGACGGGGCTGATGAAGGGCCTGGGCTACGGCGAGGGTTGCAAGTATGCCCACGATTACGCCGCCGGTGATCCCGAGGGAAAAATGGAGTGTCTTCCCGAATCGTTGAGAGGCCGGAAGTATTACCGACGGGAGGAATAGCAGGGAACCAGAGAACCGGGGAAACGGGGAAACGAGGATGACACCGAGGCCCATCTCACTAGCACTCCTTTCGGGTACATCTCAGTGTGAGCGGGCTGTGGTTCTGCGTTCTAGGCGTTCGTCTTCATGATCCAGCTCCCTATCCCCGTTTCCCCGATTCCCCGTTTCCCCGATTCCCCGCCTCCCCGCGTCTCCGCGTGACCATGACGCTCGCGAGTCTATTCTTCAATCATCGAACCGGCCGTGTGCGATGGGGCTGGCGGCTATCCGCCTTCGGCATTCTGTTCTACACCTTGCTGGTGGTCTTCGGCGGACTCTTCTCGCTTGCCTTCGGCTCCGGTGCTGACGCGGCCCGAGAGACGTACGCTTACCAGGTGGCTCGCCGATTCGGCAACCAAGGCCTATCGATCGCGACCTGCCTGCTGGCTTCCGTCACCTGCATGCGATTGTTCGATCGAGGAGGCCTACACACGATCGGGTATCGATTCCAGCGCGGCTGGTGGAGGGACTACCTCGGGGGTTGGTTGATTTCCTTCAGCATGCTGGTGACCGTGGCGCTGGTGGGGCTCTTGTCGGGATTGCTTTCGATCGAACCGGGAACCGGCCAGACCAAATCGGTGACCGGATCCGTCGTACTGGCGGTGATCTTCTTCAACGCGGCCGCCATCAATGAAGAGCTGATCTTTCGAGGGTATCCGCTGCGGACCCTGCTGCTCGATCTCCCTCCGGCCTTTGCCGTTGCCGTGCAGGGATTCCTCTTTGGTCTCGTACATCTTCCGAATCCGGGCTCGACCGGTTTGAGCACGGTCAATACCATCCTGGCGGGCTTCTGGCTTGGCGCGGCCTGCTACCGGACGCGAAACCTGTGGCTCTGCACCGGCCTGCACGCCGCCTGGAACATAGGTTTGGGCCCCGTCTTAGGTTTGAGTGTCAGCGGCCTGGATCCGATGATCCAGCAGACGCTGTTTCGCAGCCACGTTCAGGGACCCGCGTGGCTCCTTGGCGGGGCTTATGGACCGGAAGGCGGGATCGTGGTTACCGGCGTCCTCCTGGTAACCCTCTTTATGCTGGCGCGGGGAAAGTCGAACTCCGCGGATCTTCAATTGCCCGAGTATGCCGACGGGTCCACGGGCCGGTCATCCACGCGGACTTCGTAGTGCACATGAGTGCCGGACGCCCGTCCAGTAGCGCCCACGGTTCCGATCTCGTGACCACGATCGACCCGGTCGCCGACCTGAACGTAAATGGAGGCCATGTGCGCGTAGAACGTAGTGATCCCCTGACCATGTTCCAGAATGACCAGGTTACCGTATCCCGATCGGTACGCGGCGACCGCAACCACGCCCCGTGCGGTCGCGTGGACCGGCTGCCCGTGGGGCGCGGAGATGTCCTGGCCCGCATGGAACTCCGTTCCGCCTCCGAAGGGATTGTGCCTCACACCGTAACGTCCTGTCATCCGACCCTCGGTCGGCCAGCCACTGGGCGTGGCGCTCACACGTTCAGTCACGAAATTGACGTGGAGTTCCTTCAACTTGGCTTCCACACGCTGGAGTTCGCTTGCGAAACTCTGCAGGTCGGCGGGTCCGCCGGTACCAACCATTTCCGGCTGGAGTGCCACGCTGGGTAATTCAACTTCCATACCCATCTCCTTGGCCATATCGGTAAGTTGCTGCGACTGTTTCTCGATCAGATTGAGCCGGGAGCGTAGATCGTGCAGTGTGGTTGAGAACTCAGCCCTGAGCGCGCGATTCTCGCCTTGTACCCGGTGATAATTGACGAGCAGTACGGCCTGTTTCACCAACCAGATCGCCGCCGTGGTGACAATCAACACCCCCGTAATCGAAAGCACGCCCAGCGCATAGAGATGCCGGTGCTGAAGGATAATCTTGTACCATTGTGAGCTTCGTGCCGGCGCGATGATCAGGGTATAGAATTGCTTTTCCGCAAACATGAATTTCTCCCTTCGGATAAAGAGATAACCGCTCGACAAATCAATTGTGGCTGAAGCCGGGCGGAACCTATCACAGCGGTGTCCAATCCAGCAAGAGCGTATTTCGCGAAGGAACTTGTGGAGAGATTCCGTTCAGGCATCGACCCTGAACGAATCTCCTTGACGGGGCAGGGTATATTCCCGGCGCGTCATTCATGGGCTTGCCTTAGGAAACCGAGGATTGAGCTTCAGCGGCGCATCAACAACCCTCTCGCTGCACGCTCCGGGTTCCTTGTCGAGCCAATGCTTTGTCACTACACTGGCAGTTCCAAGGGATGTCGGTGCCAATCGAATTAGCATATTTCACCGATGCCAGCGAAATGGGCGGTGCGGAGGCTTACCTCATGCTTCTGGCGGAGCGCCTGGACCGATCCCGGTTCCGACCGCGACTGATATTGCCGGGTGACGCCGCCCTCGCGCCGATGGTGGAGAGCGCGCATGCCGCGAACCTGCAGGTCCTAAGGATGGAGAGGAAAGCGGTATCTAGCGCCTCAGTGCTTTGGACCATGTTCCGGCACGCCACACCGGATCTTGTCCATTTCAATCTTCCCCATCCCTACGCATGCAGGTTGGCGATTGCCACAGCGAGAATGGCAGGGGTGCGCGCTGTGGTAACAACCAACCACGCGCCCACCATGAACCCGCGGAGCTACACCTGGCGCGGCCGCACGCTTCTTCATGTGGTGAATGGGCTGGTCGATGTCACGATCGTCGGATCAGAAGCCAACCACCGGCTCGCGATGGAGAACTATCTTCTGCCGTCCGAGCGGCTGAGAACCATTCACCATGGCGTCGATACGGAACGGTTCTGTCCTCATGTGGTCGGCGGGTTTGTACGGCGCGAGTTCTTGGATTCCTCCGGCGGCCTGCTGGTAGGGACCATCGGTCGGCTGAGCCCTGAGAAGGGTCATCAATATTTCATCAATGCGGCGAATCTGGTCCTGCAGCGATTCCCTGATGCAAGATTCGTGATAGTGGGAGAAGGACCCTTGCGTGAAACGATCGAGGCGCGGATCCGGAGCGCCGGCCTGGGCGGCCGCGTCATACTGACGGGGCTGCGGCGGGACATTCCGGAGTTGCTGGCCGCCCTTGATATATTCGTGCTCACATCGATATTTGAAGGGTTGCCGCTGACCCTGCTGGAGGCCATGGCTAGTGGAAAACCAGTCGTTGTTCCGTCGATTGATGGAATACCGGACGCGGTGGACGACGGCTTGACCGGCCTCCTGGTTCCTCCCTGCAACCCCGAGCGAACCGCCGAGGCGATCATTGAATTGCTTGACCAGCCAAGCAGGCGGCAGGAGATGGGTGAGGCGGGACGGAGGAGAATTGAGGGCGCTTTCACCCTCGAACGGATGATCCAGGATACCGAGGCGCTCTATCTGAACCTTTGCGGAGAGTAATCGGGGCCCGACTTATAGGCGGAACTACGAGCCAGGTTTGTCCGGCCCTCCCACCGGTGCTCGTTATTCAGGTGAACTTGGTCTAGAATTCACGGTTGCCGATGCGAGTCAGGTTTGGAGCTAAGCAATTCGAGTTTCCGCTACGCATGCCTGCGAAACGGCTTCTGGAAAAGCTGGACGTTTTGCCGGAAACCGTCGTCGTGGTGAGGAATGAAGAGATCATCACCGAAGATGAGATGATTGAAGCCCAGGACGAGGTCGAACTGATACGCGTGATTTCCGGGGGTGAACGTGAAGTGTAAGAAGTGTGCCGGGCGGGCCATCGCTCACATGCCCGAGCACAAGCTGGCGCTCTGCCGCGGGTGTTATCCGGGATGGTTCGTGGACCACACCGACCGAGCCATACGGAAGTTCAACATGTTCACGCGGAACGATCGTATCCTGGTCGCAGTCTCGGGTGGCAAGGATAGTCTGGCACTTTGGCACGCGCTGCGCACGCTGGGATACGAAGCCGACGGATTTTACATTGACCTGGGTATCGTGGGAGAGGATGGTTATTCGAGTAAATCCAAACAGGCCTGCATCGCGCTTTCCGAAGCCCTGGGAAGACCCCTGCGGGTCCAAAGCGTCAGCGAGGCCGTGGGCGCGCCGATCCCGCAAATCAAGGATCTGACGGCGCGCTCATCCTGCTCCGCCTGTGGTCTGGTGAAACGCTACTTCATGAACCGTACCTCACTGGAACTGGGATATGACGTGATCGCCACCGGGCACAACCTCGACGATGAAGTCGCTGTCCTCTTTTCGAACACCCTGCGGTGGGAGACCGGTTATCTCGCCCGGCAGTATCCCGTCCTTGAAGATCGTGAGGGATTGAAGAGGAAAGTGAAGCCGTTTATTTATTTCACGGAGAAGCAGACCACGATCTACACGCTGATCAACAGTCTGCCGTACGTGCGCGACGAATGCCCCTACGCGGTAGGTGCGACCACACTCGAATACAAAGACGTCATCAACCGGCTCGAACACGAGACCCCCGGAACGAAGCGCAGGTTTCTCGACGGCTTCCTCAAGGCGCGTCATCTGTTTGTGGACGCTGAGGATGTAGTCCTCGCCCCCTGCACGATCTGCGCGCAACCCACCGTGGGTGAAGTCTGCGCCTACTGCCGCCTGATCAATCAGGTACAGACCCGGCTGGTCACCATCTCAGCGGATGCGCATGGAGCGTCTCACCAAGGGCAGAAAGCATTCACAGTCCTCCGCGACAGCGACCTCAGGGTCGACTCCGCCTAGGACCTCCTAGGCGGTGGGCAGCACGCAGCGCCCCACTCGGTTCTCCGGATCGAGCGCAGCCGGAGGCTCCCCGGGCGGGAACAGCTCCTCATCTTCACATCTTCATCAATCAAGTCCCTGTCGGAGTAGACGTGGACCTGTTTGATCGATTCTTCGGGGTGACTTGCCCTCTTCCAGCCATCCCCGCTTTTCACACCAACACCAACGGGGCACCCACTAATCAGAACGCTGCGAGCTTCCTCTATCCGGCACCGTTGCGCTACATTGGGGCCGGCCTGTTATGGACTCTCTTCGACATGCGCGGCGACAACCAGAACTTAGCCCCGATCTTTGAGCTGGGATCGGGGTGACTTCGATACCTCATGCGCCCGATCATCAGAGTCGACAACCTAAGCAAGCAATACCGCATCGGCAGCGGGGAACGCTACTTGACGCTGCGTGACGCAGTCTCAATCGGCATTTCGTCGCCGCTCCGCCGACTGGGAATCCTGCCCCCGGGCAAGTCCACCCCAAGCGGTGGAAAAGGAAGATCGTTGGCTCGGTATCCGCAATCCTCGCAGCCCACCATGTTCTGGGCGCTCAAGGACGTCAGTTTTGATATCATGCCCGGGGAGGTGGTTGGGATTATCGGCCCCAACGGCGCGGGAAAGTCGACCCTTCTCAAGATTCTCTCGCGCATCACGGAACCCACCACCGGTCAGGTTGACTTATTCGGAAGAGTTGCGAGCTTGCTCGAAGTGGGAACGGGCTTTCACCCGGAACTCACCGGGCGAGAGAATATTTATCTGAATGGCGCAATACTCGGCATGAAGAGAGATGAGGTCGCGCTTAAATTCGACGAAATCGTAGACTTCGCTGAAGTCAAGACTTTTGTCGATACCCCGGTGAAGCACTACTCGAATGGAATGTACCTCCGGCTCGCGTTCGCCGTGGCTGCGCACTTGGAACCCGAAGTACTGCTCGTCGACGAAGTTCTTGCCGTTGGAGACATGAGCTTCCAGAAAAAATGTCTGGGAAAGATGGGAGACGTCGCACGAAGCGGCCGGACGGTCATGCTCGTGAGCCACAACATGGCGGCCATCGAGCAGTTATGTGGACGCGTCCTGCTCATATCGTCAGGGAGGCTGGGTGATCAGGGGCCTGCAGATCTGGTCGTTCGAGCTTACCTGCAAAATGCGCTGACCTCGGCAGAAGGTGGTTTCGACCTGACCGCACACCCCGCCCGTCCTCGCACCCTTTGCCCGATAATTCGCCGACTGACACTCTATACACAGGATGGCACTCCCACTAACGGTTACCCACCGAACGAGCCCATTGTGATTGAGCTGGAGTTGCAGCCTCAGTCGCCGATTCGGGATCCGAGGGTGGCCATAGCGATCGAGGACCATCTGAGTCGCAGAATAACCACCGTCGCTTCGTACTTCGAGTCATCTCCCTTAGGAGATATGACGACACCGTGCCGCGTACGGTGCACGATGCCTGAACCGCGCCTGGCCAGCGGTAGATACTTCGTCAGTGTAAGCATCAGTGACACATACGCTGGCATGCTCGATGGAATTCAGAATGCTGTCGCCTTCGACATTACCCTCCGGGACCATTATCGTAACGGAGAATTATACAACCCCATCTTCGGACCGGTACTCACTTCTTCCACTTGGGAGCGCCTACACTGAGATTATGGGCATCACGAATCCAAACAAGCTCTCGCCAGCCAGCGCGATAGACAGCATGCGATCCCTTTATCTAGATCTGCTGAAGTCATGCTTGACAGACCAACTTTACGTGCATCCATGCCCGGTGCCGATAAAGCCTCGAAACCTATGGAAACGCATGATCGTTGGAATGTTGGCTGCTCGTGACATGAGCGTCGTACGTTTTGAGTCGGTTGACGAACAACTCAGGCGCGAGGGTCGGGATTGGCCTTCTCATGCCCATACGATGATCGGTAATACCCGGCTCGACCATTTGCAGTTCTGTATCCAGGATGTCATTGAGAGAGGAATACCCGGTGATCTCATCGAGGCGGGCGTGTGGCGTGGTGGCGCCTCGATATTCATGCGCGCGGTCCTCAAGGCATATGACATCACCGACCGATATGTATGGGTAGCGGACTCATTTGCGGGTCTTCCCCCTCCGAATCCCACGAAATACCCGTCTGATGCCGGAGATCCTCATCACACAATAAGAGAGCTCTGCGTACCCATCGAGATTGTCATGTCCAACTTTGACCGCTATAACCTCCTCGACGATCAGGTCCTGTTCCTGAAGGGGTGGTTTCGCGACACGCTATCCAGCGACCTGATTGGGACGCTGGCGGTAGTCCGGCTGGACGGAGATATGTATGAATCGACCATGGATGCCCTCGTAGGCCTATATCCCAAGCTCTCACCGGGGGGGTATTTGATCGTTGACGATTATGGGGCAGTCCCTGCCTGCCGGCAGGCCGTGGAGGATTACCGGCGCGCTCATGGCATTGTTGATCATATACAAACGATCGACTGGACGGGAGTCTACTGGACTCGTTCGTAGGCATTCAATCGCGCGGTACTCCGCATTCTTTAAACATTAGCGTACCGCGCGGCGTGAACGGGAAAATGGATCGAGAAGGTCTGGCCTTGGATGTTTCGCAGCCCGTACCGCGAACGGCCTTCTTGCCGGTATGTCCAGTCTGTGGCGCCCGAGGCGCCAAAATACTATTCCGGTCCCCAGACCGACTACACGGGACTCCCGGCGAATTCACGTATCGACGTTGCGCCTCCTGCCAGACTGTATTCCAGAATCCACAGGTTGTACCTCAGGATTTGCCTCAATGTTACCCGAGTGTGTATTACACACATGAAGAA
>JACQTD010000143.1 GCA_016210985.1 Acidobacteriota bacterium
AGGGTGCCCAGTTTCTCAATGGGCAGTATCCGGCGGTCGTCGGTCAGGGGATGGATCACGACAATAGTGTCCTTACGCGCCTCTACGACCTCATCGAGGTAGCAGATGCACCCGTGCTTGACGGCCGTCGTCAGCGGTCCGTCGTGCCAGATGGTCTCCTGGCCTTCGAGCAGAAACCGTCCCACGAGGTCGGTGGCCGACAGATCCTCGTGGCAGGCAATGGTGATCAGCGGCCGGCCGAGTTTCCAGGCCATGTGCTCGACGAAACGGGTCTTACCGCACCCGGTGGGACCCTTCAACATAACCGGGAGCTTGGAGTGGAACGCCGCCTCGAAGAGGCCGATCTCATTGTTCGCCGGGACATAGAAGGGCTCCGCGCGGATCCGGTATTTCTCAACTGTCGCGTCAGGCATAAGCTGATATAATATCAGCTTGATTCTGAGGCGGACAGATCAGCGACCGCAACACCGGGATGCGCATAGCCATCGCCATGAGCGGCGGGGTCGATAGTTCGGCCGCGGCCGCATTGCTCAAACGGGAAGGCCACGAGGTCGTGGGCTTCACCCTCCAGCTTTGGAATCAGCGGCGCGGTCTCGGGCCCGACGGGCGGGAGATGCCCTCGCGCTGCTGTTCCCTCGACGATGTCTATGACGCGCGGGCGGTGGCCCACCGGCTCGGAATTCCCTTTTATGTTCTCAACCGGGAGGCGGCGTTCGAGAAGAAAGTGATCATTCCCTTTGTCCAAAGCTATCTCGAGGGTGAAACGCCCATCCCTTGTGTCCATTGCAACACCCAGGTCAAGTTCCGCTCGCTCCTCGATTATGCCGAGTCCCTCGGTTTTGAGCGAGTGGCCACCGGTCACTACGTGCGGACCGCGCTGGATGAGAAAGCTGATCGCTGGCAACTCCTGCGAGGCGTCGACCGGCTCAAGGACCAGTCCTACTTTCTGTTCGAGCTGACCCAGGAGCAACTCTCGAAGACCGTCTTCCCCCTGGGAGGAATGACCAAGGCCGAGGTACGGCAGATCGCGCGCGAAGCTTCCCTTCCCAATGCCGAAAAGGGCGAGAGTCAGGAAATCTGCTTCGTTCCCGATGGGAATTACCGTCGGTTCCTGAATGAATACATGAAGGACGGCAAGCCCGCCGGTACCGAGGAGTCGAATCGACTGCCCGAGACGCTGTCCGCGAAGCAGCCGAAGCCTGGGGATCTGGTTTCGACATCCGGAGAAGTGCTCGGCCGGCACGAAGGCGTCCACCTCTTCACCGTCGGACAACGCCGCGGGCTCGAGCTCGCTGTCGGAAGGCCGATGTATGTCATTCGCATCGACGCCTCAAGAAACCAAGTGGTGGTGGGTGAAGGCGGCGATCTCCTATCGGGTCGACTGGTCGCCGATAGGGTCAACTGGGTCTCGATCCCTCGACCTGACGCCGCCGTGCGGGCGACGATGAAGATCCGCTATCGCCACGACGAGGGATCGGGAAGCGTGATGGCACTCGAGGGGGGCTCAGCCGGGATCGATTTTGACGAACCCCAGCGAGCCATCACCCCGGGGCAAGCCGTCGTCTTTTACGACCGGGATGCCGTGCTCGGCGGCGGATGGATTTCCCGCCGGGACTAGTCGAATCCCGGCGGGGTCGCTTTCAACTCGTAGCTTGTCCCTGCGGAGCATGGTCGCGGCGACATCGATCATTCAGAGCAGCAATTCTCAAGCACGCAGGAGGAGATCGAGATGGCGCAATGGAAACCGGACCCGACCTTCTACCCCTCACCCCGGCTGGCGATGCTGGGACCGCCCGAGAAACTCGCTTATGTAGCCGCCTTCAATCCGACCAAGGATGGCCGCCCCGACAGAATGACGGTGGTGGATCTCTCCCCGGCGTCGCCCCGATACGGCACGATCGTCGGTAAAATAGACATGCCGAAGGCCGGAGACGAACTGCACCACTTCGGGTGGAATGCGTGTAGCTCGGCGCTCTGCCCGTATGCGCCGCACCCGCACGTCGAGCGCAGGTACCTCATCGTACCCGGACTGCGTTCGTCGCGAATTCATATCCTCGACACCAAACCCGATCCCCTGAATCCGAAGATCGTGCGCGTCATCGAACCGGAGGAAGTCTTCACGCGGGCCCGTTACTCCCGCCTCCACACGATCCACTGCGGCCCCGAGGGGATTTACGTCAGCGGTCTGGGGTCTCCGGATGGCGAAGGGCCCGGCGGCATCTTCCTCCTCGACCACTTCTCTTTCGACGTCCTCGGACAGTGGGAGATGGATCGCGGGCCGCAGTATCTGGCCTATGATTTCTGGTGGCACCTGGGCCAGGACACCATGATCACTAGTGAATGGGGCACGCCCAACATGATTGAGAACGGGCTGGTCCCCGAGCTGCTCCTGAACAGCAAATATGGCCATCACCTTCACATCTGGGACCTGCGGCGCAGGAAACACCTGCAGGCGCTCGACCTCGGCGCCGAACACCAGTTGGTGCTGGAACTCCGGGCCGCGCACGATCCGACGAAGGCCTACGGGTTCGTCGGCGTCGTGGTCTCGCTCAAGGATCTCTCGAGTTCGGTCTGGGTGTGGCATCGTGAGAATGGCAGTTGGAGCATACGGAAGGTGATCGAGATCCCGGCCGAGCCCGCCGACCCCGAACAATTGCCGCCGCTGCTGAAAGGGTTCAAGGCGGTACCGCCCCTGGTCAGCGATATCAACCTCTCGCTGGACGACCGCGTCCTGTATGTCTCCTGCTGGGGCACGGGAGAAATGCGGCAATATGACGTGTCGGATCCATTCAGTCCCCGGCTAACGGGTTCCGTCCATCTGGGAGGAATCGTCCGGCGCACCCCGCATCCGAAGAGGCCGTCGGTGCCATTGAACGGCGCACCGCAGATGGTCGAGGTGAGCCGCGACGGCAGACGTGTCTACTTCACCAATTCCCTCTACCATGCCTGGGACGAACAGTTCTATCCCGAGGGAGTACGAAGCTGGATGGTCAAACTCGACGCCGACCCGGCGGGCGGGTTGAAGGTGGATCCCGATTTCTTCGTGGAATTTGACGGATACCGCTCGCATCAGATCCGGCTTGAGGGCGGTGACTGTTCCTCAGACTCCTACTGTTACACATGAACGAGTTCTGGCCCTGGGTCACACTTTTCGGACTCGGGGCGTACCACGGGATCAATCCCGGTATGGGATGGCTCTTCGCCGTGGCCCTGGGAATGCAGGAGAAGAGTCGCCGCGGCGTGCTGGACGCCCTGCCGCCGATCGCGCTGGGTCATGCGCTTTCGATCGGCGCGGTGTTGGCTCTAGTCTGGCTGGTTCAAGCCGCGCTTCCACCGAAGGGACTACGGTACGGCGCCGCCGCAGCGCTCCTGGGATTCGGGCTGTACCGGCTCATCCGTTCCCGTCACCCCGCCTGGGTGGGCATGCGCGTAGGATTCCGGGATCTGACGCTCTGGTCGTTCATCATGGCCTCGGCCCACGGCGCCGGATTGATGCTGCTGCCTGTCGTTTTCGGCTGGCCGCAGCAAGGGCCTCACCTTTCGCACGCAGGTCATGCCGCCGCACTGCCTCCCGGGGCTCACGGACTGGCTACTTCCGAACCACTCACATGGCTGGCCGCCGTGGCGGTTCACAGCGCCGGGTACCTGATCGTGGCCGGGCTGACCGCCGTCCTTGTCTACGAGAAATTCGGGCTGGCGATGTTGCGGCGGGCCTGGATCAACCTCGACATGCTCTGGGTCGTCGCCCTGATGGCGAGCGGAGTCTTGATCCTGGTTCTCTGATATCGAAGTGGTATCATAGGACTTCGGGAGGGCTTCGGGAGCGGCCGATGAAGGGACGATCAGAATCTGGTAACTGCCACCGGGGAGACTGGAGTGCCCGGGCGCTTCTGGCCAGTGTGCTCTGCCTGTTGTCCTTCACTTCTTTGGCCATTTCCCAGTCAGGCCGGCGTCAGCCGAAGACGGACAATGCTCCTCCGATCCAGCCGCCTGCCGAGTTTGAAGCGCCGGGCCGGTTGCAGAGCGACAAGCCCGCAAAACCCGCATTCACGCTCCTGCTTGCCCAAGCTCCGCAGGGAGGCATGGTCTCAAGCATGTATACCCGGACGATCACCCAGAGCTGCGCCGAGCGCCTTCAGCGCTCCAAACACATCGAAGTGATCTCCGCCCCGACCGAGATGAACCGGAAGGAGGCCAGCGAGAAAGCGAAGTCTGACCCCAAAACCTATGTAGCCCTGATCGATTTTGAATTGGACAACATGGGGGGGACCGATATGATGTCGAACAACCCGGGTGATATTGTCGTGAACTACATGGTCTATGCGCCAGGCACCGGGAAGGCCGTCTCCACCGGCCGGGTCTACCAGCGGTACCGGAATGTACTACCGGTACCTGGCGGACGGTCCGGATCCTGGTACAGTCTGGAGCAGGCCGGCCAGGAAACAGCGGAACGGATTCTGGGAGCGGTAGGAACGGCCGAGCCGCCTCCAGACGCTCTCGAGGAACACCCCTAGTCCGCCACACTTGCCTATCCAGGGACCTTGCCCGATGGAAAGACAGCATCTCAGAGAATTACTCGAACAGCTCCACGCAGAACTCGGCCGGACGGAGACGGTCGACAGCCAATCGCGCGATCTGCTCCGGCACTTGATGACCGATGTTCAGGAACTGCTCCATCGCACCGAGCTTGAAGCGCCCCGCCAGGATCATCCGGCCCGACAGCGCCTTTCAGAGGCGATCGAGCACTTCGAGGCTTCCCATCCCACACTCACCGAGATCATGGGGCGAGTCGCCCACGCGCTGAGCCAGATAGGGGTTTGACCTGCAGGCGGCGTTTGTCCCATAGGGCCTTAATCGCGTGATGGAGGTTGCGTCAGCCCCGGTGATAAAGGAATCGTCCCGGGTGATTAATAGAACCCACGATCGGTGCCGGTCCGATGGCCGTGGGGAGTGACAGGTGGTGATATGGAATCGGAAGGATGACCGAGATCACGAAGACGATCGCTACCTGCTTGGCGGACTTTGAGGCCCTGGCCCGAGCGAGAATCTCGCATATGGCGTGCGAGTATATCGCGGGTGGAGCGGCCGACGAGCACACGCTTCGGTGGAATCGGGAGGCGTATGATCGAATCCGACTGAAGCCACGGGTCCTCGTTGATGTCTCCAGGCTCGATCCTCGGGTTTCACTCTTCGGCCGGAATAAGGAAAAACCCGGAGTCTCACCTTGCGGTGATTCCCCGGGTTCTTCTTTTTCCCTCGAGTTTGGCTTTTTATTCGACCTTGGGCTCTCACACCTCCTTTTTGGGGTTTAACCGCTAACTGCTAATTAAAGACCGAGAAATTTCGGTCACTATCGTCAGCGGTGGCGTTGCCCACTCCGTCGTGCGCCACCACGCGAATCCTTGCCGAGCCAGTGCTCACCCCCTTGGCCGGGTTCCACATAAAGCTGGTTGCCGTTCCCGGAAGACCGGTCGCGCCAGCCATGGGTGAGTAACTGCGTCCGCCATCGGTCGAGAGCAGGATGTCGTAACTGACCACGCCCGTATCGTCCGATCCGGTCCATTCGATTTTTCGAGCATTGCCTCCCAGGAACAAGTCACCGCCGTTCGGCCCTTTGACCTCGACCGTGGGCGACAGGTAATCGATCATGAAGTTCGAAATATTGTCGGCCTTGGCATCGTTCCCGGCGAGATCCCGGGCCACGACGCGAACCCTGGCCTGAAGCGTCCCGACATTGGCGGGCAGGTTGAAGGTGAAGTGATCTTCCCGGCCCCCAAGTCCAGCCACTACGGTCGAATAGGCGGCTCCGCCGTCCAAGGAGAGCAGCAGATCCTGGCCCGCGATGCCGAGGTTGTCGGAAGAGACCCAGCGAACCGTCATGGCAGTGCCGGCCTTGAGCACCTCACCGCCCTGCGGTGCGGAGATCAGGATCGATGGCGGCACCGTATCCACCGGCCGCAGCACCATATTCCTGAACATGTCGGATTGCGTAGCACGACCGGCCACATCATTGGCCACGATGCGGATCCGTGCCTGGTCGGTGGCGAGGTCGTTGGGAACGCTCCAATTGAAGCTCTGCGTCGAACCGGCCACGGTGGCGAGTGTCGTCGGATAGGTCAGGCCGCCATCGGTCGATAGCAGCACCGCATGAGTCTCCACCGCCAGGTCATCGGAGGATATCCAGCTGATGGTGAACTGTGAACCGCCCTGCAGGAGCTCGCCGCCACTGGGCGTGATCATCCGCACCGACGGAGAGACTGCGTCGATAGACAGGTTCGTAGGCGACATGGCCATGCCCTGGAAGCCTTCCACATTTCGTACGACTACGCGCAACCGGGCCGTCCGGGTGGTGAGGTTGGCGGGCACGGGCATGCTGAAGGACTGCACCGCTCCCGGGAGGTTTCTGATCAACCCGATCGGGAAGGTGGCGCCGCCGTCCAGTGACAGTTCGAGATCCTGGGAGACGATGCTCTTCTCATCGGAGGCGTTCCAGGTGATATAGGCCGTCGATCCGCCGAGCAGCACGTTGTTGTGGGGCAGGGCGCCGAAGGCTACGAGGGGTTCACGCCGGCGCATAGCGAACGGGGACTTGCTGCTGTCCAGGCCGACGTTGCCGGCCCGATCGCGCACCACGACCCGGTACTTGGCCACGGAGGTAGCCGCCTCAGCCGGAGGCTTCCACTCGAAGCTGCGCGCGGAGGGCGGCAGGCCGCCGGCAATCACTGTCGTATAGCTAGCCCCGCCGTCGAGCGAATAGAGGAGGTCCTGCGAGGCAATTTCCAGGTCGTCATTCGATTCCCACTTCAAGGTGACGGCGGTTCCGGTCTGGAGCAGCTCGCCGCCGTTCGGGGAGAGCACTGCTGCACTCGGGGCAGTGGTGTCGATCAGTACCGGTCCCTGGTTGTCGTCCTGCCCGCGAAGCCCCGTTGCGTCCTTCGCCACGACGCGGAACCGCGCCTTGGCCGTCGAGGTCATCTTGGGAACCGTCCACGTGTAGGATTGAACATGGCCGGGCAGATTCGCGGCGATAACGGTCGGATAGGTGTGCCCGCCATCGGACGAGAGCCGGACTTCGTGGGACTGCACGCCGGCGTCGTCGCTCGATTGCCACGTGCAGGTGACCTGATGGTGCTCCTGATAAACCGAGCCGGCAATCGGCCCGAGCATGATGACCTGGGGCGAACCGGGAAGCAGTTTGGCGTTCTGGTCGCTCTGGCTGAGACCCTGGTTGGTCGCGGCGTCACGAGCCACTACCCTGAGGCGGACTGTTTCGCTTTGAAGATCGGAGGGAACCGACCAGGTGTAATTCTTCTTGTCGCCGGGTATGCCGGTTGCGATCGTCTTCGAGAAGGTCGCGCCGCTGTCGGTCGATAGCAGCAGGTCCAGAGTCAGGATGCCGACGTTGTCCGAGGCATCCCAACGGAACGTAAACGTGCCGCCGGTGCGGATGGCTTCTCCACCATTCGGGACCAACACGGTCACGATGGGGGGTGTCATGTCGATCATAAAATTGGTGGAGAATTCAGAGGTGCTGTTTGTTGCGTCGGTTGCAGTGAGGGTCAGCACCTGTCCATCCGCGAGTCCGGTCAGCACTTTCGAGAAATTTCCAGACTTGTCAGGCCGAATTTCATCGATAAACGTCTGGCCTGCGCCTCGCCCTGAGGCTTCGCGATCCGCGCGAAAGATCTCAATCAGGGCAGCCTGGGGTATGTTGGTGGTGGGATAGCGACCGTTGACGGTCACGGTTCCGTTTCCGTTGTTGATGATCGAGGAGATCTCAGGCATCACACCGGCGCCTGCCCGGTCGATACCTTCACCCGCATTCGCGAACATCGCATTGCGTGTGACGCGGTTCCCGCCGGCGTCATTGACGATGCGCACCGCGTTGTCGGCCTGGTAGGCGATCGTGTTCCTGGAGATGATGTTGTTGCCCGCCGAGAGCGTGACCAGGACTCCGTTTGCTTGGTTCCCGAATGCCCCGGTGCCCGCCTTGTCGGTTCCAATGAAATTACTCTGAACCTGGTTATTGATGGAGGTGACGATCTCGATGCCGTCGCCGCCGTTGCCCGAAATCAGGTTGCGCGAGGCCTCGTCGGTTCCGCCCACGAGGTTGTTGCCGCCGTTGTGAATCGCGACGCCGTCGTTGCCGTTGCCGAGCAGGGCTGTGCCGGTTACATCCAGCCCGATGATGTTACCGATAACCCGGTTGCTCACGGCATCCCGGCTGATCGTCACGCCGTTACCGCCATTGCCCGAGATCAGGTTGAGGGCGCCCGCGAGGCTTCCGCCGATGATGTTGCCCTCGCTCTGCGTGCTTAACACGATACCGTCTCCGGCGTTCGGCACGGCCGCCTTGCCGTCCACCGCGGCGCCGAGGTAGTTACCGGTGATGATGTTGCCGCCGCCGGCGATGATGCTGAGGCCGTTACCGGAGTTACCGGAGATCAGGTTCCGGGCGCCGTTAGAAAGTCCGCCGATGATGTTGTTAAGCGAGCCCGAGTTGACCACGGTCAGCGCGATGCCGTCTCCGCCATTGCCGATGCCCGCTGTGCCCAGGCGGTTGGTTCCGATCAGGTTGCCGCTGATCTGGTTGTTCTTGCTGTCGACAAGCTCGATGCCATGGCGCGCGTTTCCGCTGATCAGGTTTCCACCTCCGGCTATGGCCGTCCCGATCGTATTGTTACGCACACCTGACAGGACGATGCCGGCGGCGCCGTTCGGGAGGGGCTTCATCCCGGTAGCATCCACGCCGATGTAGTTGCCCATGATCTGATTATCAAAGGTCGGATAATTGAGTCCGATGCCGTAGCTGACATTACCCGAAATCAGATTGCGGGACTCCCGCTCGGTTCCGCCGATGATGTTGGCTTGTGATCCGCCGCCTGAGACAAGGATTCCAAAGAGTCCGTTGCCCGACGCCCGCTCACCACTCTCATCCGTGCCCAGGTAGCAGCCGGTAACGACATTGCCGGTGGCGCTGCCGAAGATCTTGATCCCGCTGCCCTGGAAACTGTGGATCGCCAGGCCACGAATGGCGTTTACTGACGAGCTGACGACCAGGCCATCCACAAACCCCGCGCTCGAGCCTTCCAGCACAATCTCAGGGCCGTTCGGGTTGGTATTGCCTACGCTGGTCGTCTGCGTGGTACCGTCAATGGTGGTTCCGCCGTTCGCGAGGTCGGGGAACTTGTCGATGACGGGGATGAGATGGACCCTGCCGTCGAATCCGGGATCGGTCACCGGGATACTGAAGGTGATCGTCTGCGGTCCCGGGGTGTTCACGGCCGCTACGATGGCTTCACGAAGAGATATCTTTCCGTCGGGCCCTGGGAGATCGGTAACCGATCCGCCGCTCAGGAAGTCAGCCGAATCGACGCCGGTGGTCACCGTAATCCGCGGAGGCTCGCTCAACGAGACGACCACGCTGCCATTGGTCCCCTTGGCGATGATCAGGTCATCCAGCGCGTCGCCATTCAGCTTGGCGGTCAGGATCCGAGAGGGCGCGCTATCCACATCCAACAGCACCGGCTGGCCGAAGAGGGCGCCTTCTGATCCAAGGAGAACCGCGACCTTGTCCTGGCCGGGCTCAATCACCGCCAGATCCTGATACCGGTCGCCGTTGATACTGCCGGACGCGATCGCGCCGGTCTGGGTTCCCAGCTCGACGGTTTGCACTTTCTGCCATTTGCGGTTGCCGTCAATCTGGTAGATGAGCAGCTCTCCAGAGGAACCGTCGGAGATCACCAGATCCATCCTGCCGTTCCGATTCAGATCGGTGACGAGCAGGTCCTGCACGTCCAAGCCGGCGAGGGTCCTGAATGGCGAGGTGAAGATGTATCCGGCCGTGCCGTAGAGAACCGCGTAGCCATTCTCGTCACCCCGAACTGCGACGACGATATCCTCGCGTCCGTCTGCATCCACATCGACCAGGCGCATGGCCACGGGTTCGACGTTTGCATTGTTAGGCCAGACTCTGAACTCTTTCGAATTGCCGAGGCTGGATGCGCCGCTCCCAAAGAGAACGTTCAGCGTCGAAGGCGACGAAGCTGCGACCCCCAAATCCGAAAGGCCGTCCCCGTTGAAGTCGCTGCTGATCAACGCCCGAGCCGAGCCGCGGATGGGGAGGTTCCGGGCCGTCGAGAAGAGTCCCAGGCCCGTCCCGTCGTAAACCGAAACGAAGGCCGCGTCCGCGTAACCAACCACGATGTCCATATGGCCGTCCCCGTTTAGGTCCGTGGTCAGCGTCGTTGTCGGTGACAGGGCCTCTGAGCTTATAAATGCCGGCTCCGCAAATCGGCCTTTCGACTGACCGTAGCGGATGCCTATGTTGCCCCCGGCATACGCGGTGATGACGTCCTCGATGCCATCCTCATTCATGTCGCTCAGAGTCATGCAGGCCGATGCACCGCCAGATGCCGCCCGGTTCGCGGCTCCCTGACCGGGATCCGAAACCTGGGGGAGATCGGAGCCGTCGGCGTAGGTTATCTCCGGAGCTCCCCGCCCGGACGCACGCAAGGTGATCTTAGCTGAGTGACCGGAGACTCCCGGCGTTTTCGCAGCCTGAGAGTGATCGGCTCGGGCGGCGGGAAGCATCACCACCGTCATAGCGAACAAGAGGCTAAAAATTAGGGCTCTTTGGAATCTCAGTGCAGGCATCTGTCGTCGACCTCCTTGCGTACTGCTTTTCTTCTCGTGCTGTCAGAACTGCGAGGATGCTCCTTTCAGTTCAGCGAAAATGCTCGCCGAACTTGAGCAACCCATGTGCCGTGATGAGGTGAACTGTGAGGTATGGACAGTTAAAATACAGCAACAGAATAATATACAGTATAGCAGTGCGGTCTATTCATCGATCCAGCCACGATGTGGTTCTAGTGAAAACGTGAGAGTAGACCAGTTCGACCCAAACACCGCTCCCGGTTTGTCAGCGTCATGCGTGCTGTCGAGCGGTCGCGGGCGAATCCAAACTGCATGGCTTTAGGACCGCGAGTTTAAAGCGTTTTGTTAACCATCGAGAGGCGTGTCGCGGTTGGGATCAAAACGAGGCGGGCGGGCGGAGTATGACAACTGTAGCGAAAATACTACTGATTTTGAGCAACTTGATAAACTACTAAAGGTTTGGGAGTTAACCTTATGCTAACCTATAAGAAAGGGATAGCCCAGAGGGACGGAGCCCTTCGTCGGAATGGAGTCCTGCGCTGATTTTAGACGGCTTCTTCTACCGCGGGAGCCACACAGTCCTCGGAAAGCCCCCTCCGTATTGCAGAGGGACGCGACGCCGGCACCCTCATGGTGGCGGCAGCCAGAGTACGAGTCCTTTGGCGATACTTGTCCGGGTCGATCCCGTAGCGCCGGATCTTCTCGTAGAGATTGGCGGCGTAAATACCGGTGCTCCTCGCGGCTTGGGAAACGTTTCCTTCACTGAGTAACAAATGATGATGGATGTAAGCCGATTCGAACTGGCCGAGGACCCGCTCTTTGGCATCTTTGAAGGGAACGTTGAGATCGGCCACGTCGAAAGCCGCGTTTCCGGACTCCTCCCTCAAGCGTACGAATGATCTCAGCTTCTTGGGGATCGTTTCAGGTCCGAGAGCGAGGCCGTCGCAGAGAATAACAGCCCGCTCCATGACGTTTCGGAGTTCGCGTACGTTTCCGGGCCAGTCGTACATCAGGAGCGCTTCCAGTGTTTCCTTCGAGATCTCCCGGATTTCCCGCGAGCATTCTCGAGACATCAATTGCACGAAATGCGCCGCCAGAGGCGCAATATCACACCTCCGCTCCCGCAATGGAGGCAATCTGAAACTCACGACATTGAGTCGGTAGTAGAGATCATTCCTGAAGCCCCCGTCCTTAACCCTGCGCTCAAGGTCCTGATTCGTAGCCGCCACAATCCGGACATTAGAATGATAGGTCTTGATATCTCCAACCCGATTGAATTCCCCGTACTGCAATACTCGCAATAGTTTAACTTGAAAACTCGGACTCACCTCTCCGATTTCGTCGAGGAAGACCGTTCCTCCGTTAGCCGCCTCGAAGAACCCGACCTTGCTGCGGTCAGCCCCAGTGAATGCTCCCCTGACATGACCGAAGAGTTCGCTCTCAAGCAATTGTTCCGAAAGGGTAGCACAATTGATCGTCACAAAGGGTTTCGACGATCGATGGCTCGAGGAATGTATTTCATTGGCCAGAAGATCTTTGCCGGTACCTGTTTCTCCGGTGATCATGATGGAGGCGTCGCTCCGAGCAACTTTCGCCGCCTCGTGGAGTATGGCCTCCAATTCTGGATCATGGGTGATAATCCTTGAATTGCCCACCTTCCCCCTGGGCAGATGTTTGACCACCGTCCCAGATTGCTGCTTGGACTCCTCCTCCAGCTCTATGGCTGTGATTCTCAGTCCGGGGGATAGAGGTTGCCGGTCTGGATCAGTTATACCGAAGTCTCCAGGGGATTCCACTCGATCTAACTCATTCATATAGTTGTATATTAGTCCAGAGTCGAGCCTTGTGTACTCAGGGCCTTTCCTTGGTGCCTAGAGCCGATATTGATGCCAGCCTGCCCGGGTAGACCCTTTGATTCCAATCAGTACCGCCGTCACCACGATCTGCGAACCACTCCGTCACAGCATAAAGACTGGAGAGATGGTACCGACAAGGCTCGGACATGTCAAGAAAAATCTTCAAGCTTAGTCTCAACTTGCGTATGGTATTAACTTGAACATACAATACTTATATGAGCATTTCTCGAGGATTTTTCCGACTGTTCCTCCTGGAAGGGTCCAAATGGCACGCTTCAGCCCTGTTCTTCAGCAACCTGATCCTGGATGAATTGGTGCGTCAGGTTGAGATGTAGCGCCGAGAAAGCTATCCTATTATTAAGAAGCCGAATCCACAGCGGGTTCGCTGGCGGGCACTTGTGATCACCAGAATACTCAGGCGGTTTGCGGCGTCAGTAATCCTGCTATTTCTGGTTTCTATCATTTCCTTCTACCTGATCATTCTCGCACCGGGGGATGTGTCCCAGAGTGTCGAATTGAATCCACGTATGTCCCCCGAAACCATAGCCGCCATCCGTCAGCGGAGCGACGTAGACGCACCCCCCAGCGAGCGGTATCTAGCCTGGTTCTCGGGATTATTCAGTGGAAATGCTGGATATTCATACCTTTATGATTCACCAGCCATGAGTCTTGTCTTGCCGCGATTGGGCAACACGCTCCTCCTCTCGGCATCCGCCTATTTACTCGCTTGGCTCGTGGGTCTCCCGCTGGGGATCGCCGCGGCCGTCACTCCTCGAAAGTGGCTCAGCGGAGCGATTTATGCCTTGGCTTCAACCGCGATCTCCATGCCTCGTATATTCGTGGCGTTACTAGCTATCCTCTTCGTGGCGCGTACTGGCTGGCTGCCACTCGGTGGCAGGGTCGCCTTGAACCATGACCAATTGAACCTCATGGGGCGTTTTGGTGATACATTGGCTCACCTGGTGCTACCTGCTATCGTTCTAAGCCTTTACCCTATGGCTCTTTACGTGATGCAATCCAGAGCGGCACTCTCGGAGGCGCTCACCGGTGACTATGTGCGTACGGCGCGAGCCAAAGGCATCCCCGAATCGCTCGTAGTCTACCGGCATGCGTTGCGAAACGCGGTAAACCCGCTGATCACGCTCCTCGGGTTTTCGATCGGTGACTTGCTTGGCGGCGCAGTGCTGGTGGAGACCATCATGGCTTGGCCCGGACTTGGGAAACTTACAGTCGAGGCGGTTCTCGCCCGGGACGCTTATGTTGTGCTCACCTCCGTTCTGTTTTCATCCGTCATGCTGATCGGGGGTAATTTCGTGGCCGAGATTCTGCTGAACCGGCTGGATCCCAGAGTTCGTCGGCCAACCTAGAGGTCCCGTTATCGCATGAGCTGACGGGCGGCTCACCGGAAACCGTTCATGCAGCGCCGTGGCGAGATTCGTAACCGATGGGCCGTGATGGCGGCGAGCGCCAGCCTGCTGGTTTTCGTCGTCATGGCGGTATTGGCGGGTTTCATCGCGCCCTATTCTCCGCGGTCGCAGGACCGGCGGAGTTTGAGCGCACCGCCGACGGCCCTCCACTGGATGGACGGGTCCGGACACGTACACTGGCAGCCATTCGTGATCGACTCCAAGGCGGATGAAGGACGTCGCGCGCAGGGCGATGCGGCGGAGCTGTACCATCTGCGCCTGCTCTCGCGTGGCGAACCTTACCTGCTCCTGGGATGGATACCATCATCGATCCACCTTTTCGGGGTGGCCGATTCGGATATGCGGAGCGACGCCCGAGTGAACCTGCTCGGAACCGATCCGCTTGGGAGGGACATACTCTCCCGCCTTGTTTACGGGGCAGGCGCGTCGGTAGCGGTCGCGGCATTCGCGTTCGCTTCGTCGCTCTTCGTAGGCCTGTTGCTCGGAGGCGCGTCCGGGTTGCTTGGCCGGTCCGTCGACCTCCTGTTGATGCGTCTGACGGAACTCCTGATGTCCATCCCGCCGCTTCTGCTGGTCCTGCCTCTGAGAGCCGCGCTGCCGCTGGAGGTCTCCGAAGCGCAAAGCCTCGCGCTGACCGTGCTCGTATTGAGTGTCGTAGCCTGGCCGGAAATCGCCCGCCTGGTGCGGAACGCCGTACTGAGCCTGAAGAACCAGATGTTCGTCGAGTCCGCCATCGCCTCGGGAGGATCGTTCTTTCACATACTCCGGCGACACATCCTCCCCAACGCCCTCACACCGGCCCTGATCCAGGCCACTGTGCTCGTGCCCTCCTTTATTCTCTCCGAAGCGGCCCTCTCCTTCCTGGGTCTCGGCGTGCGGGAGCCAAGTCCATCCTGGGGCAATATGCTGGCGCCGGCCATGGACCTCTCGGTGTTGAAGCACCACCCCTGGATGCTCGCCCCGGGCGTTGCGCTTTTTCTCCTGGTCTTCTCCGTCAATCTACTGGCACATCCCCTGCGTACAAGATACCGCCTGTAAGTAAATGGACAACCTTTGGCCCGTGACCCGGAGTTTACTCTCATAGGGGATGAAGTATGAAAGTCGGATTATTTGGCAAAACACTCAAAGGCTCTGTAAAGCGTACCTGACGAGTATACTGGTCGATGCCAGCCCATCGAATGAATTAGTTCTGGGTTTCTTCCCTTTCGAGCAAAGCGGGTACATTGTCCATACGCCCCTCCCGGGGAGCCGTATCTTGTCCATGAATCTCGCTCTTGAAACTCTGGACCGCAAGTCCTCGTTTGCGCGTAAATCACCTACCTCCAGGCCGTGTATGTACTGATTCCCAGCTTTCCCGCACACATAAACGTAGGATTGTCGCACCAACAAGGCGGGTGCTATATTCAATTCAGTTGCTGACACGTTGAGCGTTCGGGGGAACCTCAGGTCAGGTTTGATAGTGATCCGTCGAAGCGGGATATCCCTTGGCCGGCCGGTAAGGGATTGACCTCAGCGGCCGGCAATTCGGTCCACCGTGGCCGACCTTATATGATGAGTGATGAGGAATTCGACGACGACAATGAAGTGCGGAGAAGCCGGCCAATGAGACGCTCAGCGCATGTAGTCACCTCGAACATCGGTAACTGTCGGGACCTGGGGACGGGGTGCGCTTTTTCGAAACAGGCCCCGAATTTGGAGGCCGACAGCCGACCTGCCTTCGGCGGCAGGGATGGTTGGGGTGCGGTAGGTTGCAAGGCTCGTGCTTGGTCCTGGGGTCTGAATGCGGATAGGCGGTCAACATGGCTATACCTGATTTCCAGAGGTTGATGCTTCCGTTGTTAAAACTTGCGGGTGACGGTGAGCAGCACACTCTTGCCGAGTCGGTCGAGCACCTGGCCCAAGAGTTTCATTTGTCCGACGACGACCGAGTGGAGCTCCTCCCGAGCGGGAAGCAGTCGCGTTTTAACAACCGGGTCGGCTGGACGACGACCTATCTCAAGAAGGCTGGCCTGCTCCAGGCCGTTGGATATGGTCGCTTTCAAGTGACGGATCGAGGACAGGGGGTTCTGGCTAGTCCGCCAGCCTCCATTGACAGACAGTTCGTGAAGAGTCGATTCCCCGAGATTGGGGA
>JACQTD010000008.1 GCA_016210985.1 Acidobacteriota bacterium
CTTCGGCCACGTCAAGGGCGCCTTTACGGGGGCCACCGTCAGCCGCAAGGGACTCATCGAGGAGGCCGACGGAGGGACCTTCTTCCTCGACGAAGTCGGCACGACGCCCCCGCCCATTCAAGCCAAGCTGCTGCGGGTTCTCGAGGACAAGATGATCCGGCGGATCGGAGAGAACAAGTCGGTCCG
Source organism: Acidobacteriota bacterium (assembly GCA_016210985.1). Taxonomy (GTDB): domain Bacteria; phylum Acidobacteriota; class Blastocatellia; order HR10; family JACQTD01; genus JACQTD01. Next base: position 187 of record JACQTD010000008.1, read on the forward strand.
CATCGATATCCGTATTCTGGCCGCTACGAACCAGGACCTTCCCGATTTGATCAAGAAGAAGGAGTTCCGGGAGGACCTTTATTACCGGCTGAACGTGGTCTCCATCCATCTGCCGCCCCTGCGGGCGCGCCGCAGCGACATCCCGTTGCTCGCCGAACACTTCCTGAAAACCTTTTGCGAACGGGAGGGAAAACCGATCACGGGATTCTCACCCGACGCCATGACCTTGCTCCTTCAGTATGACTTTCCGGGAAATGTCCGCGAACTGTCCCACGTGGTGGAACAGGCGGTCGCGCTCGCCAACGACGCGTTGATCATCTCCGATCTGCTCCCGGTCCAGATCCGCGAGGCGGCCGAGTTAAGCGGCACCGGAATCGCAGGGCAGGCCGCCGAGGGTAATCAGGAAGGGGCGGTGACCCGCGCGCTGGATGAACGTGAGCGCGAGATCATCATCGAATCGATGGATAAGTACAGCGGCAATCTCGAACGCGTAGCCCAGGAACTGGGCATGAGCCGTGTTACGCTCTGGCGCCGGATGAAGAAATACGGCATCAAGAGCGCTTCCGGCCGGTAAGCCGACCGCTCGATCGGCGGGATCTCCGCCGACCCGGGGATTAGGTCTTCGATGCGGCCACGCCGGCTTTCTCGAGAATCTCCCGGTAAAATCCTTCGTAGGCGGGAATGATCTTGTCATGCGCGTAACGATCGAGGGCCACTTCGCGCGCGCGTTTTCCTAGACGCTGCCGCCGGGTGTCGTCAGCCAGAATGTCCACTGCCGCTTCCGCCATTCCATCGACATCGCCGATGTCGACCAGAAACCCCGTTTGCCCGTCCTCCACGACGTCCAGCAAGCCCCCCGTACGGCTGACGACCACGGGGACCTCGCACGCCATGGCTTCGAGGGCCGCCAACCCGAACGCTTCCATCTCGCTCGGCAGAAGCAGAAGGTCGGCGATCGAGAAGAAGTCGGTGATATGCGGCTGCTTGCCGGCAAAGTGGACGCGATCCGCCAGGTGGTGTTTCCGGGCCAGCCACTCAGCCTGGGCCCGATCCGGACCGTCGCCGATCATAATCAGCCGTGACGGAATCCTGGAGGCAAGCCGCGCAAAGATCTCCACGCAGTCCTTAGTTCGCTTCAGCGGCCTGAAGTTGGAGACATGGACGATGATCCGCTCATCCGGGCCGGCGTACCTCGCCCTTAACTCCGGGTTCGGGCGTCGCCGGTAGTCTTCTCCATTGATGAAGTTCGGAATCACCCGGATATCGCAGAGCCCGAAACTCTCGCAAGTCGCCGTTCGGAGATAGTTCGACACCGCCGTAACACCGTCACTCTGGTCAATGCCGAAGCGCGTGATCTTCAGATACGACCGATCCCTCCCCACCAGCGTAATATCGGTCCCGTGGAGGGTTGTGATGACCGGCAGATAGCGGCCCGGCCGCAGCATCTCCCGCGCCAGGAAGGCGCTGATCGAATGTGGAATGGCATAGTGGACGTGCAACAGATCGAGTCCGAACTCTTCCGCCACTTCCGCCTGCTTGGTCGCCAGGGCCAGGTCGTACGGGAGATGCTCGAACAGCGGATACTCCATCATCTCGACCTCGTGAAAGAACATTCGGTCCGAAAGCTGCGTCACGCGAGTCGGCAGCGCGGATGCAATGAAATGCACCGTGTGGCCGCGCTGCGCGAGTTCCTTGCCCAGTTCCGACGCGACAATGCCGCTCCCGCCATAAGTCGGATAACAGGTGATGCCGATGATCATACGTCCAGTTCCGTCGTCGGGAGGAGAGTGGAAGGAGGTCAGGAGGCGAGGTAGGCTTCGAACTCTTCGAGCATCATCAAGCCGCCCTCTCTGGGGTCGTCAATTACACCCCTGCTCAGCCGCGCCATAGTGACCACCGCCTGACCGTGAAAGGGCATGACCTGGCCATAGTCATCTTCTTCGCTCGAGATCGTGTATCGACGTGCCGCGTTCTTTATCTGAAAGGGGATCAACTCATAGGTCTCGCGCAACTGCTCGATCTCCGCGCGGGTCGGCACCGACGTCACGACCTGGCAATTCAACGCCGACGGCCCTTCGCCGGTCTCCAGTTTCAATTCGGCCCACGCCGCCGGATCTGATTTCCCCGCGTGTATCTCCTCCACGCGACAATCGTATCCGCCAGTCTTCATGTCCGCCACGACATCGGAAATCGTGGGAAGACGAGTTCGATCCGTCCAGACCACGAACTCATGCTTCATCGATCCACAACCTCGAAGAGGACAACCTGGTGAACTTTTCCGCAAACATCGGGAAGTCTGAATGGATGAGCCTTAAATTATCTTGCGGTCGATGATGCTATTATTCCCACCGGAATCACCCTGCGCAAGCCTTTTTCTCAGCATGGACCGTGAATACCCGGGTGAAATTCCCAGCCGGGAATCCCGATTCGCCAACCTCAACGACCCGGTTTCCGCTCCTTTTTAGGGGTTGGTGGTTCGGGTTCGCTCTCCCGGGCGTCCTCATTGGCTTGCCTGACCGCCTCCAACGCCCGTTCCAGGGTCTGGGTTTCCGGTTCCCCCCGAACCTGGCTTCTTAAGGCTTCGAGCCGCGGGATCAGCCTGTCCGTAGATTCGCGGAACGCGGTGATCGCCTTGCGAAGAGAAGGGTTTACGGGATCGCGCAAGTAGGCATCCTCAATGTTGATGATCGATTCTTCCACCGCCTTGGCGAGGTGATCCAGCATCTGGGCCCGGCTGCCCTGGGGAAGGGGCCCCCAGGCTTCAGCCTCTTTCTTGTTCTCCACCGCCTGTGGATTCTCGGCTAGAGCCAGCCGGCGACTGGCGATTTTCATGAATGCTTTAACGCGCCATTCGATATCCTGCGCCATGCGCACTACCTCACCCTCACGCTCGGTCAGGTAGTCCGCACTTTGCCTCAAGGAGCCGGCGGGGGCTGAAGCAAAGCCCGGCCCTGAGGCCAACGTCAACAACGACAAACACAACAAGGTGGGAGGGTGACTAAACATGCAAAGTCGGGTCACCGGATCGACGGATAGCCCGCCCGGGCCTGACGACTGGGGATCTCAATCCTGATGGGAAACCAACCTTCCCCCGGAAGCAACCGATCTGGAACCGGGACGGTCGCCCAAGCTCCGCTGGAATATCCCGAATCGGAGCAGGCGGACTCCTAATGCCTCGTAAGCCTAGCTCAGGATCTAGAATCGCCCTACTCAAGGGAGGTTTCGATCCTCCCCGGAGCGAACTTGAGACGCAGATGGCCTCAGGCGGACTGTGAAAGAGGTCTAAGGGCGGGGATGCACAGCTCGGATACTAGCTGTTCCACCAAGCCTTCTCTTCACCACGATTGTCGAAGCTATCTGAGCGCCGACCACGATCAGGCCGACCGAACCCTCCTCGACCTCGGGCGGGACCACGCCCACGGTTATCGCCGCCACTCGGCCGGAAATTCTCCCGGCTTCGCTCCCGTGCCTGGCTGACCACTATTTTTCGACCTTCGAGTTCGTAGCCGTTGTACTTTTCGATCGCGGCGTTGGCTTCGGCGTCCGTGCCCATCTCCACGAATCCGAACCCTCGGGAGGCACCCGTCATCCGGTCCTTGATGATCACGGCCGACTGCACTGCACCCGCCTGCGTGAAAAGATCTGACAAATCCTGCTCAATCGTCTTCAGAGACAGGTTTCCTACATAGAGTTTACTCGGCATTTAATCTTCTCTTCCTCAAAATACGGTTTGGGTCAAAGAGGGCTCGAGAGACAGACTGATTCAAGGAACTGAGATGTCCGTGTCTATAGCTGTCGTGGGTCGCTCTCTGAACATGGAACTGCTGCGAGGTCCAAAGCGGGCTTCGCCATTTGCCGCCCGAAGGGTAGCAGAGCGGTAGCCGGGGCACAAGCATATTGACCGGACTTCAAGGACCGTTTCAGGTGGAGCGCTCAAAGCCCGGATCGATGCCGCCGATCGCGAGGGAGGAGGTTTCGATTCCTCGAGAGAACCGGTCGAGGATACCCTCCCATTTCCCCTGAGCTCGGAGAATCAGTTCAACCACTTCCCGGACGGCTCCGGAGCCTCCCGGCACACGGGTTACGTACCGGGCCGCCCCCTTGATCTCAGGCACGGCGTTGGCGACCGCAATCGGCAATCCGACGAGGCGCATGACGGAGAGATCCGGCAGGTCATCGCCGATATAGGCCACTTGCTCATCCCCCAAGTGTTCCGTTTCGCAAATCTGCTGATAAGCGTTCAACTTATCGTCCGCCTTCTGAACAAGGTGGGTCACCTCCATCTCAAGCGCCCGGCGCTCGAGCACCTGCGATTCGCGAGTAGTGATGATGCCGGTCTTCAACCCAAAGCGCCCTGCCAGCTTGACGCCCTGGCCATCGAGCGCCGAGAAGAACTTGACGTCCCCGCCGCCGGGTAACAACACGATCCTCCCGTCGGTCAACACCCCGTCGCAATCCATGAGCAAGAGCCGGATGGCTCGGGCCACACGATCAAGATCTTGGATAGGATCCTCGTTCACAACGAAGAGTATGGCCCATTCATTCTGACCTAAATCATTTCCGTGCGCCAGAGGTCGTGCAGATGGACGATCCCCTCCAGCCGCCTTCCCTCGTCCACGATCAAGAGCGAGGTGATGTGATGCGCCTCCAGGACGCGTAACGCGGCGGTAGCCAGTTCGTTTCCCCCGATGGTGCGCGGGTTTCTCGACATCACGTCTCCGGCGGCCGACTCGAGGCCGCGGGGTCCCTCGCGCTCGACCAGCCTTCGCAAATCCCCGTCACTGATGACGCCCTCCAAGCGGCCATCGCCATCGGTCACGGCCGTCAATCCGAACCCTTTGGCGCTCATCTCCCTAATGACTTCTTTCATTCCCGTCTGCATCCCGACCATGGGAATCCGATCACCGGTGTGCATCAGATCCCGAACCCGCGTGAGCTTTCTGCCCAGGGCTCCGGCCGGGTGCAGGGACGCGAAGTCCTCTTCGGTGAAGCCCCGGCGCACGAGCACGGCCATGGCCAAGGCGTCTCCCATGGCCAGCGCGGCCGTAGTGCTCGCCGTCGGCGCTAATCCCAGCGGACAGGCCTCTTCGCCGATGCCGACGTCGATCGCCACGTCGGCGAAACGAGCCAGATTGGTTTCGAGCCCCCCGCAGAGCGCGATCACCCCGGTTCCCATCCGCTTGGCCAACGGCAGGAGTCGAAGGATCTCCTCGGTTTCACCGCTGTTCGAAACGACCAGCAGCAGATCTTCGGCACGCAACACCCCCAGATCGCCGTGGAGCGCGTCGGTGGGGTGCAAGTAATGCGCCGCCGTGCCTGTGGAGCTCAACGTGGCCGCTATCTTCTGGCAGATGATGCCGGACTTGCCGATCCCTGTGGTTACTACGCGGCCCCGGCAGGCCGAGAGCAACTCAACCGCCCTCTCAAACCTCCCATCCAGGCGATCGATCAGCTCGCGAATGGCCTCAGCCTCGCTCCGAAGGACTTGTTTGGCGACTTCAATCGACATCACTTCTCGAGGAAGGCCGGGATATCATCGAGAATCCAGCCGGTTCCCTGGCGGCGAAGCAGGTAGAGCGCTCTGGCGCGGTGCTCACGGTCCGAGGTCGTCGCACGGGTGTTCAGGTCGATGAGTAGCCGTTGTTCGTCGAGACGTTCGGCTCGCAGCAACTCCGATTTCCAGCTCTTCACGAAGCTGACACCGGCGACGAACAGTTTGAGCCTGGCATTGCGTGCGGCGACAAGCTCCTTCACCGCGGCCGGGCGCCCCGAGCTGACCGCGGCGTCGAACTGCGAGAGAAAGGATGCGACCGAACTCTCGACCTCCCGGGAGACCGAAGCCGCCCGTTCGGCGCTGACCAGTGAATCGCGCGCCGTCAGGAGCGCGGCATCATCCAGCGAAAGGGCGGCTTGACGGTAAGCTTCAACGGCGTCAGCGGCCCTGCCCGAAGCCATCGCCATATCCCCGCGCGCGAGGGATACCATCGCATACGCCGACAAGGAGAGTGGCGTGGCCTTAAGCGCCTCTTCAACCTCTTTCACCGCTTCTTCATTCCGCCTGGTCTGCGCAAGGACCCGGGCCAGGCCCGCATGAGCTTCCCGGTTGTCGGGATCAATTCCAATCGCCTCCCGGAGTTTCGTTTCGGCTGTCTTGAAATCGGATTGCCAGAGCGCCAGCGTTCCCTGACTCGTGAGCTGTTCGTCCATGGGCATCTGGGGATAGGTGTCGTTGGCGTAGTTGGACTGGAGATAGAGCCGTTCTCCGTCCACCCGGACGAAAACCGGTTCTTCGGCTTCCTTGAAAACGGCCCGGGCGTACCCCTGAGACTCGATCTTAAGCCGTTGTTTCCGCTCTTCTCCGTTCGACAGCTTGGCCTCGAGCGTAACTTCGGCGTCGCCGGTTCCGAAATTCGCCAGATTGACCGACCAGCCTTCACCCTCCTTAACCGGTTTGCCCACGGCGAAGTCAGGGAGCACGACCTCGTGAAACCACTGGTCGAAGAGCGGCTTCAGCGACGTCGGAGATCCAGCGCCGGTTATGGCTGCCTGAAAATCGGCCAGTGAGAGCGCCGGTCGGGATTCGTTCAGGAGATTTCGGAACACGCCGATGAACTTCTCCCGCCCCAATTCATTCTCCAGTAGTCGCATCACCATGGGCACCTTGTTAAAAATGCTGGTGTAATACTCGCGACTCAGCAGCGTCTGCCGGCCCAGCGGTGCGTCGCTCGCGGTTCCGCCTGTCACTAAGGAGAGGTAGCGGCGCTGGAACCGCTCGATCGTCTGCTGGCGGGCCTGCGGACCATAAGCCCGCTCCATATAAAGCGACATCAGGTAGCTCGGCAGCCCGTCGTATAGGACTCCGTGACCCGGTCCCTGGATCGACTGGCGCGCGCCGACCCACATCCTGGCCACATTCGTCGCAAGGAACGCGATGGTCTCTTCGTCGAGGATCTTCCGGGAGAAGGTGCGCTCTTCCAGGATGAGCAGACCGGTGTGGCCATACGCCGAAAGCTGCGATGAGCCCACCACCCGAATCGTTCCCGCTACCGGCGCCGCCAGCAACTCGGCATAAAAGTCGACCATCCGCTGCACTTCCTGCTGTACGGCCAGCAGCGTGGCTGATTGGGCGGAGGCGTAGCCGCGATGGAGATAGATCTCTACCCCTGAAGGTTTTCCGCCCCACAACTCAAAGTCCCCGGCGATGAAGTACGGCTGCACCAGTTCCTTCATCACAAACCCGGTTGTTCCGCTACCCCCAGGGGCCGTCGTCGTTTGGCCCGCCGAGATCGCCTGCATTCCGGCCGGTGCCGATACGATCAACCGGCACGGTGCGGTATCGACGTTGTAATCCACCAGGAAAGGCGTGTGCACCATCGGTGCCCAGAAGCTCTCCGGCAACAAGAAACTCTCACCCCACGCAACGGTGGCCGTTTTCGACGGGACTTCAGCATTGAAGCTGCTGCTGACCACCACCTTCATCGAGGAGCCGGGCGGAAGCGGTCTCGCCAGATCGCCGCTCAACCCGATAGTCCGCGACCGTTCGTCCTTGGTCTCGTTGTAAATCCATTTCGCTCCGTCAACCTGTATGGCCGTAACCTGGACATGTTCCCCCACCCTGAGGGCCAGGCGGGAGACGGGTTGGCGCGCCGGATTGGAGATCTGCAGCGTGGCTTCAATCTCCGCCTTCGCCTCGTCGGGCACGAGGCGCACCGACAGGTCATACTGATCGACCTTCAGCGCCAGCGGTGGAGCAGTTTGAGCCGGCAATATCGCTTGTCCCGACGGTGTAAAGAGTCGGCCATTCAAAAGGAAGAGAGCCAGGAAGGCTATGGTTATGCACTTCATAACGCACCACATCCTACCATGCATAACCACCTGTCAACATCCAGGTTAGATGATGAATCGATCCAGCTCTCATCTGGCCGCGCTTGCGGCCACATGACTTCAGCCCTTCCTTTCAAGGCCGGGTTCCAGGCCAGGTCGGTTTTCGTCGCGTAGCGATGAGCGGAGTTAGTGGAGAGTGATTCCAGGCTTCAGTGATTTCATCAGGCCTCATCCGTCGCCCGGCGACGGGGCCGTTTCGTGGTTACCGTGCCGGCCTTGAAAGGCCGGCCTCTGGAGTTTCTACATTTTGCGCCCCGCGGGCCGTGCTACATAGCCCATAGCAATTCCCTGCCTGTGCCTGCCTCAGCTTCTCGGCATCGCGC
>JACQTD010000144.1 GCA_016210985.1 Acidobacteriota bacterium
GATGTAGCCCTTCGGAATGTGCTGATGCAGGCCCTCCACAATTAGGGTAAACCCGATCAGCAGCAGGAAGGAGAGCGCCAGAATCTTGATCGTGGGGTGCCGATCGACGAACCTGCTGATGACCCCGGCCGAGGCGATCATGACGCCCGCCGAGATCAATACCGCCGCCACCATGATCTGAATCCGATCCACCATGCCGACGGCGGTGATCACCGAGTCGAGCGAGAAGACGACATCCAGAAGCAAGACCTGAATCATGACGGCAACAAACGATGGCTTGACGCGGGCCGAGGCCTGCCCTTCCACGCCTTCCAGCTTCTGATGAATCTCGACCGTACTCTTTCCCAGGAGAAAGAGACCGCCCAGGAGGAGAATGATGTCCCGTCCGGAAACCGTGAACTCAAAAACCGAAAACACCGGTTCGGTCAACCCAATCACCCAGGAAAGTGACAGGAGGAGCAGGACCCGCGAGATGACCGCTAACGCCAGGCCGAAAGTCCGGGCCTTTTGTTGTTGTTGGGATGGGAGTTTGCCGGCAAGGATGGAGATGAAGATAACGTTGTCCACGCCCAGCACGAGTTCCAGGATGACGAGCGTCGCCAGCGCGACCCAGGTTTGCGGTTCCAGTAGCCATTCCATGTATTGCCTGTTCTCCGATTCGAGGGGCTATGATAGCTTGATGATTTCTGGCCCACACGTTAGAATCTTACCGGTAAGAGTACAAATTATCGAGAGCTTGAGATGCGAATTACGAGCAAGGGCCAAGTGACGATTCCGCTGGCCGCGCGACAGGCGACGGGGTTGCTGCCGAATTGTGAAGTGGAGTTCGAGGTCCAGGGCAAGAAGGTAGTCATTCGCAAGGCGGTAAAACGCTCCCGTCGAGGTGAACGAATCGTGGAGCATCTGCGAGGTCGCGGCAGTGTCAACATGAGTACTGACGAAATCATGGCGCTCACCCGGCGGGGATGATGGCGGGCGTCCTGGTCGACAGTAGTGTCCTGCTCGACATCTTGACGGAAGACCCGCAATGGTTCGAATGGTCGTCGCGGACACTCCGCCGATGTGCCGAGGAGGCGGTGTTGATCATCAATCCGGTGATCTATGCGGAAGTCTCTATCCGATTTGAGAGGATCGAGGAATTGGAGGACGCGCTGCCCGGCTCGATGTTCGAACGCAGGCAGCTTCCCTGGACGGCTGCGTTTCTCGCCGGCAAATGCTTTGTGAAATACCGGAAGGCTGGAGGACGAAGGTCGGCCCCGCTGCCGGACTTCTTCATCGGCGCGCACGCGGCCGTCGAGGAGTTGGACTTGGCCACTCGTGACAGGTCGCATTACAGCACCTATTTTCCAACGGTCCGGTTGATTGGGCCGGATGCCTGACGCCCGGCTCGTGGGCCCACCCGATACTTCAGGCGAAGCACCCGGGGCCCTCTGAATGCCCGCTCAGGTCAGCCCGCGCAGTGCCTCCTTCACCAAGTCCGGCAGATTCCGATGAGATAGGACTTGCATTTCCCGGGACCGCACGCATCTTGCGTGCTGACCGTAGCTGATATCACGCATGATCCCCGATCTGCCGTTCGCCGGACGGTCAGCAAGATGCGTGCGGTCCCAGGTGCCACCGGGCGTTTTCAGGCCTACGGATTCGAGGGCGCGTAGCTCAGGTCCGGTCGATAGCGCCAGGTTTCCGTCCGCTGTCTGCGGATGATTTGATTGAGTCGGTCGAGTATCGACGCGGCTTCGGTACGTCCGTACGCCTTCTCGAGCATCATCGGAAAGCTCACTTCCGGCTCCTGCATGTCCGCCCAGCCTTTCAAAGGCAGCGCCAGTGCGAAAGTTGGGCCTTCGCCGCCATCGACCAACATATACCAGTAATAATTCGCCGGCCAATTTGTCTTTCCAATGGCTTCATGAATCTTCTTGATCTGATTCATGAAGTCCATTTCCCCCCACATGTTGAGATTGAACCAGAGGATCTGACTCATGGGTGAGGGCGTGTTACCCGGCAGGGGCCGGCTCACGTCAGGAAGGTAGGTGTAAAACGCGTTGCCCCCACCATCCGAATACGGCGCCAGATTGCGTGCGGCATCAGCATCGTCGCCACTGCCATACTTCTGATCCCAGGCATCGAAATCCTTCCAATTGTGACCGGCGCTGGCCGTGAAATAGGTTCCGGCCCGATCCCCGGTCTCAACCTGCCAGGTGTTCCATGTCCAGGTGTCTCCGGCCTTCTTGTGATATTCGAAGTGGCGCTTTCTGCCCTCTTCGTATTGGGCGCTCATGCCTGCTTTTGTCTGTGTCTCGAAAACACGCACAATATTGCCGGCTTTGTCCTGTCCCAATACGGGACCAGCCGCAAGTGTCACCGCGACCAAAAGTAGACCTATCCCCCTCGGCATATGTTGCCTCCTCAGTTTTTCAAGAGTGGATCCACGATTCAGCAGCAAGACTAAGGCCGCCGTTTGACCCTGTCAATACTCCAATCTAATCGTCCTTCAGATCGTCCTCGTCCTCGTGATCGTCCTCGTAATCGGCTGTGCGATATTCAATCTCCGGTTTCATTTTCATTACAGCCGAGTGCGATCACAAGGACGAGGACGATCACGATAATGTGGCAAAAGGCCCGCCACAAGAACTGCCAGGACGAACACGGCCTTCTGGGTACAGCGCCGGTCGTCCCCCTGGCGGATGCCTTGTAGCTGCACCGGCCGGTCCGATAAAATCCGGAGGGCTGTGGGTGGTCCAGGCGACCAACCTGTGGACTCGTGAGCAACCAAACCGGCTGCAGGGAGGAGAGATGAAACGGATAACACTAACGCTAATCGTCATCGGCATGATGAGCACCGGCGCTTTTGCGCAGAAACCGACAAGAAAACCTGGGGAGGAGCAGAAGCGCATCGGTTTCTTCGCCGGCAAGTGGAATTTTGATGGGGAATCAAAACCGTCCCCGATGGGGCCGGGCGGGAAGTTCACCGGAACCGAGAACTGCGAGTGGTTTCCGGGCGGCTTCCACCTGGTCTGCGAATCGGATGGCACCAGTCCCATGGGTCCGATGAAGGGCCGGTCCATCATGGGATACGACCCGGGTGAAAAGACCTACACCTAATCGTTCTCGTACTCGGCCACTGACTGGAGCAGGCCCGGTTCCGGATTCGTTTACCGCCGAGGACGATCACGAAACCATGAACAAAAGGCCCGCCAGTTTTCTGGCGGGCCTTTTGAAGAGCTCCCCGGCGACGACCTACTCTCCCACGCACTTGCGCACGCAGTACCATCGGCTCAGGTGGGCTTAACTACCGTGTTCGGGATGGGAACGGGTGTTTCCCCACCGACATGATCACCGGAGAAATCGAATGTCCATTGAAAGAAGACAGGTGATGATCGTAGATTGATGATCGATAATCGAAGATCGCATACGATTCTCTATCTTCGATCCTCAATTTTTTGGACAAAATACCGCAGCTTATTTTCCTGCAAATTCTGTGGTCAAGCCGATCGGCCGATTAGTACTGGTCAGCTAAATGCATCGCTGCACTTACACACCCAGCCTATATACGTGGTGGTCTTCCACGGGCCTGATGGGGAGATCTCATCTTGGGTCGAGCTTCCCGCTTAGATGCTTTCAGCGGTTATCCCTGCCCGGCCTAGCTACCCTGC
>JACQTD010000153.1 GCA_016210985.1 Acidobacteriota bacterium
CGGATCGCGGTCTTCATCAGTCCCTTCGCGTCCTCGGCCGTGCTCGGGAAGACGATGTACCAGCCGGGCGTGTGGGCATAGATAGCTTCGACACAGGTGGAATGGAACGGGCCGCCCTTGATGTAACCGCCCACCGCGACCCGAATCACCAGCGGTGAGGACCACTGGTTATTGCTGCGCCAGCGGATGGTGGCGATTTCGTTCCGGCACTGCATGAACGCCGGCCAGGAATAGTCGGCGAATTGAATCTCGACGACCGGCTTGTATCCGCCGATGGCCATCCCATGCGCCACGCCGACGATACTGGCTTCCGCCAGCGCGGAATTGCCCACCCGGTCCGGATAGGTATTCGTCAGGCCCCGGGTAGCACCGAACACGCCCCCCTTGGGATCTGCGATGTCTTCACCCCACATCACGACGCGGTCGCTGCGGGCCAATTCCTCGTGGAGCGCATGGTTGATGGCATCGACCATGGTGATCGGGTCGGGTGAGAGATATTGCGGCGGTCTCTCCTCGAAGACCGGCCGGTGATCGCTGTAAATGTGTGCCAGGAGATCATCGGTGCCTGGAGCCGGGCTCGCATCCGCTTCCCCGGCCGCGCGATTGACCTCCTCTTCAATTTCCGTCCGGACTTGGACGATCTCCTCCTTTCCCATCAGCTTGTGTTTGACCAGGTATCGCTCCGTGAGCAGGATTGGATCCCGCTCCTGCAAATCCTGAAGCTCATCGAGGCTCCGGTATTTCCTTTGATCATCGGACGAGGAGTGCGGGTCGAGCCTGACGACCTGGCCCTCGACGAGCGCCGGTCCCTGTCCCGATCGCATCCGTTCAATGAGCGGAGGAATCGCCTGGTACATCGGCTCAAACCATGTGCCATCCAGATCCACCGTAGGCATGCCGAACCCGCGAGCGATACGGTGAATCTCGGCCGCCGTCTGTGAAGCTTGAGGCACACTGATGGCATAACCGTTGTTCTGGATCACAAAAAGCACCGGCAGACGCTCGCGCGCGGCCCAGTTGAGGGCTTCGAAGAATTCGCCTTCGCTGGTCGCGCCCTCGCCCGAGGCGACGTACACGACCTCGTCGCCTCCGCCCATCTTGATCGCCTTAGCCATGCCGACGGCCGGCAGGAACTGTGTTCCGGTACAGGCCGTCATCGAGACCAGCCGCAGATCCCGCGAGGAGAAGTGTTCCGGCATGTTGCGACCCCGCGAGTTCGGATCGTCCTGGCGGCACAGCATGCCTAGAAAAATGTCCTTGATCGAGACGCCCAGACCGATCGCGATCGCCTTCTCGCGATAATAAGTGAAGAACCAATCCCGCTTGGGGCGCAGCAGCAGCGTCATGCCGATCTGCAGCTTCTCATGCCCCCGGGTGGAAGCGTGAAACGAGCACTTTCCCTGCTTGGTGAAGATCTTCATCCGCTCTTCGATGTAATACGCGGTCAGCATTTTCCGATACAGGTCGAAGATGATCTGGTCGGGAACAATTCGGGAATCACTGCCGGACTTGGGTACTACCTTGGTCATTTACGATTACTCCGATGCATCAACCGACAGGCTTGCTCCAACCGTTCGGGGGTGATGGGAAGTTCCGTGACCAGGGCCCCGGTGGCATTGTAAATCGCGGAGGCCAGTGCCGGAGCCGCGCCATCGATGGGAAGTTCGCCGACGCCCTTGGCGCCGAACGGGCCGTACGGATAGGGCTTGCCGACCAGGACAGTTTCGATCTCGGGCGCATCCAAGGACGTGGGAATGATGTAGTTCGTCAGCCGGTCGTTGACCATCCGGCCTCCGTGCATGACAACCTCTTCAAGCAGCCCATAACCGATCGCCTGTAGCGTTCCGCCTTCGATCTGGCCTTCGGCCAGCTTCGGGTGAATCGGCGTGCCGATATCCTGCGCCGTGGTGACTTTGAGCACGGTAGTCTCAAAAGTATCCAGATCCACCTCCACCTCGATCACATCCGCGGCGTAAGAGAAAACCGCATAGGCATCACCGGAATACGTCTCATCATTCCAGTGAACACCAGGTGGCCTTTGATACCGGCTGAAGGTACGCAGCTCGCGGTGCGCGTCGAGGAATTGCGATGCCAGCTCGCTGAACGAAAGTCGTTGGTCGCCCGCAGGGTCGTATAACATGCCACCCTTGATGACCGCGCCGGGAATACCGAGGTCAGCACCCGCGAAGGCCACCAGTTTCTCCCTCAACTCGCGCGCCGCCTCGGCGACGACGCTCCCGGTGATCATGCAGGTGCGTGAGGCCACGGTTGGGCCGCTGTCGGGCACTCTCGACGTGTCGGGCTCCTCGATGACGGCCGAATCGTATGGGATGCCGATCGTGTCGGCCGCGATCTGGCAGAAGATCGTCCGGGTGCCCTGGCCGATCTCTGTTGCGGCCGTCAGGACCTTGACGCGGCCGTCCGGCAGCAGTTCGACGCCGGAGATCGATTTGAGTTTCTCCTCGCCGCTTCCGGTGAAGCCGATGCCGTGCATGAACAGCGACAGGCCGATACCCCGTCGCTTGGAACCGCCGGTCCGTCGCTGGTACTGGCGATGCAGTTCCTCGAACTTCGACCGGCGGACGGCCTCCTCGAGTACATCCTCAGCGCCGACGCTCCAGCGCAGCGTCTGCCCGGTCGCCGTTACATCCCCCTCGCGCACGAGGTTTTTACGGCGAATCGTCACCGGATCGAGTCCGATGGCTGCCGCGATCCTGTCGAGGTGGAGTTCCTCGGCGAAGCAGGCTTGTGGAACTCCAAAGCCACGAAACGCCCCGTTCGGCGGCGTGTTGGTGGCCAAAGCCCGGGCGCGGATGCGGACGTTCGGGCAGCGATAGGGCCCGATGGCATGGATGGCCGCGCGCGACAGGACCACCGCGCTCAGGGTGGCATAGGCGCCGCCGTCCATCACGATATCCACATCCATAGCCTCCAGTCGCCCGTCCGAGGCGACCCCTGAACGGATCCGGATCACGGCCGGGTGGCGCTTCGGCGTGGCCGCCAGGTCTTCCCCCCGATCGTAGATGATCTTCACCGGATGACCGGTCTTGCGCGCCAGAATGGCCGCATGGCCGCAGATCATGTTGGGATACTCTTCCTTCCCCCCGAATCCTCCGCCGGTCACCGTCTGCTGAACGATGATCTTCTCATCGTCCAGGTCGAGGATGGTCTTGAGCGCTCTATGAACATAGTAAGGACACTGCATCGAGCCCATCACGCGGGTGGAACCGTCTTTCGAGGGCGGAAAGGCGATCACGCCGTTGTTCTCGATGTAGAGCTGTTCCTGATGTCCCACCCGGTACTCGCCCTCGAGCACATGCGCCGATTGCCTAAGGCCTTCATCCACATCGCCGCGCTCGATGTGGTATTCCTTGAGTAGATTATCGATACCCCGGCGCGCCTCACCGCCGGCGAGCGCATCCTCGATCGTCAACACCGCGGGCCACTCACGGTAGCGGATCCTGATTTGCCGGGCGGCCGCCTCCAGCCATTCACGATCGGGAGCCGCCAGCAGCAGAATCGGCTCCTCCCGGTGGTGGACTCGCTTCTCTGCCAGGAGCGGCTGATCCTCTTCGATCAGTGCCACCACATTCCGCCCGGGTATGTCACGGTAGTCGGCGACGGTGACGCGGCTCCAATCGAATGCCGGGTCAAACTCGATCGCCTCGATCTCGCCATGGCATATCGAGCTCCGAACAGTCCTTCCAAACCACAGCCCCGGAAAGGTCCAGTCATCAACATACCGAGCCTCACCCGTCAGCTTGTCTCGCCCCTCTCTCCGCAGGACGCTCTGACCCACACTCGGCGCAATGGTCATGGACTCATTCACCGCCATCTCTGTCCCCTCTAACCTCTGACCACTGGCCTCTGACCTCTGATCGCCTAATCACGCGGCCCCCGAACCGTCCTGTCCATTCGCCGTTCGAAATGGCCAATTCTCCCCCGACAATGACATGATGAATGCCCACAGGGTATTGCTCCGGCTCTTCGAACGTGGCCAAGTCACGAACGGCCGTCTCATCGAATGCTACCAGATTCGCGCGATAGCCTTCCGAGATCCTGCCTACTCCGGGCAGATGGACGGCGGCCGCGGCCTGGGAGGTCATCTTGCGAACCGCCTCTTCCAACGTCAATAGCGACTTTTCGCGACAATATCGCCCAAGGACCCGGGGGAAGGTGCCATACGCACGCGGATGGGGACGTCCTCCAAGCAGACCGTCGGTACAAACATTGACATAGGGCTGCTGCATGATCCTCTCGATGACCGCTTCGGATTGACTGAAACTGATCATCGATACGCCCATCCTTTCCTCCAGCAGGAGATCGAAGGCCAGGTCGCATGCGCCTTTTTCCCGCAGGCGCGCGGCTTCGGCCAGGTTCATCCCCAGAAGTTCGCCGTGACGACCGGAAGGAAGGTCGGCGATGAGGATGCCTTCCGGGCCCGACCACTTCCAGAAATTGTCCCAGCGCTGCTTTTCCTTCGTCTCCATCTCCCGGCGCATTCGCTCGCGGATCTCCGGGGATCCCAGGCGTGCCAGCGCCGCATCCGTGCCACCGTCATGCGCCCATGGGGGGAGTATGGCCCCCAGCATGGTGCTGCCGGCGACATAAGGGTATTGATCCGCGGTGATCCGCAGCCCTCGGGAGCGGGCCTCGGCGACCAATTTCAATGCCTGATCGATCGATCCCCAATTCTCCCGTCCGGCCGACTTGAAGTGCGAGATGTGGAGGTGGACACCGGACCGCCGCGCCACTTCGGTCATTTCGCCGATGGCCTCCTCGAGGTAATCGCTCTCGCTGCGCATGTGCACGACAAAAACGCCGTCGCGCTTCGCCACGGATGAGCACAGCGCGATCAATTCAGCGGTATCGGCGTAACAGCATGGCGGATAAATCAGGCCGGTCGACATCCCCAATGCGCCCTGGGCCATGGAGGAATCGAGCAGGTCGCGCATCGCCTCAATCTCTTCTGCGCGGGCCTTTCGGTCGTCCCCTCCTACCACCCAGGCGCGCAATGCGCCGTGCGGGACCAGGTAACCGCAGTCCACGGCAGGGCAGGCGGCCTCGACCGCCAGCAAGTAGTCATCGACCGAGGTCCATTTCCACGGCTGCGAGGTCCGGCCGAGCAGCCCGGCAAGTTGCTCGGCGGCCTGAGTTCGGTGTTCGGGTCTCACCGGGGCCACCGAGATGCCGTCCTGTCCAAAGACTTCCAGGGTGATCCCCTGCCGCAGTTTCATCGGTAGCGCAGGTTCCGCGAATACCCGCAGATCGCCGTGGCTGTGCGTGTCGATGAACCCTGGTGAGATGATCAGCCCAGTACAATCGAGACTCGAGCTCGCCGACACGCCTCCCTCCCGGCTGATCGCAGCAATGCGATCGCCGGCTATGCCCACATCGCCTGGAAACCGGGCCTCGCCGGAGCCGTCCACGATCAGCCCGTTCTTGAGTGCGAGCGTCAGCTTCGGCATCCGGCCCTCAAGTCCGCGATCTCTCCGTAAGCCTCAGGACGGCGGTCGCGATAAAACTGCCAATGGGTTCTCACCTCCCGAATCTGATCGAGGTCGAGGTCGGCGATGATCAATTCATCCTGGTCGCAGCTGCCCCGGGCGAGCACCTTGCCGTCGGGATTGCAGAAGTAACTCGAACCGAAGAACTCGCCGATGTTCCACGGTTCCTCCCGGCCGACACGGTTAATGGTGCCTACGAAGTAGCCGTTTGCGACCGCGTGCGCGCGCTGTTCCAGGTCCCAGAGATAATCCGCGTGCCCGGCCACGGTCGCGGCCGGAATGAACACGATCTCGGCACCGTGCAACCCGAGCACGCGGGCGCCTTCGGGAAAGTGACGGTCGTAGCAAATGTAGACGCCAATGCGGGCGTAGGCGGTATCGAACGCGGGATAGCCAAGATCGCCCGGCGTGAAGTAGAACTTCTCCCAGAAGCCCGGCAGGCAATGCGGTATGTGGGTCTTTCGGTATTTTCCCAGGTACTTTCCATCGGCATCCACCACCGCCGCCGTATTGTAAAAAAGGCCGGTTCGGTCCTCCTCGTAGACCGGGATGACCATAGCCATCTGATACTTCGCGGCGAGTCCCTGCATCCGCTCGACGGTTGGGCCCGGTACCTTCTCGGTCAGTCCATACCACCGGGCGTCCTGCTCGGCAGGGAAGTAGGGGCCGTAGAACAATTCCTGCAGGCATAACACTTGCACGCCCTGACTCGCAGCTTGCCCGATCAACGCCTCGTGTTTCTCAACCATAGCTGCCTTGATCTGCTCGAGCGCATGGTCGGAAGCGAGCGCGTTGGATGCCTGAATGAGTCCGCCTCTGATGATTCTGGACATTTTCCTCCGGGTAACGGTCGATTCATTGAGATTGGATCGTGGTCGTCCTCGGGTTTAGCCGGGAGAAGTTCGACTGTTAGCAAACCCGAGGACGATCACGATGCCAGGCTCTAAACCAGCCCTTCTCTCTTGAGCGCGGCGGCCAACTCCTCTAACTCCGGAGAGACGGTGAGCGCTTCGCCCGCGGCTTTCCGCGCCGAAGCCACGTCCTTCAGCCCGTTTCCGGTGATGACGGCGAGAGCGGACTCATGGGCCCGGACAAGGCCGGCCTCCCGAGCTCGAGCCAGACCCGCGATGGCGGCGACGCCGGCGGGTTCACCGAAGACTCCGGAGAGCCGGGGCGTCAAAGGCATCCAGTGGAGGATTTCCGCGTCCGATACCGCAACCATGCTTCCGTGCGAATCGCGAACGGCGCCCAAGGCCTTCCTCCAGTTTCTCGGCCGGCCGACCGCGATACTGTCCGCGACCGTCCGGGCGGTAACCGGGTGTAAATCTGACTCGTTCACGAAGGCGTCCACGATCGGCTTGGCGCCCTCCGCCTGGACGCCGAGCATTCGCGGCAGCCTGTCGATGAAGCCTAGTTTCTTCATCTCGACGAGCCCCTTCCAGGCTCCGGCGAGGGTGCAGCCATCGCCGACGGAGAAGACCACCCAGTCGGGCATTTCTCCAGCCATCTGTTCGCCAATCTCGAGTCCCGCGGTCTTTTTTCCTTCGACCAGGTAAGCATTGATGGCACAGTTCCGGTTATACCAGCCCCATTTTTCGCACGCCTCCATACACAGATAATAGGCGTCGTCGTAAGATCCCTTCACTTTAAGGACATGCGCGCCGAAGATGAGCAGTTGGGTCACTTTGGGTTCAGGCGCATGTTCAGGCACAAAGATGAAACTTTCCAGTCCGGTAGCGGCCGCAAAACCCGCCAGGGACGAAGCCGCGTTCCCGGTCGAGGCGCAAGCGATGATGCCGGACCCGAATTCGCGTGCCTTTACTACACCCACCGCGCTGGCACGGTCTTTGAACGAGCTGGTCGGATTGCGCCCATCGTCCTTCAGGAAGAGCCGGGTTAATCCCAGGGCGGAAGCGAGCCGCGGAGTTGAATAAACCGGCGTGAATCCCACCTGAAGATGGGGAAGCGCGGACGTGGAATCAACCGGGAGCAGCTCGCGGTAACGCCATTGACTTCGCTCTCTGACCCCCAGCGCGTCTCGAGTCAGCGTCTTCGCGACGGCGTCATAGTCATATTGCACGTCGAGGATTCCCTCGATCCCGTCCCGTGGGCAGGTATAGCGGTTATCCGCCGGGTAAATCTCACCGCAGATCACGCACTTCAAGCCGGTGACATGGGCCGTTTTCATTCGCTCATCCCCCCGGAACCGCACCCGGAGCGATATCCATTATGTGCGACCTGCCGCTTCAAATCAAAAGCCGCCGCTTCAGCCCCCATCCTGACGTGCAGGGCCGGGGCGGCGCAGGATGACCGCCCAACCGCGGGTATCCGGGTTCTCACTCGTCAGGTTGTTCCGGAACACCGTCTTGTCGAGGAGATAGCAGACCCACGTCAGTGGAAGACAGATCAGGAGTCTTCTGATCGGGTCTTTTCCCAGCCCGAAATTGTTTGAGAGCACCAGCGAGGTCAGGAGTGCCGGACCTCCCATCGGAGTCAGGCTCTCCACCTCAAACCCGCTTGATTCCGCCAGATGACAGAGGCCATGCCGGGTATAGCGAAAATAGTCGGACGGCCACCCGTGCTCATGCCAGTACTGCGGTGTGGTGATGGCGAGCAACCCTCCGGGTTTCAGCGAACGAATGATCTCACGGAGCGCCTCCCGTGGTTCGGCCAGATGTTCAAGGACCTCAAAGAGCAAGACCGTCTGTATGCACTGATCGCGGAATGGAAGCGCGTAGACGCTTGCCATCAGGTTTACAGGCGCCTCGGCCCGAAGGTCGAGACAGATGAAGTTTCGGCATGTGAAAAGCTCGCGGTAGGAGAGCCCGGCCCCGCCGATTTCCAGGATCTCGGCGCTCTCACCGATCCGGCGGGCAAATCGCCGTATGTGCGGGCCGGGAACACCGTCGTGGAGAGGGAAGAGGCTCCAGCCCAGGTTGAGCAGCCTGATGAGTGCCGTTCGAAGTCCCGGCCGCTTCCGGATCCAGGTTCGCCAATCGGTCATCGTGCTTTCGGGCAGATGGTGTACTGGAGTTCGAGAACCAGACCTCGCTTAAAATCGGCCGAACCGTTCACACGTGCCATTTCGCCGGTTCGCCTCATACTATATGGTTAAGCGGTCAGAATAAGAAACGGAGGTAGCATATGGCAGATCTGTTCGATGACGGGCCGAAAGGCCTTCGCGATTTCAAGCTTCCCTCAACCGGAGGGATTTTCAAGAAGTTCCTAACTACGGTAGCGGTGTTCTTCCTGCTCATCC
Source organism: Acidobacteriota bacterium (assembly GCA_016210985.1). Taxonomy (GTDB): domain Bacteria; phylum Acidobacteriota; class Blastocatellia; order HR10; family JACQTD01; genus JACQTD01. The sequence continues at coordinate 8,767 of JACQTD010000153.1, forward strand.
TCACCTGGGCTTCGCTTGCATACGTCCCCGCGGGGCACATCGGGGTGCTCACGCTATTCGGCGCCGTCACGGGGAAGGTGCTACCGGAAGGTACCCATCTCGCCAATCCGTTCGCCGTCAACAACATTCTTTCCGTGCGAACCCAGGAGATCAAGGAGGTCGCCAGCGTTCCCAGCAAGGAAGGATTGATTATCACCCTGGAAGCCTCGCTCCTCTTCCGGCTCGACCAGCAGCATGCCGCGCAGGTTTACCAGACCATCGGAAACACCTATGTTGATACGGTCCTGAATCCTAACTTTCGATCGGCGATCCGGGGGGTGACTTCCGCGCATAGCGCGAACGCGCTCTATTCCGGTGAGCGCGAGCAGGTCGCCCAAGCCATTACCCAGGAATTAAGGCGAGGCCTGGAGAATCGGGGCATCATTATTGAAAGCGTCCTGCTGCGCGACGTGCAGCTTCCGTTGATGCTGAAGCAGTCGATCGAAGCCAAGCAACAGGCCGAACAGGACTCGCTGCGGATGAGTTTCATTCTCCAGAAAGAGAAGCAGGAGGCGGACCGGAAGCGGATCGAAGCCCAGGGGATCGCCGACTTCCAGCGAACGATTTCGGCTGGCCTCAGCTCTAATCTGCTGACGTGGAAGGGCATTGAAGCGACCGAAAAGCTCGCGAACAGCCAGAACTCTAAAGTCGTTGTGATCGGCGCGACTAAAGGGGGCCTGCCGCTGATCCTTAATTCCGAGTAATAATTCCGGTCATGCTATCGAATATCGGTGCCGCCGTGGCCCTCATCGCCGAGCGGAAAATCGAGGAGGCGATGGCCGAGGGAGAGTTCGAGAATCTGGCCGGTCGAGGTCAGCCGCTGGACCTCGATGAAGATCGGTTCGAACCGGCCGATTGGCGTCTCGCCAACCGGATGTTGCGCAATGCGGGTATCGAGCGGCATGAGATTTCTGTTCGCAAAGAGATCAACCAGCTTCGGCGAGAGGTCGCGGCGGAACGTGCGCCAACCTTGAGATCCGGCTTGAGACGGGAAATGATGGAGCAGATCCGATTTCTTTGGCGCTTGCGCGAAAGGCCGTAGGGGCGTCGCGAGGCCGTCAGCTCACTTTGCTTCGCCCGGCGGAGTCCTCTCCGTGGGAAGCTTGACGGTAGTGGTCTCCGCGAACTGGCCAGGATAGGGAGGTTGCCGCACGGCGCGCTCACCGCGGGATTCGAGCCCACCTGTAGCCCACGATGAGGGGGATGCCACGTCCGGAGTGCGCAATGTAGGCGGTTCATGGGGCTGGAAAGCCGCTCCCGGCTGCTTCCCAAGCCTCGCATAGACCATGAGAATGATCCCGATCACGAAGACGGCCAATCCACCCGATCGGCCCAGGAACCCGGCGGCGATGCCGGCCCAGAAAAGGAGGTACCCCCATCTTGCGTAGCGTCCCCGGGAATTGGCCCGATCGATCTCCGCGGTTTCCGAACGGAAGAAATACCGCACACCCCTCGTGAGCGCGTCGACGAGGACCTCGATCCCCATCAGAAATCGGTTGGAAGAGTCAGCCGAAATCCCCGGATGCGGGGCGGCCGCCGAGCCCGGGGTCAAAAGGTTGGCACCGCACAGGCGACAGAATCGCTGATCTACAGTTACGATGGCGCCGCAGTGGCCGCAATACATATCGCTATGCTCATTCCTCGCGATAGCGGGCGGAGGGAACGGATCGCTCATCGTTTTCCTTTTCTTCCCGAAGCGGCACTGCCGCCTCGCGGCCGCTCAGCGAATAGGTCGTCGATTCGGTAACGGTTCCCGGAGGACTCCATCGGGGGTGGAGTTCGACGGGGGACAGTCGGGCAGGTCCGGGCGACGCAGCCGCAATATTGATCTCGGGACGCCGGCGCAGGCTGTCTTCCGTGCCCAAGGCAAGAAGCTGGTAAATCGTCCACAGGGCCGCGAGCAGCATGCCGAAGGGTCCGAGGAGGGCCACCCGCTCGAGCACCCAGGCTTCATTGGCGCCCAACGCGGAGAGGATCTCCTGAAGGATCAGACAGAGGAGGCTGAAAGTCGGCCCGATCGAGAAATAGAGAAATCCGCGGGCGAAAATGCGGCGCCGGCCGCGCTTGTGATCCAACTCCGCTCGCGGGACCGAAGCCAGGGCGCGGCTCACCACATCGAGGTTGGTCCCGCATCGATTGCAGAACTTCCGGACATCCGGGTGTTCCAACCCGCATTGGGGACAATACATTCTGCCGCCTGCTTCACCCGGACCCATCACTCATTCACCTCGCAGGTGTTTTGAAGCCTGAACCTCCGTCCGTCATTTTAGCTCCCTTCCCCGGCAAAGGCGAACCACCTGCAGCCTAACGAGGAAAGAGCCCGGATTGTTTCGGCCCCGTGGATGATCGAGCGGTATAATCCGGGGCATGCCGAGGGAATTTGCTTTCGGACGGAGCCGATAATGCCGCTACGAATCCTTTCCGCCGAATGGGTGGTACCGGTCGCGGCCCCGCCTTTCCGGGGCGGCGGGGTCCTCGTTGACGGAGAGCAGATCATCGGAGTAGGTCCGGCCCCGGAGCTTCTCAGGTCGGCACCGGGCACGGCGATCACCGACCTAGGCCATGCCGCCCTGATGCCAGGCTTCGTCAATCTGCATGCCCATCTGGAATTGACGGCCATGCGCGGGTATTTGGAGGAGCCTCGATTCATGCCGTGGTTGATGCGGGTGGTAAGCGGGCGCCGCCGGCTTGGTGAAGAGGACTTGAGGGCCAGCGCACTTGCCGGTGCAGTCGAGTCAGTTCGAGCAGGAATCACGACGATCGCTGACATCGGCCAGAGCAATCATGGATTCCACGCCATGTCGCAGGTGGGTGTCCGTGGCGTCTTCTTCCAGGAAATCGTTTGCCTGCAAGCTGAAGATGTCGACCAGGTTTTCCATGAATTCGAGGGTAGGATCGCACCGTTGCTGGACCGGCAGTCCAAGAGACTGGGTGTCGGCGTGTCGCCTCATTCGCCTTGCACGGTTCGTCCTGAAATGTTCGAGCGCCTGATGACATGGTGGAGAGCTTCGCCGAGGCCGGTCACCATCCACACCGCGGAGTCGATCGCAGAATTGGAGTGGCTGAAGAACGGCACCGGTGATTTCGCCAGCCTGCTCGGCGGGACGGACTTCCCGCCTGATCCGCCGGGCTGCTCTCCGATCGCTTACTTGGATCGGTTGGGCCTGCTCGAGGCGGGCCCGCTGTTGGCCCACGCCATACATACCGACCGGCATGATATCGAGTTGATCGCTCGCCACCATTGTGCCGTGGCGCACTGCCCGAAATCGAACGCCAAGCTCGGACAGGGCATCATGCCGCTTCAGGCCTTTCAGGCGGCCGGTATTACCGTCGGACTCGGTACGGACAGCGCCGGGAGCAATAACGTCCTCGACATCATCGATGAAGCGAGATTTTGCGGGTTGATCCACCGGGCGTCGAACAGGAATGCCGCACTCCTTCCTGCGGGTGAATTGCTTCGTATGGCAACGATCGAGGGCGCTCGGGCGCTCGGGTGGCAGGACCGGATCGGCACTTTGGAGCCGGGTAAACAGGCGGATCTGATTGCGATCGATCTGTCCCGGATCGGTCTGCAGCCGATCCACGATGTCGAGGCGGCAGTTGTCTTCGCCAGCGCAGCCGGAGACGTTAAATTCGTAATGGTTCAGGGAGAACCGCTTTTCAAAGCGGGCAGAATGACCAGCGTATCCGAGCAGGAGACGGCCTTGGGATTGGTGAAGGCGGGCATGCGGCTTGACGAGAGTACCGCGTCCGCACCCGAACCATGAGCCTCACCCATAGCGACGCCTCAATGCCGGATCGGAGATCCAGACATCGGGGCATTCGATAACCCGAAAGGAGACTGGGAATTACAAAAGATTGAAGTCGACGTGCACGATCGAACGGTAATCGATGGGACGTCCGTTCAGGTCTCGGGCTGGTTCGAAACGAATCATTTTGGCGGCCTCTATGGCTTTCTCATCCAATCCGTAACCCAAGCCCCGCAAGACCTCGATATTGTGTACGGCCCCATCGCGCCCGAAAGTCACCCGCAGGACCACCCGCCCCTGGATCCGATTCTTCCTCGCTTCCTCGGTCCAGTCGGGTCTGGGGTTATTCAATAATTGCGGCTTGCTTCGCGCTCCGGTGCCACCGCCAATGCTGGGACGACCGCCACCGGTATTCCATCCCTCGCCCGGGCCGACGCCGGTGCCCGATCCGGATCCGACTCCCCCACCCTTGCCCGTGCCGATACCGCCACCTGATCCGGGGCCGGCGGAAGGCACAGTTGAAAGACTGCTCGGATCGCCGAAAGGAATATTGGACGGCTGCTGGGGAATAAGTTCAGGCTGCGCCTGAACCGTGGGCAGCGTCGGAAGCGATGGATTCGGGACCGTCGGGGGATGCGGGCTCGGATCGATGAGCGGTGGCTGCAGGGATGCCTGAGGAAGCCTTCCCCGAGAAGGAGGCAATTGCTCGTTTCTCCCACCCCCGCCGCCTCCACCCGCCTTATTCGCCTTCGGCGGCGCCGGAATCTCGACGTTCGGCAGGGGCATATCGATGACACTGCCTTGCACTTTCGAAATCAACGCGATGTCCGGGCTCGGTCGCAGATACTTCACGAGAATGCTGATTCCAATGGCGAGCGACAGCGTCACCACCACCACCGTCGCGCCCAGGTAGAGCAGGCGAATCCGCTTGCGATCGTAGTCGTCCTTGGAGAAAGCGCCGCGCAGGTAACCGCGAGGATCGAGCCGCAGTTCATCGACCGTGAACATGAACTCGCGAGACAAGCGGAGCGCCAGCGGCTCCATCCGAAGTGGGGCAAAGAGGGTCCGAGCATCATCTTTCATGCCGCAATCACCCCCCGAACGTTTTCAGGTGTTCCATTCCCCTCGTTTGCCAGAAATCTATTAGACTCCGTTAGGTAGGACCAAGTTGGCCGGAAACTCGACGTTCAGGCCCGACCTAACTGTCCGTTTAACGCAGAACTCGCCGGCATGCTTCTAAATTAGTCAAAATTAATATTCTCTACGATTAAGCTCCTTCTTCAACTTTGATTATCTTACCGTCCCTCGGCACCTGTCAACCCATGCCTTTCGCCAGGACCTGCCTGGCAACAGGGCTCGCCGAAGTATTCCCCGAAAAGCCTGGACACCAGACTTGAATGCTCCAGTATCTGTGTGTGATTCAACATGCTTGCGCGCGCTCAGCCCGCCTGAATGGGGAGATTTTGGGGTGCAGGCAACCAATCTCCGTGAGCCGTCGTCTAAGTTATCGACCACGTACCACCACGAATACCTCCTTAGTTTACGGGTGGGCCTCCAAACAGGCCCACCCGCTTTTTGTCTCAAGAGTTCTCTCCAGCCGCGCCACGGTCTCCGATAGTCCTCGAACGAAGCTATGGGCATTCCGAAACCGATCGGTATTGGCCTAGACTAGGCTCGCAGCTGCCCCATAGCCGGCTTGAAGGTAGTCGATGAATGTTTCAGGATAACTCATTACGAGCAGACCGCGGCGAACGGCTCAAGCGGATCATCGCATTCGGCGGCGCCGCGGCCATTGTGGCCTCAGCTGCGTTCCTTGCATTGAAGGCGGAGGCGCCCTCGCCGGATCTACCCCCGGCGACGCCCTCGAACCTGGAGGGCGCACTGCGGGAAGGCGCACCGGAGTTCGATGCCTACAGGAAGTA
>JACQTD010000009.1 GCA_016210985.1 Acidobacteriota bacterium
GAGCACGTGGGTGTAAATCATGGTGGTCTCTACGTCCTTGTGCCCTAACAATTCCTGGATCGTGCGTATATCGTAATGGTCTTCCAGCAGGTGCGTTGCGAATAGTGCCGAAGGTGGTGGCACGAGGCGGGCTTGGTGACGCCCGACCGCTGAACGGCTTCCTTCATCGCTCGCTGAATCACCGACTCGTGGATATGATGCCGGTGTTTCACACCAGTGATCCGATCGACGTAATGCCCTGACGCCGGGAAGACATACTGCCAAGCCCAGGACCGGTCGGCGTTGGGGTACTTGCGTTGAATCGCATCAGGCAGAGGAGCCCGGCCGAGGCCCTTGGCCAGGTCCTGCTCATGAACATGCCTAACCCACTCAAGGTGGCGCCGCAGCGGCTCTTGAACTGTGTCCGCGAGCTTGGTGATGCGATCCTTTCCACCCTTGCCGTGGCGGACGAGTATCTCTCCACGATTGAAGTCCAGATCCTTGATGCAGAGCTGAAGGCACTCCAGCAACCGCAATCCAGATCCGTAGAGCAGCCGGCATACAATTCCCGGAACCCCCGTTAACTGGGTCAGAACAGCCCGTACCTCCTCTCGCGTGAGCACCACCGGCAAGCGCTTGGGCCTGGATGCCCTCACAACACCTTCGATGAATCCGATATCGAGGGCGAGAACATGCCTATACAGGAAAAGGAGCGCTGAGAAGGCCTGGTTCTGTGTGGATGCACTCACACGGTTTTCTACGGCCAAATGGCTCAAAAACTGATTGATCTCTGGTGCTCCCATTTCCGCCGGGTGGCGGAGCTTGTGAAAGCGTATGAATCGCTTGATCCAATGGGAATAAGCCTCCTCGGTGCGGCGGCTGTAGTGGCGCACTCGGATTTCAATGCGCACCCTGTCCAGGAGTTTCGGCCTTCGCCCGGATTCTAGTTCTGCCTGATCCCTGCCCGTTGGGTTTTGTTCACTTGCTTTCCGGCCACGTTCGCTTTGGCTGCTCATGCTGACACAAAAATACGGGCGAAAGGTCGCTGCTCAATCACAGTCAAGATGGACGGAAAGTATCGTAGGGCATTCCTACGGTGTCGGCAAGTCCGATTCGCTTCGCGCGTTTTCCTCGACCCCGATGAATCTTGCTCTTTCTCCTTGCCCTTCATTGACACCTGGCTTGATAAAACGGGCTTTCTCGAGAGTGACGTGGCCTGCGACATCCTCAGTGGCGAACATAGCTGGTTGCTGTCAGCACTATAACGGTCAGAAAACTTTCTGACGCTATCAGCGCTTCCTCAGATCGCTCAGCGTTCGACTTTGGCGGCGGAGATGTCGGACCTCTAGGTGCGATCTAGACGGCCTGCAAACATGCGTTGGAGGAAGTAGGCATCCAAAACTCAAATTCCATGACACTCGCCACCGTTTGCATCCCGGCTGGTCATGAAGGGCATCGACGTTGTGACGGTCCAGGAGATGCTTGGTCATAAGGATATCCGGATGACGCTACGGGCGGCCCGCCGGGTTCACGCGCGTGTTAGCCATCCACCCGCGAACGCCATGCCTTGGGATCACGCGCTGCATGCATGCAAGCGACGATGATCACCCGCTGACCAACGAGAATGATTAGATTGATCCGTGTAAGATGCTGATTGGCGCTTTTCTGTCAGCATGAGAGACCCTGCCGCTTCCTCTCAAATGGGTCATCTCTCTCTCCGTCTCAATGCCTTTCCGGTGAGGTCGAAGTTCAGCGCGGTAGGATATGCGGATCAGCATCAGACAGCCGCCCCTCATGAGTTCAAAGCGAGTCCGCAGGAATGCATTCCCCGCCCGGTCACCGATTGAGCACGTAGGTATGAATCATCGTTGGTTTCACGTCCCGGTGACCCAGCGATTGTTGCTTTTGAAATTTTACCGTGACAACACGAGAGAAGATCAGACAGGCGAGGTGTTCCCTGGAGACCATCCCGAACGCCTGCCTTTTCTCAGGCGCGTAGATCGCCTGAAGACGCACCCTACGCTGTACCCTGGCCTGATCGAGGATCTCAATGGTCTCGCCGTCCAGTACGGCGATCACATTGCCTGACAGGGTGCCACCGCTCGCGCCAGCAGTTGAAATTAACCGGAAGACAGCCAGCAGCGACACGACGATTCGGGAAAGGGTCTGTGGACCAGAATGACCCATATGTCAGTCGCATGACTTAGAAATGGAGCGCGGGATCCCATCCCTAGTAGCCAGTTTTGCAGGTGGCACGGTCGAGTCGGAGTCCCGATCAATCGCCCAACGAAAGCGAATGGTCAGGTTGCCCAAAACCTGTCGGACCCTGTGCCCAAGCGTCATTCCGCCACGCTGAATCTCTCAAGGAGATTCCGGAACTTAAGCGAAAAGCCAGAAAAACGTTGATATTCTATCGAGCTTCCAGCGTCAGCGGAAGGCGAAACGGAAAAAAGCTCAGCAACCGCTACCGGGGAAAACTGGGGTTGCAACTCCTCGCAATCTCGGCTCCTGGTCCTGCAGGAATCCCTGCGCTGCACTCAGCGGGAAGCAGGGTGCGTCGAGGATGCTGCAGTGGTAGGCAGGTCCTCTGGATCGGCGGATGTGATCGAGGATGTCCCACTTTCGTGTGCGCGGTCCCAGGGTGCCGTGGCCTTGCGCTCTTGGGGTCGGCCCACCGATTGGAGCCTGCCGCAATGGTCATTCCGTCACTGACCACGTTAAACACCGGCTGTGCAGGGATGGCCGGATGCCTCCAGCCACACCCGAATCGCGATCTCCTCGAAATAGAGCGACGTGTTGATATCCGCAAGCTCTGCGTACACGGTGGCGCCCTGACGCAACAGCCGGCTGACGTGTGCATTTTCCGTTCGAGGCAGGTATCCGAGTTTGCGTTGCCCGCGATAAACTTCAACGGCAAACTCGTCGTGAGGATTGTGAGGTTCAGGCCTCAGTGTCAGGCGATCTCCGGTCCGGAGCTCTTCGATCAATTTCACGCCCTCGTAGTAGCAGAAGCCGGCAATGTGGCATTCGTTGAGAAGGAGATTCCTGCCCGTCGCCGTTCCATCGATGCGGTCCGCGCCGAGGGTCCTGGCCACGGATCCGAGCAGCGGCAATGTAAGCAGTGAACGGAATAGGCTCCGGCGTTGAGGGTTAACATCCTGGTTCATTGATCAACCGATACTCGGTCACCGCGACTTCTTGGCGAGTTGGTCCAGCACGTCATAGGCTGAATGGGCACCCGTAGGGTCGCGGCGGTAGTCTGCAAGACGCTCCTCCGCTACCTCCAAATGGCTCGCGGGGACCGGCAGTTCTCCGGGCATCTCAACAATACGGTCCCAAAGGGCTTGGAGATATCGAACCTGCTCAACCTTGGAAAGTTCCCGGAATCCGTGGGGCTCGGGAATAATCGTGTGCTGCATAGCTCGACCTCCCCCAAAGACTACCGTAACCCCTGTCCCGCCAGCAACGGCGGGACCAATGCGGGGCCCATGATCTCGGCCGCGCCTCTCCCGATGGTCATCCTGCCGACACACGCAACCCCGGTCACGACGAACACATGGACTGCACTACCTCGGGTGGCTCCATCGCCTACTACCAGTTCCCGAGTTCGATCCAATATTGCAACTCGCAAAGAGGCCAGACTCAGCATTAGATTCAGTGCCAAACTACCAACCAACAGTGGTCCATTTCCTCATGCTAAATCGCGTCAGGGACGGGAGCAAGTCAGGATTTGACTGAGAGACGCATGGCTACGAGCGTTGAATCCGAGGCTACAATCTAGGATCGTCGACCTCGGTTCCCGGCTCAATTGCGGCGTCAATTGGACGACACCTCACTCCCGGAATGGACCCGGAAACATGCCCCCATAACACCACTCGCCAGCCAGAGCCCTGAGGCCCGAACAATTGCCCCTCAAAGACTCAGGAATCACAGTGGAATCAGTCACGTCGCAAGTGCTTTCTACCTTCTAACAGACCACTTCCTTGTGGCAATGACCCACTACAAACCGGTTCTCAGTAGCACGATTCGGCTGCTCGGAGCGAGCTTGTGCTACTTTTCGATTTAATTCTGCTCGCTACAACCAGTGAGCGCCGGCCGTCGTCCTTCCTTCGCTCCAATTCATAGCTCAGGCCAAATTGGCTCTTTACAGCCGGGCTGACTGGCGTAAAATGGTCTGTGTTGGTAGTCCAATAGAGAGACACTTGACCGACCATGAACCTGCACCTCGACCACGACAGCCACACGCCGCTCTATGAACAGATCGCCTCGCAGGTGCGCGCGCTGATCGCGGCCGATCGCATTCGGGTGGGCGACCGGTTGCCGCCGAGCCGGGTGCTGGCCGGGGAGTTGAAGGTTCACCGGACCACAATCAGCAACGCTTACGCGGAGCTAGAAGCCGACGGCTTGATCGGACCTCACGTGGGCCGGGGCACGTTCGTCACCGCCAGGCCGGCGGCGGCGGAGCCGGCCCGGGCCGCGCCCGATGCCGGGCTGCCGCCGCTCTTCTGGGAGGCGCTGATGGTCGAGGAGCCGCATACCGACCGGCTCCATGAATTCCACCAGTATCCCTCGCGGCCCGACACGATCTCTTTCGCGTATGCGCTCCCGGATTCGGACATGTTCCCGCTGGAAGCCATTCGACGCTCGGTCGACCGGGTCTTCCGGAAGGAAGGGCCGTCGCTTCTCCAATTGGGCGAACGCCTGGGGTACGAACCCCTGCGGAAGTACCTGGCCGGGCGGATGCGCGCGTCCGGTATACTGAGAGCCGATGATGAGATCCTCATCACCAACGGATGCCAGCAATCGCTCGACCTGATCGACCGCACGCTGGTCGCTTCCGGCGACGCCGTCGCCATCGAGAACCCGACCTATCCCGGCGCCCTGAGCGTCTTTCTGCGCAAGGACACGAGGGTGATCGGCGTCCCCGTTTCCGAGCGCGGAGTGGAGATCGCCGCGCTCGAGGAGGTGCTCGCTCACCAGCGCGTCAAACTGATCTACTCCGTGCCCAATTTCCAGAACCCCACGGGGGTTACCCTCCAGGTTGCCGAGCGGCGAAGATTGATCCAGCTGGCTCGCCGCTACCGGGTTCCGATTATCGAAGACGACATCTATGGAGATCTCCACTTCGATGGGCCGGCGCTTCCCCCGCTCAAAGCGCTCGACCAGGACGGGCTGGTTATTTACTCGAGCAGCATATCCAAAATGGGATTTCCGGGCCTGCGCATCGGCTGGGTGGTCGCCCCACGCCCGCTGGTTGAACGGCTGAGCGTGCGTAAGCAGTCGTGTGATCTGCATGCCAACCTGCTCGCACAGGCGACCATTTACGAACTCGCGAGGCAGGGGCTACTGGAAAAACATCTGAAGCGCATTCGAAAGACCTACGCCGAGCGGAGAGACGCCATGCTTCAGGCACTCGAGGAGCACTTCCCCGGAGAGGCGTGCTGGCGTAAGCCCAGCGGAGGAATGGCGATCTGGGTCGAACTGCCCGACGGGATAGACGCATCGGCGCTGCTGGATGTCGCGAAGGAGGGCGGGGTGATCTTCAGTCCCGGTGCACACTTCTACGTAGGGCCGCCTCGCGCCAATACGATGAGACTGACGTTCACCACTACCGGGATCCCGCAGATCCGGGAAGGTGTTCGAAGATTGGGCGCCGCCCTCAAACGAATCATGAAGTCCCACCGGGCGCGCGGTAACGGCACGCCTCAGCCGGGCCGCAGGAACGCCGCATTGGTGTGAGGTGACGATGGCTCGCGATCGCTTAAGATTGGCACGCCGGACGAATCGGATGGGGAGTTCGGCTGTCCGCGAAATCCTCAAAGTGACCGAGCGCCCGGACATCATCTCCTTTGCCGGCGGGTTGCCGGCCATGGAACTCTTCCCTGCCGCAGAACTGGCTCGCGCTACGGTAGAGGTACTCTCCCGGGATGGCGGCCCCGCACTCCAGTACAGCACGACAGAAGGGTTCGGCCCGCTTCGGGAGTGGATCGCGGCCCGTATGCAGGGAAAGGGTTGCACGGTGACGCCGGACGAGATCCTGATCACCACCGCATCCCAGCAAGGGATCGATCTGGCCGGCAAAGTGTTCGTCGATCCGGGCGATGCCGTGCTGGTGGAACGGCCCACCTACCTGGCCGCGCTCCAGACCCTCGGCTCATTCGAGGCCCGGTTTGTCACCGTGGGTACCGATGATGACGGAATGATCCTTGAAGAGGCGGAAGCGGTTTTAGCGCGTGAGAAGCCCAAGCTGATCTACATCGTTTCCAATTTCTCCAATCCGACGGGAATCACGCTCTCGGCCGGGCGGCGTCCAAAATTGGTGGAGCTGGCGGCGAAGTTCGGCGTCCCCCTCCTCGAGGACGACCCCTATGGGGATTTGCGTTACCGGGGCCAATCGATCCCCCCGCTGAAGGCGTTCGACCGGCACGACATCGTGATTTACCTGAGTACGTTCTCCAAAATACTGAGTCCGGGGCTTCGTCTGGGATGGCTGGCCCTGCCGCGCGAGGTTTACCGGAACTTCGTGGTCGCCAAGCAGGCTACCGATTTGCACTCCAGCACCCTGACGCAGCGAACGGTGATGCAATATCTGATCGACAACTCGATTGACGACCACATCGCCTACATCCGGCGGGCCTATGGTGCCCGGTGCCAAACCATGCTCGACGGACTGGAGCGTTATTTTCCATCCGGCACCGGCTGGACCCGGCCCGAAGGCGGGCTATTCCTTTGGGCGAGCCTTCCCGAAGCGCTCGAAGCCGAAGTCGTTTTTGAAGCGGCGCTTTCGAGTAAGGTGGCGATCGTCCCCGGGGCCTCGTTCTTCGCCGAAGGCCGGCCCCACCATTTCATGCGATTGAACTTTTCAAATCAGCCGCCGGACCGCATTTCGGAAGGCATCCGCAAGCTGGGTTCGGTAATCGAGGCGGAGATCTCGAGCATCGGCTCCAGCGGCGGTCGCGAGCGGGTTCCGGCGCTCTGAGCGCATAGATCAAGCAGGAGGAAGAGATGGCAGATTCATCCATTCGACTCAAAACCGGCCTGGCCGAAATGCTGAAAGGCGGGGTCATCATGGACGTCACCGATGCATCGCAAGCCAAGATCGCAGAAGACGCCGGCGCGGTCGCGGTCATGGCGCTGGAGCGGGTGCCGGCCGACATCCGGAAAGAAGGCGGGGTGGCCCGCATGGCTTCGCCGAAGAAGATTCGCGAGATCATGCAAGTCGTATCGGTCCCGGTCATGGCCAAGGTGCGCATCGGTCACTTCGTGGAGGCCCAGGTGCTCGAGGCCCTGGGCGTCGACTTCATTGACGAAAGCGAGGTGCTCACCCCGGCGGACGAAGAGCATCACGTGGACAAACACCAGTTTAAAGTGCCGTTCGTTTGTGGGGCGCGCGACCTCGGCGAAGCGCTGCGGCGCATCGGAGAAGGCGCGGCCCTGATTCGAACCAAGGGCGAGGCCGGCTCCGGGGATATCGTCGAGGCGGTGCGCCATCTTCGCTCGGTCTGCGGATCGATCCGGCGGCTCACGATCATGGGCGAAGAGGAATTGATGGCCGAAGCCAAGCGTCTGGGCGCGCCCTATGAACTTGTCCGCATGGTCGCCCGGGACGGGAAGTTGCCGGTTCCCAATTTCGCCGCCGGCGGCATCGCCACGCCGGCCGACGCTGCGCTCTGCATGCAGCTCGGAGCCGAGACCGTCTTCGTCGGATCCGGCATCTTCAAGTCTGAAGACCCCGCCGCCCGGGCTCGGGCCATCGTGAAGGCAACGACGCACTTCAAGGACCCTAAGGTCGTTCTCGAGGCGAGCGAGGAACTGGGCGAGGCGATGCGCGGGCTGGACGTCCAAAAAATAGCCAAGGAAGAACTGTTGCAGACGCGGGGCTGGTGAACGGTTCGATACCCGGGACATTGAACGGGAATGAGTAAGCAGATCGATTCGAATCGCCGGATCGGCGTCCTGGCGTTGCAGGGCGATTTCGCCGCCCACGCGCGGGCCCTGAATCGCCTGGGCGTCGAGGCCGTGGAAATCAGGACCGCCTCCGCTCTCGAGGAACTCTCGGGACTGATCATTCCGGGCGGCGAAAGCACGACCATGCTGAAGTTTCTCGAAGCGGAGGGCATGACCGCACCGCTCATTGAATGGGTGAAGGGCGGAGGCGCGCTCTATGGTACCTGCGCGGGTACGATCCTCATGGCGAACCGTGTGACGCATCCGGTCCAGCCGGCCCTGCGACTGATCGATATCACGGTTGAGCGCAACGCCTACGGCCGCCAGGTCGACAGTTTCATCGGTCGCGCCGACGGGCACGACCTGGGCGGTGATCCGTTGGAACTGGTATTCATCCGCGCGCCCAGGATCGTCGAGGTCGGGAAGGAGGTCGTAGTGCTAGCCCGTTATGAGGGTGATCCGGTACTGGTGCGCCAGGGCCGCCGCCTCTCCTCGACCTTCCATCCTGAACTGACGCAGGACCTTCGGATCCACGAACTCTTTCTCGGCATGGCCGCGAGGGATTCGACCAGCGCGCGCCATGACTCGCCGCGACGGGTGGCCGGTTAACATGGCGACCAAGCCCGAGACATTGAAACCGGCGCTTACCCGGCTGGACGCCCCCGGCGGAGCGGAGCGGCACGAGTTCGGCCGGGTCGACCTGCTCCTGATATCGGCGGCGATCATATGGGGGGCCAACTACAGCATAGTGAAGTATGCCCTGTCCGATTTCAGGCCGCTGGCGTTCAACGGACTGCGCTTTGTCCTTGCCTCGACCATTCTTACCGTAATCGTTCACAAACGCCTCCGCTGGTCGCAGATCGATCCCGAAGACCGCTGGCCGATGATTTTTCTGGGATTGCTGGGATGCGGGCTCTATCAGGTAGCTTTCATTCAGGGCATGCACCTCACGCTGGCCGGGAACGCCAGCCTCATTCAGGCCACTTCGCCGACGCTCACGGCGATCCTCTCCGCCAGCCTCGGGCATGATCTGCTCAATCACCGTGCGCGCCTGGGTGTGGGAATCTGTTTTGCGGGAATGGTTATCGTCATCTGGAACGGCCCTCATCAGTTCGGCTTCCAGGGAACGACCCTCGGGAATCTTCTGATTCTGATTGCCACGATTCTATGGTCGGTCTACAGCGTGGGCGCGAGGCGTTTCAGCCGGAGATATGGATCGCTGGAGACGAGCACCGTGATCATGGTCGCGGGAACCCTTCCGCTGCTGGCGGTCTCAGCGCCGTCGCTGGCCGCCCAGGATTGGTCATTGATCCGTCCGATGAGTTGGGCCGCACTGGCCTTCAGTGGAATTTTTGCCATCGCCATCAGTTACATCATCTGGAATCACGGCATCCGGCATATCGGCGGGACCCGCACAGCCTCCTTTACGAACCTGACGCCGATCGTGGCCCTGCTCTTCGCGTGGCTCACGCTGGGCGAGCGTCCCAACATGTACCAGATGCTCGGTGCGGCCACCATTTTTCTCGGCATCTACCTGACGCGAAGCGGGACCAGCACGGTGGTCGACGAGATTTCAACCGAATCCAGCGCGGCATCGAGTTGTCTGGATCGTTGACGGAATGAGCCCAAGCGCCTCCCGTTTTTCGGGCAGCGGTTTCAATTAGCACTCAGGCACGTTCGGATCCGGATTTCGTTAGGATATGATCCCGCTCGCGTGCTGAGGGGAGCGCCACAGTGCCCGCAGGAGGAGTCGAAATGCCAGGAAAAACGTCTTCGTCGGTTAAGCCCTGCCCGATTTGCGGTAAGCCCCATGCTTACGGACCTGCCAAGGCCCTGCAAACGCAATCGCAAACGCCGCGCCGAATCGCGCAAACGATCCAGGGCCTGACGACGGCCCAACTGAAAAAGCGTCCGGCGCCCGGCAAGTGGTCGATCTCTGAGGTCCTTCACCATTTGGCGGATTGCGAAATCGTTTACGGGGTCCGCACCCGTCTGATGCTGGCCGAACGGCGCCCGAGCTTGACGCCCTTCGATCAGGACGCCTGGGCGGTCAACCTCGCATATGCCAAAGGAGACCCGAAGCTGGCGTTTCAGGCCTTCGAAGCCGCCCGCAGGCAGAATGTGGCTAATCTGCGCCGCATTTCACCGGCCGCTTGGGAGCGAACAGGCCTGCACGCCGAGTATGGCAACCTGAAGGTGATTCACCTGATCAGACACTTGACTGAGCACGACGTCAGCCACCTCGCCCAACTCGCGAAGGTGAAGGCTCAAATCAAAGGCAGCCGGCCGGCTGGAGGTGCACAGCGATGAAGATCGTGATGGCTTACCTGGGCGTACTTGCCTTGGCGTTCGCCGCGAGCGGATGTGGACAAACCGCCATGGATCCAAAAGCCGCCCTCGATAGCATAAAGGCCGAGGAACTTGCAGCTCACACAAGAACACTCGCGACCGATGAATATGAAGGCCGGGCTCCGGCCTCGAAGGGCGAGGAGCTTACCACCAAGTACCTGAGCGACCAATTTCAGAAGATCGGTTTGAAACCGGGGAACACGGACGGAACCTACATCCAGAACGTGCCGCTGGTGGGGATCTCCGTCGATCCCGCGACTCAATTGACCTTTGAAAAAGGCGGACAGAAGGAGTCGCTCAAGTACTCCACTGATTTCCAGGCACTCACCCGGCGCATGGTCGACGAGGTCTCGATCAACGACGACGTGGTCTTCGTCGGGTACGGAGTCGTGGCCCCGGAGTTCAACTGGGATGACTACAAGGGCGTGGACGTGAA
>JACQTD010000145.1 GCA_016210985.1 Acidobacteriota bacterium
CGGAAAGGAGAGGATACAAACATGACCAGGATTATGTTGAGCGGTTCCCCAAAAACCGCCTGTTCTGTACGGGCTCGTCACCGGAACTCAACATAATCCGGGACTCAACATAAAACCCATTATGTTGTGCGCAACATAATGGGGCATTCCTGGCGAGTGCCGAAGTTCTCATGGTCAGATTCGCGCGCTCGACGTGAGACGTGCAGATCCGGTCAGGATCGGGATTACAGTGCCGGATAACTGGGGCACTGCGCGTAAGCTGTGCCACCTCTCGTATGACGAGATAGGGTGCCTCAACGAATCGATTCATCCTGCCGTGATCCTAGACGACGAATGTCTATCGAAGAAGCGGCTTCTCGAATTTCTAAGGATTTATCTCAAGAGCACTCTCAATGCCCGTATGTGTAACACAAAGCCAGTTCTTGACTTTGATGATCGGGGATATCCCCCTGCGGCTTTTTCCGGACCGGAAGGTTACCTACTAGAGGCAATGTACACCATGCTGTGGCTAGACGGCACGAGGGAGAATTTCTCACGACTTTGTCAGGACGAGGGATGCGCGAACCCCTTTCAAACCCGATACAGCTTGAAGATATTTTGCAGCCCCGAATGCGCTCATCGGGTGGCAGTGCGAAGGAAATACCGGCAGGAGAAGACCAAACGAAACCGATCCGCCCGTCGGCAAAAGACCCATAGGGCACGAACGAGGTGAATATTATATTTCGCCTCCGGCGATCAGCCGATGGCTAGGACGGCCCAAACTTTGTGGATATAATGCGGGAGAAAGAATAGGTGGCTTTCCCGGCCGAAACAACCTGTGATTAGATTCCATATTAGGACCGGCCCAGGCAAATGCAATTCCGATTGATTTATAAGGGTCCTCTTCCGGCAAGCGGTCAGGGAGGAGGAACCTCCCGCGTTCATGAGAAACATCACATTCGCAAGGAAATCCATAAGCAGCTTTCGACGTTGTGGGACAGGCATCCTCTCTTGGAATGGGCGAGGACATCCCCGCATCCAGACTCGACTGTGGAAGGCGATCCCCCATTACGGAATCGCCTTGCGGAGCATTTCAAGAGAGATGGATTCAGATTCGTGCCTCTGGTATGTAACTATCTCAGACTTGTTTGTCGACTGGACATCATCTTCCTTCGTCGAGACAATCCCGGCAATGTCATCAGACATGGCGGAGATCTCGATAATCGCCTGAAGACCTTGTTCGATGCGTTACGAGTACCTGAAACAGGTGATGAAATCGGAGGTGCACTTCCCGATCCAGATGAAGATCCGTTTTACTGCCTTCTACAAGACGATAGACTCATCACAGAGGTTTCGGTAATCACAGACGACCTGCTCCTTCCAATCACGCAGGCGACATCACCGAGCGGGGAGGAAGGAATTCATGACGTAGTATTGGTAATCCAAGCTACCGTCAAAGCTACTCGTCCAACGTACCACAACGTGAATTTTGGAGTCTAAGGGAAGGAGAATATCGATGAGTACACCGCTTTCGTCGCCTTACCAAACATGGTCTGTCGCCAGCAACGACCCTATAGATTTGCTGTCTCAAGTCACAAGTGCCATAAACACCCTCGCTGGACTCGGACTCCAGATCATTTTCATGAGTATTCAAACAGAGCCGTCCTTTGGACAGTTCTTGGCAAACCCCCAACGTCCTTCACCCTTCGCGGCTCGATATGTAGCGCTGATTCACTACATGCTCCCTTGATGTGGAGCGACTAATTCTGACTAGCAACACGGATTTAGGCCACTACCCCACGCTCCAGGTCGTTGACACTCGTTGGCCGCGGCCCATAGAATCACAGCGGCTTCTTCCGACCGGTCGGCGCCCGTTCAGCATGGGAATTTGGATTGCCAGGCTTCTCTTCGCCGCCATCATCGTTGGCGCGCCAGCCGGGGTGAGTGTCGCCTCGGCACAACAACGGCCTCTTCTGACCGAAAATGTGGAGCTGGTCCGCACCGGTTCCGTTCGGCTTGAGCTGGGCTTCGACTTCCTCCAATCGCAGCGGTTCGCGCTTTCGGGACTGGGCGGCGACCTGACGCGGATCGGCGTCTTCGGTCTCCGACTGGGCGTGGCGCCCAATGTCGAAGTCGAGATCAGCGGCGTACTCCAGGATTTTCTTGCGATCGACCGTCGCGACCCGAGCGCCATCCCGCTCACGCTTCCCCGGGCCAACAGCACGAACGATTTGGGAGACTTCCAGTTGCACACCAAGGTCCTGATGCGCCGCGAGGGGAAGCACTGGCCGGCGATCGGGCTTCGTCTCGGCGTCGGATTGCCCAACACCAACCAGGCCCGGGGCCTCGGCGCCAATCAGACGAACGTTTTCGCCTCGGTGATCGCGGGAAAGCACTTCGGCCGCCTCAATCTCTCCGGGAATCTGGGAATGGCGATCCTGCCGGCGCCGCTCGAGCAATTCTCGCAGAATGACCTGCTGCTTTACGGCCTCGCGGGCATCTGGACCGTGAATGATCGGCTTAACCTGGTTGGGGAGATCAACGGCAGGGAGAATCTGAGAGGTCGGTCCGTCCCGCTCGGCACCGAATCGCAGGGGCAGGGGCGGTTCGGCATGCAGCTCCGGGCGGGTGGCCTACGGTGGGACCTGGCCGGTATCAAGGGTTTCAACACCTATAGTCCGAGGTCGGGGGTCACCTTTGGAATGACCTACGAATTCCCGATCTTCGAGCCGGTGAAGTGAGCCGATATGTCCTGGGCTGATCAGCCGCAGGTAGTCCTCCGCAAACGCCCCAGGGGCTTCAGTCTCCAGCGCTGGCTCCTGATGGCGGCGCTGATCGCCGCGCCGGCGGCGCTCTGTATCACCACGCTCTGGGCCACGCGCGGCGAGATTGCGACCGCCCGGGACGAATTCGAACGCACCGCCGTCGAGGTTCAACTGCTTCGCGCCGAGACCGAGGCGCTGAAGGAAGAGATTCGGGGACTGAGGGAAGACCGGCAAGTGATCGAGCGCATCGCCCGGGAGCAACTGCACATGCTGCGGCCGGACGAGGTGATCATCTCCTTCGCCAACGGCCAGAAGCGCGAGCGGGCAGAGCGTCGCTAGTGGAGAAGTGTAATCGCATGGAATCGCTCAATCTGTTCGAGATCGCACTGCACCAATTCGACCTCGCGGCCCGGCACCTCGATCTGACGGACGGTCTGAGAGAGGTACTCAAACATCCCAAACGGCAGATGATCGTATCGGTCCCGGTCAAGATGGACGACGGGACGTTGCGCGTCTTCGACGGATACCGCGTTCAGCACAACGTGGCCCGCGGACCGGCCAAGGGAGGCATTCGTTACCACCCCGATGTCACGCTCGACGAAATCAAGGCGCTGGCCTCCTGGATGACCTGGAAGTGCGCAACCGTGGGAATTCCGTACGGCGGCGGCAAGGGCGGCGTGCGTGTCAACTCGAAGGAACTTTCGCTCTCCGAACTCGAGCGGATGACGCGGCGCTATGCCACCGAGATCGCGCCCATCATCGGGTGGGACCGCGACATCCCCGCTCCCGATATCTACACCGACTCACAGACCATGGCTTGGATCATGGATACCGTCAGCATGCTGAGGGGACACACCGAGCTCGGCGTGGTGACGGGAAAGCCGGTCTCCCTGGGCGGTTCGCGAGGGCGCGGTGAAGCCACCGCCCGCGGATGCCTCTTTACGATACGGGAAGCCTGCAAACTGAAGAACATAGCGCTGGCAGGCGCCAAGGTCGTGGTGCAGGGGTACGGGAAGGGAGGGAGCATCGTGGCGCGTCTGCTGCACGAGGACGGGGCGCGTGTGATCGGCGTGAGCGATTCCAAAGGAGGCGCTTACAATCTCAGGGGCATTGACCCGGTCTCGGCGCTGGAGCACAAACAGCGCGTCGGATCCTTCAACGGCCTGGCGAACACCGAAATGATCACCAACGCCGAACTGCTCGAACTGCCCTGCGATGTGCTGGTACCGGCCGCGATGGAGAGCCAGATCACCATGGCGAACGCCGATCGGGTCAAGGCGCGGATCGTGGCCGAAGCGGCTAACGGCCCGACCACCCCAGGGGCCGACCGCATCCTCGAAGAGAAAGGGACGTTTCTGATTCCGGACATCGTCGCGAACGCCGGCGGCGTCTCGGTTTCCTACTTCGAGTGGGTGCAGAACCTCTATGGCTTCTCCTGGGATGAGCGCGAGGTGAACAGCCACCTCGAACGGACCATGATCGACGCGTTTCATAAGGTTCGCTCGACCAGCGCCAAGTACAAAGTGCCGATGAGAACCGGCGCGTATATTCTGGCCATTGACCGGGTTGCGGAAGCCACGCGCGTCAGGGGCATATTCCCCTAAATTGACATCCCGCCCACGTCCAACCTACAATTGGCAGTTTGCGGAAACATTGAGGATTTCCGCCGCGTACAGACTTGGTGCGTCCTTCCTACGGGATTATGAAACTTAGGCCGAACTTATGAAGATGAATCGGAAACGAAAGATTATTATTGGAATGATCGTCCTGGTCGTGCTGGGAGGGGTCGTCGCCATCAGCATCACGCGCGGCCGCCAGGATGCGGTCGCCGTGCAGGTCGAGAAGGCCAAACGGCGCGATAGGCTCCAGGCCCGGGTCTCCGCGAACGGCGAAGTCAGACCGATCAAGTTTTACAATCTCACCGCCGAAGTGCCGGGCCGCGTCCTTCGAATCATGGTTCGGGAAGGAGATCCGGTCAAGAAGGGCGCCCCGCTGCTGACCGTCGATCCGACACAGCTTGAATCGAGCGCGGCGGGCAGCCAGGCGACGCTCCAGTCCGCGCGCGCCGATCTTCAGAACAGCGAGGTGGCGTTACGAGCCGCCGAGAATACGGTCATCAACACCCAGGCCGTGCTTGCCAGCGCCAAGTACAACCTGGAACGAAGCAGGTCCGACCTGACCTACGCTGAGGAGGAGTATAAGCGACAGGTGGCCCTGGTCGAACAGGGCATCTCGTCGCGTTCGCAGTTCGACTTGGCAAAGAATCGCTTCGAGGCCCAACGGGCGCTGCTGCAGGCTCAGGAGTCTCAAGTGGAGCAGACCGAGGCCCAACTCCGTGATTCGAAAATCAGAGTGGAACAGTCCAGATCCCAGATTGCGGCGGCCAAGGCCCGGGTAGCGCAGTCGGAGGCGAGCTTGCGAGGCACCCTGGATCAACTTCATAAGACCACCCAATTCGCCCCGATCGACGGCGTGATTTCCACCCTGTCGATCCGCGAAGGCGAGTACGCGGTCTCCCAGCTGAGCTCATCTCAACTGATGATGATCGCCGACATGTCGCAGATCACCGTCGAAGTGCAGGTAGACGAAACCGATGTCACGCATGTGGTCCCGGGCCAGGTCGCCAAGATCAAGGTGGATGCCCTGTCGGACAAGGAATTGACCGGAACGGTGAGTGAGGTCGGGCAGGCCGCCCGAAGTAAGTCGGGCACGGCGCTCGGCAGCCTTTCAGGCACTTCCCAGGAAGCCAAGGATTTCAAAGTGGTCATCAACCTGGTCGATCTCCAGGAAGATGTTCGCAACCGGTTACGACCCGGGATGTCCGCCACCGCCGTGATCACGACTGATACCCGGGAGAACGTCATCGCCGTCCCATTGCAGGCGCTCGTGCAGCGCGATCCGGCCGCGCTGGAGCCCGCCGGCAAGGAGTCCAAGTCGAAGCCTGTGCAGGCCGACACTAAAGAAAACAAGCCGGCTTCCGCCGACGGCAAGAAGGAAATACAGGGCATCTTCGTCGTTCAGGGCGACAAAGCCGTCTTCCGCCCGGTCCAGACCGGCATCATCGGCGAGACGGACATCGAGATCACCAGCGGATTGGAAGAGGGCACGGAGGTCGTCATCGGGCCTTACCGGGAGCTTCGAACCCTGAAGAATAATGCGGTGATCAAAAAGGAGGCCCCCTCCACCACCCCCAGCGACAAGAAGCCGTAACGTGAGGAATCGGGAGATGGCCACGACAACAATGATCGAGGGCGAGCCCTCCGTCCGTATGAGGCCGGGCGTACAGGGCCCCGCCGCGGACAGTCTGATCGAGATGAATAAGGTCTGGCGCTCTTACCGCATGGGCGAAGACGAAGTGCACGCGTTGCGGGGTGTCACGTTCAGGATCAAACCGAACGAGTACGTCGCGATCATCGGTCCCTCAGGGTCCGGCAAGTCAACGATGATGAACCTGATCGGTTGCCTCGATACCCCCACCCAGGGCCAATACTGGCTGAAGGGCAAGCTGGTCAGTGACATGGATGATGACGAGCTGGCTTACATCCGAAACCGCGAAATCGGATTCGTCTTCCAATTGTTCAACCTGCTCCCCCGAGCCACCGCGCTCCACAACGTGGAACTCCCCCTGATCTACGCCGGCGTGCCGGCGGATCACCGCATCGAGAAGGCCCGTGCGGCTCTGGAGATCGTCGATCTGGGCGATCGCATGCACCACAAGCCCAATGAACTCTCGGGCGGCCAGCGTCAGCGCGTGGCTATCGCCCGCGCCCTGGTCAACAAGCCGTCCATCATCCTCGCCGACGAACCCACCGGCGCGCTCGATACCAGGACCGGCGCTGAAATCATGGGCCTCTTCGACCGGCTGCACCAGGAGGGCAATACCATCATCATCGTCACCCACGAGCCCGATGTCGCCACCCACGCTCATCGCGTGCTTCATATTCGTGACGGGGAGATTGAGAAGGAAACCCTTAACCGGTAGAGGCTAGAGGTTAGAGGTCAGAGGTCAGAGGCCGGAGGTCAGAGGCCGGAGGTCAGAGGCCGGAGGTCAGAGGCCGGA
>JACQTD010000141.1 GCA_016210985.1 Acidobacteriota bacterium
GAGGCTTATGAGGTTCTGATCGGGCGCGACCTGGGTGAGGTCAGCCAGATCGCCGCTCGTATCTTCGCCGAGCGGATCGAACACGCAATAAGTACCCGAGGCCAGTTCACCGTTGCACTCTCAGGCGGCACAACTCCGAAAGGGCTCTACCACACACTCGCGACGGCTCCCTATCGAAGTGCTATTCCCTGGCCAAGTGTCCATCTGTTTTGGGGTGACGAACGATGCAGGCCGCCCACACATCCCGAGAGCAACTATCAAATGGTCAAGGAGGCGTTGCTGGTGAGGATCAAGGTACCGGCCGAGAATATACATCGGATTCCGGCCGAGTTGGAGTATCCTCAGATTGCCGCCGACAGCTATGAGCAGTTGCTCCGGACGCATCCGCTGCTTGGCGGAAAGTCATTTCCGAAGTTCGACCTGGTGTTGTTGGGATTGGGTGAGGATGGCCACACGGCATCACTCTTTCCAGGGAGCGACGTGTTAAACGAGAAGGAGCGGTGGGTGTCGGCGCCGTATGTCCATAAGCTGTCAGAACACCGGATCACGCTAACACCATCATCCATTAATCATGCGACTACCGTTCTATTCGTCGTCTCCGGCGAATCGAAGGCCCATATCCTCAAAGAGGTGCTGGAGTCTGACTACCGGCCCGATCAGCTTCCGGCCCAGCTCATCCGTGCGCAACTCGGACAGGTGCACTGGGTTGTTGATCGGGCCGCCGCGAGCAAGCTCACACGATACGTATCAAGGTCTTAATTCGGCGTCTTGGCCGCCCAGCTGTAAATCGTGATTTGCACGTAATCGCTTCTCGGAAGGGACTTCTTCGATTCATTCAGGGACACATGCACAACATAAGATCTATTATCAGACGCACTGGATACAGGTTGGATGAGGGGAAGGAACTCCCTTTCGGGGGAGTGAAACAATTGGATAAGGTTCCAGGGTTGGACCCTTCGGTCGCTCCAGACTACCAATGATTCTTCTTAGGCTCGCGAGGGTTCGATCTCCGGGCGTACGAGGAACGCCACCACATCCAAACGTTCCGAATGCTTGCAGATTATGATAACGCTTGAGTCGGGTGTTACGAGCGTTTTCCCACGTGCGGTCTCGACCTGTTCACCCCGGCGCAAGGCGACAAATGCGCAGCTTTGAGGAAAGCCTTCCAACGCTACAATCTCTTCCACTGTCCTCCCCGATACGTGCGATCCTCCTGGAACGTCTACCTCGAAGACCTCCACTTCCCCTCGGCCGATTCGCATAAGGTTTCGAACCAGCGGCATCTCTATGTGGGCTTGCATGCGAGAGATCAGAATGTCGGTCACTCCTACGATGGCCGTCGCACCTGCGAGTCTGTAAGCCTCGGCAAACTCTTGATCAACCATTTTAACCATGATCTGCGGGACTCGGAAGCTATGAGCCAGCAGCGCCATTGCGAGGTTATCGGAATCCAGCCGCATCATGGCGGCGGCGGCGTCGGCCCTATGTATCCCAGCCTCTCTCAGGACACTGATATTGGTGGCACTCCCGGGGTAGGTTAGGACACCGGTCTCCCGAAATAGCCGATCGCAGACCTGCGGGTCGCGATCAATGAGCGAGATCTTATGACCGTCGGCCAGGAGTCCCCTGGCAAGGGCGATCCCAGTGGTTCCTCCACCTGCAATCACAATTCTCATGGCACCCCAATCCTTAATAGCCACCTTAAAAGTATTACATTAAGTGTGGAAGTTGCGAGATTGCATATGAGGTTCGATACTGCGCCTCTAGCTCAAATCGGCGGCCTTTTCCGAATCCACAAGCTGATCATCAACTGCGGCGATCAGTTCCCTTGCGGCGCCTGTTGAAATCAGTTTTCGGCTCTCGGCACTCAGGATGGTGCGCTTCTCAATGACCAGTAGCTGGCGACGGATGGCACTGAGTCCCTGCGTCTCCAATTCCTGATGATGGATCACGAGATCCCTCAATTCCCGCTCCAACCGTGCCAGGGTGACCTGGTAGTGGGATCTTAGCTGATCGTAGATCTCTCTCGTGACCATCCCGGTCTCGAAGATCCGCTTGAGCTCGTCCTGGGCTGCGCGGGCCGCCATCAACGCGCCCTGGCGAATCTCGGAAGCGTGGCGCGATTCGGAGAAATCCCTTATCCGGAGCCGGTCGAGGATTGGATAGAGGCTGAGACCCTGGCCGACCAGGGATATTAAGGCCACACCAAAGGTCAGCGCCAGAATGAGTTCCCTGCCGACCGCGACCGCAGGTAACGAGATCGCGAGCGCCATGGAGAGGGCGCCTTTTACGTTTCCCAACACAAGGATATGAAGCCATTTTGCCGGCATCCGCTCCCCGACCCAGTTCAAAGCGCCCCCGATCGGATAAATGGCAGCGGCACGACCTAGGTGAACGGCAACAAATGCTATAAGAATCAATGGTATAACACCGCTGAGCTCCTTGAGATCGGGGTGCATGCCGATCAACAGGAAGATCGTCGAGGTTACGAAAAAGACGGCATATTCCCAGAAAGAAATGAGGGCAATTTGACCCGATGGCGCAACTTCCCGAGATCGAATGCGTTGGCCCACGACTAAACCTGCGGCGACAATGGCAATGACGCCGGAGGCCCCAATCGACTCCATCAGCGGAGTTAGTCCAAAGGTCACCACCGTGGTTATCAGAATCTGGACGAGATGGTTATTGATCCGCTGGATCAGGGATGCGGCAACCAGCCCGGCTGAGGCACCGATCAAAGCCCCACCACCGATGCTGATGATCAGCGCCAGTGCCGTCTCCCCGGCGTCGAACTGACCCGCAATCAGGATCCCCAGGATCAGTTGGAATAGGACAATGGCCACACCATCATTGAAGAGCGACTCACCTTCAACAATAGTCTGTAGTCGAAGTGGCACACGGAGAAAACGAAAGACAGCAATAACTGACATGGTATCGGTCGGCGCGATCAATGCGCCGAAGAGGAATGCCACCAGAAACTGCGTCCCTAACCACCAATGAATTGCAAGCCCGGTGGCCAGCGCGGAGATGACGACCCCGAGCGTCGAAAGACTCAAGACAGGTTTCCAGTGCTCTCGGAGATGCGAGAGATCGGTGTTCACGGCCGCCTCGAACAGAAGGATGGGCAGGAACACCTGGATCACTACTTCGGGATCCAGAAAGTCGCCTGTCGCGAATCCAAGTAGGCTGATCACCAATCCAGATAAGACCAGGGCCGTGCTGTACGGCACACCGCGGATGCGAGTCGTCAGGATGGCGACCACGGTCGAGATCAGCAACAGCAACAAGAAGGTTGTGATGGCGACGTTGTGCATTCAGCGCGAATGAGTCCAGATTCGAAGACGGTAGTTGACGAGACCGATGTACTCGTGAAGCGTGGATGTCATGAACCCACCCGCTTCCTCACTGGGAAACAGACGAAGAGGGCTCCATGTCGATTCGCCGATCGTAAAGTCTCCCGGGGCAGGTATCGGATCGGGGCACAAGGATCGAAACACGAGCATGCTCCGGGGCATGTGGACGGCGGAGGTCACGAGCAGATACCGTCTCCATCCTCTTTGCTCCAGAAGTTTTCGGACTTCGACCGCGCTCTCGAACGTGTCGCGCGAGCGCGGTTCTCCAATGACATCCTGCGCCGGTACGCCCCATCGAATCAGGTAATCACATGCGATCTGGTTCTCGTTCTTGGGCGGTGAGAAGGGGTCGACATGCCCTCCGGAAACGATCATGGGTCGAGGGGCAAGCCGATAGAGGCGCCAACCTTCGTCGAGTCGCCGAAACATTGATTCGGAGATTTGGGGGAATGGGATAAGGCCGCCCGCCGGAACTAATCCTCCGGTCAAGACCACAATGGCGTCATAAGGTTCTTCCGTCCGGGGATCGATGAGGGGCGCATACCGGGACTCTAAAGGATGGCGGACCGTATGAAGCGCGAGACCGGAGTGGAGAAATGTCGCGAGCAGCAAGGTTCCCAACAGGAGCTTCCGCGACCATCGGCGATTCCAAAATAGCAACGCGACCAGCAAAAGTAGAAGCCACGGCATGGGTGGGAGAATCAATCCCTTCAGAAACTGCTTTAAAGTGAACATCAAGGCCGTAGGCTCCTTGCGGATGAGCCCGATACCATAATCCTTGACGTCTCAGGACGCAAAGGAGAACGCCCGCGGCTCCTACTTCGATGAATCCAACTGGCTCGGCGGAGATCTAACGCACGGTTACATGGTGATTCGTGGTGGGTCCCGGGGCTTTCCCGACCCTTCCGAATCGAATAAGAATGACAGGATCATGAGATTCGAAAAATCGACCTGCTCCAACCTCGCCATCGCGCGTCGTAAAGAGTGGCTGGAAACCAATGGCCTGGGGGGGTTTGCCACATCCACGATCGTAGGATTGAACACCCGGCGGTATCATGGCCTGTTGGTCGCCGCGATTCGTCCGCCCGTAGGTCGGATGGTACTGCTGAGTAAGTTGGAGGAGACACTCCTTATCGGAGATCGTGCGTATGAACTGTCGGTGAACCAATATCCGGGCGCGATTCATCCGTCCGGGCACCTATTTCAGGTCGGGTTCCGGCTCGAGCCCTTCCCGACGTTTGAATACGCCGTGGAAGATATCGGTCTGGAGAAGAGTATTTTCATGATCCATCAGGAGGACTCCGCCGTCATCCGATATCGGCTGCTGGGGGGACCACGCAAGGATGTTTCACTGGAGATCAGGCCGCTGGTGGCCTTTCGCGACTACCATGCCCTGACTAGGTTAAATGACGGCCTCGATGAACAACTCCAACAGGGCCCGGGTTGGGTTGCCGTAAGACCCTATTCTGGTTTTCCGACGCTTTATTTCAATCATGATGGCGGGCAACTCCTGCCCGGTGGCAACTGGTACCGGAACTTCGAATATGAAGAGGAAAGGCTACGCGGCCTCGACTGGGTCGAAGACCTATTCAATCCCTTTGGGCTCAGATTGAAACTCGGAGATCGGTTGGTTGGGCTGATCGCATCGACTTCGCGCCATGATGCGACTCGATTGGAGGAATTGAGCGCCACCGAGATTGCGCGGCGCGAACGGTTGGTCGTGGGTTGGGAGGGGACGGACGGACTAATTCAAACCTTGTTGCGGGCGGCGGATCAGTTCATCGTTCGGCGCGGGGAGAAGTTGAGCACGATCATCGCCGGCTATCCGTGGTTTGCGGATTGGGGGCGCGACGCCATGATCGCATTCACGGGACTCGTTCTTGTCCCCCGACGGTTTGACGTGGCCAGGAAGATCCTCCTAACCTTGGCCCGGTACGGTGATCGTGG
Organism: Acidobacteriota bacterium; assembly: GCA_016210985.1. Classification (GTDB taxonomy): domain Bacteria; phylum Acidobacteriota; class Blastocatellia; order HR10; family JACQTD01; genus JACQTD01. The sequence goes on from JACQTD010000141.1 coordinate 5,301, forward strand.
GATGTTGCCGAACCGGTTCCCCGATGCGGGCGAGGTACCGGAGTACAACACGGTAGACGCCACACTCTGGTTCTTCCAGGCGATCTTTGCTTACGCTACCTACACCGGGGATTACGCATTTGTGCATAAGCACCTCTATCCTACCTTACTTGACATTCTCCAGTGGCATGTTCGGGGCACGAGATTCAACATCAGGATGGATGATGATGGGTTGCTCAACGCGGGTGAGCCTGGGGTTCAACTGACGTGGATGGATGCCCGGGTAGGTGAGGAGGTCATCACGCCGCGTATGGGTAAACCGGTTGAAATCCAGGCCTTGTGGTTCAATGCGCTGAAGGTTACGGAGCACTTCTCCCGCCAGTTTGGAGAACCGGAAAACGAGAAACGCTATGCCGACCTTGGAGCCCGTGTTCGCCGCAGCTTCAATCAGAAATTTTGGAATGCAAAAGAGAGCTGCCTTTATGATGGCGTCGCCGACGACGTACCGGACACAGCCATGCGGCCCAACCAGATTCTCGCCGTCAGCCTTCCGTTCTCCATGCTCTCACGCTCCAGGATGAAGGGCGTTGTCGACGCTGTCACTCGGGAACTGTTGACGCCTTTCGGGCTTCGGAGCCTTACACCCAAGGATCCACGCTATCAAGGTGTGTATACTGGTGACCAGAACCGACGCGACCGGGCCTACCACCAGGGTACGGTCTGGACTTGGTTGATGGGACCCTATATCACAGCGCGGGTTCGGGTGGACGGCTCAACCGCGCGGGCTCGTCAGGCGGCGGCCGGGCTGCTCAGGACGATGCACGAGCACCTGGAGGATGCGGGTCTGGGCACGGTCTCTGAAATCTTTGATGGGGATGCACCTTACGAACCGAGAGGATGCATCGCTCAAGCCTGGAGCGTGGCCGAATGGTTGCGGGCGTTGGTAGAGGATCTGGCTGAGTCGATGCCCGGACGGAAACCGAGGCATCAAGAGAGTTCGGCGGACCTCGCCGAAGCGCAGCAAGGAGCTGGATGAGGTGCCCGTGAGTACCTCGGGGCGAAAATGCAAAGCATCCTGAAGCAGGATCAAACCCATCTTGTGCCCGACTGCGTCAGGCGCGAAGCCGGATTGGGTGCCGTGCTCCTGCTGCTTGTCATGATGTTCATCGGGCGATTGACGATTCGGACGCCAATCGCTCCGGAAGTGCTGGCTGATCGACTCTTCGCACTACTCCCGATCTCGGTCACTGAGTGGGGCGTACAAGCGGTGGGGCCGTGGGCAAAGAAGATCGGATTTGTCATGTCGGTCCTGCTATTCGCGACCACAGGCACATTCCTGAATGCCGGGGTGGTACGACTCCTCGGAGACTTGGCTGAGCGACCCATTCAGATCGGCGTGTTTCTCTACGCAGGGCTGCTTTGGTACGCTACCCTGAGCCTCGGCATGCCTGGATTTGCCATGGGTGTCTTTACAGGGGTCTCCTATCCCATGGCGATCGCCGCGATCGTCTTACTAGTCATGTACCAGGCCCACGCCGTTTCGCTCGGCTTCCTGCTGAGGTGGATGTCGAGCCGGGATCGGTATCGAGCCCAGAGCGCACGCTCGGGCCGGCGTAGGATGTTGGCTTGGCTGGGAGTCACAGCCTTGGGAAGCTTGATCTATACCTTTCTGGGCAGGTTCTCCACCGTGATCAGGCGAGGAAATCCGGGCCGCGTAAGCGGCGGGTCTGGGCGCTTTCCCGATCTCGAAGGCCTGGCCTTGGAGGTGACCCCCACAGCCGATTTCTATCATGTGTCGAAGAACATCGTGGATCCCGACCTGCGTGCGGATGACTGGTCACTGTCGCTTGGAGGGCTTGTCGAACACGCCTTGAAATTCGACTATTGGGACGTCACCGCAATGGAGATGAAGGAGCAGTATGCCACGCTGATGTGCATCAGTAATCCTATAGGTGGCGACTTGATCGGTACCGCCATGTGGAAGGGAGTTTCCTTCGGGAGGTTGCTGGAGTTGGCCGGCGTCAGATCGCCGGCAAGGGAGGTTGTCTTACGCGCCGCCGACGGATACTCCGACAGCATACCGCTTGACCGTGCATTGCAGGATGGCACCTTGCTCTGTTACGGGATGAATGGCGAAGCGCTTAGGCCCGCGCACGGCTTCCCGGTTCGACTCGCGGTCCCGGGAATTTATGGAATGAAGAATGTAAAATGGCTCACGGGAATCGAGCTGGTGGATTACGATTACAAGGGTTACTGGCAGGAACGCGGCTGGGATGATCTTGCTGGTTATAAGACCATGTCCCGAATCGACACTCCGGGCAACCAGATCTCTCGGGGTCAGACAACCATCGCGGGTGTGGCCTTCGCCGGCGATCGGGGGATCCACAAGGTGGAAGTGACCAGTGATGGTGGCCGGAGCTGGGCGATAGCTGAGCTGAAGACTCCCCCCTCACCTTTGTCTTGGACACTTTGGCACCTCTCTTGGAATCCCGATCGTGCGGGGAGCTTCGACCTGCGCGTACGGGCAACAGATGGGCAGGGCCAGACGCAGATCTCGTTGCCGGCCGACCCGATACCCGAGGGTGCGTCCGGACACCACCGGCGTTTAGTACGTGTCGTTTAGGTTGCGACCCGGGATCGATCATGGTAAAGAATGGGCCTCATCAGCGTGAACAGCCCTTCACCATCGCCAGCGCTTTCCAATAAAAAACCACGAGGCTTGAATCAAGAGCAGCTCCGGCTCGAAGCGTCTCGCTCCCGGCGAGCGCATTGGAAACGATGGGGCCCTTATCTCAGTGAGCGCGCTTGGGGGACGGTCCGCGAGGACTACAGCCCACACGGCACTGCCTGGGAATTCCTTTCTCATGACCACGCCCGATCGAAAGCCTATCGATGGGGTGAGGACGGGTTAGGCGGAATCTGTGATCGACGCCAATTCATCTGTCTGGCCTTGGCGCTCTGGAATGGTCGCGACCCGATTCTGAAGGAGCGGCTCTTTGGCCTTACGGGCCACGAGGGGAACCACGGCGAGGACGTGAAGGAGTATTACTTCTACCTCGATTCCACGCCGACGCACTCGTACATGAAGTTTCTTTATAAGTATCCCCAAGTCGCATTTCCTTATGCCGGGTTGGTTGAAGTGAATCTTAAGCGCGGCCGCCAAGCGTTGGAATTTGAGCTGCTGGATACGGGGGTCTTCGACGGCGATCGGTATTTCGACGTGTTCATCGAGTACGCCAAAGCCTCTCCGGAGGACATTCTCATCCGGCTCCAAGCTGTGAATCGAGGGCCCGGAGTTGCCGACTTACATTTGCTGCCGACGATCTGGTACCGGAACACCTGGTCCTGGGGACTTGACGCCCGTCGGCCGCGGATGCGCGTGGGCGAAGCGTTGTCGGAAGCCAGCGTGATTCAACTCAACCATCCCTACTACGGACAGCGGAGACTTCTGTGTGCTGGCGCACCCGAGTTGCTCTTCACCGAAAATGAAACCAACAATCGAAGGCTTTATGGCGGGATAAACGATTCCGCTTTTGTAAAGGACGGCATTCACGAGGCTGTCATCGAAGGGCGGCGCGACGCCGTGAATGACGAACAAGTCGGTTCAAAGGCGGCGGCGCACTACCGGTTGAGCTTGGAACCGGGCCAGACGGGTATGATTCGCCTCCGATTTACCAATGAGAACAATCTTCAGTCTTCCTTTGACCGAAGCTTTGATCGGGTCATCGAGCAACGGATTGTCGAGGCCGAGGCCTTCTACTCCCCCTTGGCCCCTCCAAACCTCTCCGATGATGCTCTCCATGTCCAACGCCAGGCCTTTGCCGGGTTGCTCTGGAGCAAGCAGTTCTATCATTATGAGGTCAGTCGCTGGCTTCGGGGCGATCCGTCGTTTTCCGACCCGCCGTTCGAGCGGCTGCGCGGACGCAACCACGAGTGGACGCATCTTCATAACAGCGATGTCATCTCGATGCCGGACAAGTGGGAGTATCCTTGGTATGCCGCATGGGATTTGGCTTTTCACGCCGTACCGTTGGCGCTGATCGATCCCGATCTCGCCAAGGAACAATTGCTGCTGCTGTTAAGGGAGTGGTATATGCACCCCAACGGTCAGCTTCCGGCTTATGAATGGGCTTTCGGAGATGTCAATCCTCCGGTGCACGCCTGGGCGGCTTGGCGCGTATATAAAATCGATCGACGCGTGCGAGGCGAGGCCGATCGCGGCTTCCTCGAGCGCGTATTTCACAAGCTGCTACTCAACTTCACGTGGTGGGTGAATCGGAAAGATGCCGAAGGAAACAATGTTTTCCAGGGCGGCTTCCTGGGTCTGGACAACATCGGCGTGTTCGATCGGAGCGCGGCGCTACCGACCGGCGGTTATATTGAGCAGTCCGATGCGACGAGCTGGATGGGCATGTACTGCCTTAATA
>JACQTD010000018.1 GCA_016210985.1 Acidobacteriota bacterium
ACTCCACCTGGCTGCGCGCGGCGCTTTCCTGGTCGCCGCTCGGCTACCGACAATCGCTGAAGCTGGTTATCGTGCTCATCTTTGCGCTGGGACTGTGCGCCATCGCCCTCCCGTCCGGGTCGTTGGCCATCGCCCTCCCGTCCGGGTCGTTGGCCATCGCCCTCCCGCAGGAACATGAAAAGAAAGCGGAGGAGGCGCCCCCCTCGGCCTATTCCGGCTCCGAGACGTGCCAGATGTGCCACGAAGAGGCGCACAAGAGCTATGCCCAGACCGCCCACTTCATAACCACGGTGAAGAAGGGTTGGAAAGAGTCCGAGCAGGGTTGTGAAGCCTGCCACGGGCCGGGCCGGGAGCATGCCGACTCCGGCGGGGACATCACGAAGATTTTCACCTTCACCGGTAAGTCGATTCGGGAAGTGAACGGCCGCTGCCTCGCCTGCCATGAGCGGCAGGAGGAACGTCACAATTTCCGCCAGAGCGAGCACGGCGTAAGCCAAGTCTCCTGCACCGATTGTCATGCCGTGCACCCCAAACGGCCGATCGAGGGACTCCTCGTCACGAAAGGGCCGGATCTATGCATCACCTGCCACCAGGAGAAGCTCCATGAGTTCCGGAGACCTTTCCATCATCGGGTCATGGAGGGCGGGATGGGATGCGTCGATTGCCATAACGAGCACGGCGGATTCAACACCCGGCAAACCCGGGATGCCGCCGGCGGCACCGACGTCATCTGCCTGAAGTGTCATCAGGACAAACAGGGGCCGTTCGTGTTCGAGCATGCTCCAGTCCGACTCGAGGGCTGCGTCATTTGTCACTCTCCGCACGGTTCGAACAACAGCCGGATGCTCCTGCGGCCGAGGGTGATGCAGCTCTGCCTGGAGTGTCACGCCGATACGCCCGGCATTGCGGGGCCCGAACCCCCCGCCTTCCATGACATCCGGAATCCCCGCTATCAGAATTGCACGACCTGCCACGTGAAGATCCACGGGTCGAATGTCAACCGAATCTTCCTTCAATAGGGTGACCAAGCCATGAAACCAACAGCGATTGAGATCATCCTGAGTTGCATCTTCACGCTGCTGCTGGTCGGCGCGGTCCCTGCGCAGGAACAGCCGGCACAGGAATCCGGTGAGCCCAGGAAGGAGGAGCCGAAACAGGAAGCGCAGTCGCCGGACCCCGACGAGGGAACCCGCTGGGGTACCATGATCACCCGTACGACCCTCGACTTCGGGTGGCGCGAGGTGTGGCGTCATGGGAACAGTAATGTGTATGGCTCACAGGTCAACCTGAGCAGCGGCATGCGCCTGCTCGGTTTCTCGACCGAGATGCGGGCGGAAAAGGGAACCGGCACGCTCCTCGATTATCTCTCCTATGACATGTCGAACTGGGGAGGAGATCCGTACAACTCGGCGAGGCTGAGGGTAGAGAAGCACCGCGTCTACCGGCTGGTGGCCGATTACCGGCGCAGCCAGTACTTCAACTTTCTGCCCACTTTCGCCAATCCGCTGCTTGAACGCGGGGTCTTCTTCGGCCAGCACAGTTACGATTCCTCGCGCCGGATGTCGGGTACGACGCTGACGATCCTTCCCGATGCGCCGTTCCAGTTCCACTTCGGTTATGAGCGCAATTCGGCTTTCGGCCGGTCGTTTACCACTTATTCGGTGGGCCTCGATGAATTCGTGCTGAGCAATGATCTCCGGACGACCACGGACGATTACCGGCTGGGCTTCGATTGGGCGCTGCCGAGAGCCAGCATCACCTTCGAACAAGGCATCCGAAAGCACCGGGACGATCCCACGACGTTCGAACCGGCCGGGGTGATCGCCAACTACGGCAACAGTTCCAATGTGGCGAACCCGACTTCGATGAATCCCAAGCCGATCCTGCTCGATGCGTTCACGCGGTCGACGGCGCAGCGGATCACGATTCCCACGACCCGGTTCGCCGTGCAGGCCCGGCCCGTCCGGCGGCTGAGCTTCACCGGCCGGGTAGCCTACAGCGATGCCAGCCTCGATTTTACGAGATTCGAATTGCTCAACGGTACGCTCTTTGACCGGAGCGTCCTTCGTTACTTCACCGAGTCGAGGGCCCGATCGGTGGCTTCGGCGTCGCAGCCGAGCGTGGTAACGGATGCCAGCGTCAACATTCAGGTGCACGACCGGTTCAGTTTGATTGACATCTTCCGGTTCAACCGGTTCACGATTGCCGGAAACGCGGTCGGACGGACTACCGAGATTCTCGGCGAGGACTTGCGGGGCCAGTTGCCGCCGCCAGGTCAGGAAACACGCGACTTCTCGAGCATGCTGGTCGAGCGGACGGCGCTCTCCTCGGTGTCCAACCAGATCGAGGGGATATTCGACGCGACCTCCCGGATCGTCTTGCGCGCCGGATACCGGTACGGCCACCGTACCGCGCACCGGTTCCCGGGCGCCGAGAATCTGGAGGAGCAATCGGAGCTGAATACGCACACGTTTCTCTCCGGCGCTTCGATCCGCATGAGCCGGCAATTGCGGGCGTTTCTGCAGGTCGAGCGCGGGCAGGCGGACAACGTCTTCACCCGCATCAGTCCAAGGGACTTCGTTCGCGTGCGCCTGCGAGGACGCTATCGGCCCGGCGACAAGTTTCTGTTCACCGGAAGCTTCGGGCTCTACGACGCCACCAATCCCAACCCGGTGGTCAACAACGATCTCACCAACCGGACCTTCACGCTGGCGACCAGTTACTTCCCGGCGCCGCGGTTTTCGCTGAACCTCGCCTATACCTGGACCGGAATCACTTCCCAGGTCGATGTCATCAACCCCCGCACGCAGGAAGTCACGCCACAGCGATACCGGGCGAACGATAGTTTTGTGGACGTTTTGCTTCAGATCGTGCCGCTTCGTTCGCTGAGTTTCGACGTTGGCTATGTGATCATCAATGCCAACGGTACGTTCCCGCTCAACTATCACCAGCCTACCGGACGGATCGCGTACACCCATGCACGGCGGTATACATTCTATGTTGACTGGCGGTGGTGGGGATATAACGAGCGGGGCATCGCGCTCCAGGACTATCGGGCGCACGCACTGACCAGCGGTTTTAAACTAACGCTCTGAGTCGCTGAGCCGGTCTATGGAGCGCGGGGGCAAACGAAGGCCGCTTTCGCGACGGCAGCCTGCGGTTTCCGGCTGGAAATTGCTGGAATCAACTAAAACGGGCGAACAAATAAAACGCCCGCCATCCACCGCGTAGGAATGTAGTTAGTTCTTAACCAGATCCTATAATTCACGTACGATCGTTCAACCACGCTGATGACCGGAAGTAAGCGGAGACGCAGGACATCCGTAAGTGTCAAGAGCCCGGGTCACCCTCACTGCCAAGAAGTAAGTGTTACGCCGCAAAGCAACCGTGCATGGGCGTCAGCAGCAGACGCTAATCAGAAGAGGATAATCTGCGCCGATGTATTAAATGCGAAGAGAAAGATCTGAATAAGAAGAGCCAGCGCAAACGACCAGAACAGAATCGTTAACTGCTCCGGGTTGGGCTGCAGCGTGACAGCCAGGATTAACCCCAGATGCGGAACCATTGCCAAGAAGCCTGCGACCAAAATCGAACAAAACATCGCAACAGCCGTCAACCCTTTCTTCATACGATTGTTCTCCCCGGGTTCTAATGCAACGCGAAAAGCTGCATCGCAGACGCTTGTGAGCCTTGCTTTAACAACTTCCAATTATGTCATAGGCGTTAGCCAATTACTACTTCGGCGCCAGCAAATCAGGACAGCACCGCCAGTTCATCCTGAGCTTTTTACCAATCATTCCTGCTCGGCTTGTGCTCCACGCCTACCCGCGTGGCTCGGACTTGGTAATCGACGGCCCTCCGATCCATCCACGCGGGGGTGCGCCATGGAGTTGCTGGCGCTCCAAATTCGACGAAAAAGCCCGCCACCCGGATTGAGATGGCGGGCGTCTGTTCGGGCCAGAGACCCGAATCGTTGGCTACCGGTTCTTCAACGCCTCAAGAACACGCTCGGGCGTGAACGGAACTTGGCGCAGCCGGGCGCCGGTCGCGTCGAAGACGGCGTTCCCAATGGCAGCGGGAACGGGGTTGAGGGCCGGCTCGCCCACGCCACCTGGGGCCACCGTCGGCCGGTTGATCAGCACAGCTTCAACCGTCGGATACTGTGTGAACTTGATGAGCGGATAGGAAATCCAGTCGATACTGGTAACCTTGTATTGATCAAACATCACCTCTTCCATCAAGGCTCGCCCCACCGTCTGGATCACCTGACCCTCGATCTGTTGCACGACGCTATCAGGATTGATCATCAGCCCGCAATCGTGACCAATGATGACCCGTTTGACGAGTATCACGCCGGTCGACTGGTCGACCTCGACCTCCGCCACCGCGGCCACGTAGGTTTGGCGGATACCAAAGGCGATGCCGCGGCCGGAAACCACGCCCGTCCGGCTATTGCCTGGTGCCGGAGATGGCCGGGCCTGCCAGCCGTATCGTTCAGCGGCCGCATTGAGGACGTCGATGGTCCTCTGGTCGGTCGTTTGACGCAGCCGGAACTGAAGCGGATCCACATTCGCTGCAGCCGCCAGCTCGTCCATGAAGCACTCGGTCGCCATGTGCCTCGCGGGATCACCGGGTGCTCGGTTGTGGTTCGAGCGGAGCCCCGTGACCCACTTATTGACCCACGGGAGCAAAATCGGCGTGATCTTCTTATTCGGGAAATTGTAGTACGGATGCCCGTTGCCGCCTGACCCGTCCGTGCTCCCCACCGACTCCGGAGTCGGCGCGATCAGGGCGGCCGCGTGCGGTTCCCTCACCGGCACCAGCGGGAAGTGTCGGTCCTCGTAGTCCCATGCAAGGACATTTCCCGTCGCATCCACTCCGGCTTTAACGGTGATGACATGGGGCGGTCCTTTCGGTTCAAACCCATGCTCATCTCTCCGCAACCACTGGAGGCGCACAGGCCGGCCGACGGCCTGTGACAGGATCGCGGCCTCGAGCGTGGCGTCATCAGTGCTTCCAGCTCGGCCGTACACTCCCGGTCCATCGACCCAGATCACCCTGACATCCGCTTCCTTGAGTCCGAGGATTCTGACAATGTGCGCTACCTCCCCATGAGGGTTCTGTCCTCCCGACCAGGCAGTACACTTTCCATCTGCCGTGACATCGGCCACTGCGGCCATCGGAGAGAACGCGGCGTGCATCTGCCAAGGCCAAAGATACGTAGAACTGTAAGTCTTGGCGGAGGCCGCGAAACCGGCGTTGACGTCGCCTACGGTCGTGGGGGCTGGCACTGGTTGCCTCGCATCCGACAGCGTCTTCATGTAGTTGTAGAGGTCCGCCTGTTCAGGGAAGGCCGGAACGGGGTCGGACCATGTGATCTTGAGAAGCTCCGCGGCCCTGATGGCGTTCTCCTCACGCTCGCAAACGACGCCCACGAAGTCGCCCCGCACTACAACCTTAATGAGGCCGGGGACGCCGCTCACCGACGATTCATCAACGCTAACGACTTTTGCGTTCGCAGTCGGCGGCTTGATCGTCCTGCCGTGGACCATTCCGGGCCGCCGGATGTTGTGCGCGAAAGACTCGCCGAGAATCCGCTGAGCGATATCTGTGCGCTTGATGGCCTTGCCGATGATTTTGAACTGATCCGGCGTTTTGATCACAATATTGTTTGCGGCCGGTACATCGATACCGAACTTTTGCCCGCCGACCAGTTCGCCGTAAGTCACCTTGATCGTAGGATCACTCTTCGCGAAGACGACGCCGTCGTTCACGTCCAGTTGATCGGCTGGTAGGTTCAGTTTCTTCGAGGCGAGGTCGACCAGGAATTTACGCGCCGCGGCACCGGCTCGACGGATTACCGGGCCGGCGTTTCGGATCGACTGGCTCCCGACCGTGGCCCCCTGATTTGGAGTGAGGGCTGAATCGCCCTGGACCCAGGCGATTCGTTCGTGGGCGACGTCCAGTTCTTCGGACAGCATCATCTTTAACCCGTAGGACGTGCCGGTACCAAGGTCCACCTTTCCGGTGTAGCCGGTCACGCTGCCGTCCGCGGCAATCACCACGAAGGAATCGACTTTGGTCGCCGATGGTGACTGAGCCACCGCCGTGCCACTGTCCTCCAATAACTGTTCCGTCCCGACCAGGCTGAAACTGACGACCAATGCGCCCGTGCCTTTCAGGAAATCGCGGCGAGTGAAGCCTATCTCGGCAGCCTGTCGAACGATTTCAGGCAGCGCATCGTCATGCTCTTGGGTTACAGGAATCTGATTAGAATCCACAATGTTTTTCATGCTCCCACCTCCAGTGCGTATTGCCGCGCAGCGGCTACGATGCGCATGTGTGTCCCGCAGCGACAGATATTGCCCTCCAACGCTTCCTTGATCTGCGTCTCGGACGCCCTCGGGTTCTGATCGATAAAGGCCTTTGCGGTCATGACCATCCCGTTGATGCAATAGCCGCACTGCGCCGCCTGGTGATCGACGAAGGCCTGTAAAATCGGGTGCAGTTTCCCCTCGGTTACCAGGCCATCAATCGTGGTAATCGCAAAGTTCTCTACCGACGATGTCGGGGTGATGCAGGAGCGGATCCACTCGCCTTCCACAATCACCGTGCAAGCTCCGCACTGACCCAGACCGCAACCAAATCTCGGTCCGTTCAGCAGCAGGTCGTTACGCAAGACATATAGAAGCGGCGCGGTTGGATCGACGTCGACCGTGTGACTTCGACCATTGACCTTCAAGTTGATTAAACTCATGATTTATCTCCTCTTCGGATAAGTGTGGGACGGATGCCGGTAGCGCGAACGGACGGACGCGGAGATCCAGCCCGCTCTTGCCCCGTGATCGGCGATGCACAGCGACCGGGGATCCATCTCGAACACCAAAGCCCCCCGGGTTCCAACGTAAAAGAAAAACTAGTGAGACACGACGGAAATCACTCTATAGACTACTATTATAATGAAGGTCGGCATGATCCTAAAACACGTGCCGCACGAAAACAATGTTCTAACGTACGGCCGTGCACCGTGCTATTTAACGTTTTCGGCGAACCCGGAAACTTGCTCTCCTTTCCGTCCTGTGAGGAATAGTAACCGCCGGGCCGGCGGCGCGCTAAGCCTGGGACGTTTCGCTCCAGGACTATCGGGAGCACGCGCTGCCGGGCGTTCTCACAACCCAACCCCTGAATTCCGATCTTGCTCGCCTTGGCCGTCAGGGTGAGCTCACGATCCGTGAATTGAGCCATGCGCTGGCCCGGCTCGAATACATGCGTGTGCACTGGCACGAGATTCAGCCCGTCGAGCAGGTGCGCGCTCAGGCAGAACGGCTGTTGCGGGTCCACCCCATGCGGGCCGGAGATGCATTGCAGCTCGCAGCTGCCCTGCTATGGTGTAATCATGATCCTCGAAGCCGTCACGTGGTCTCCGCCGATGACGTTCTATCCAATGCGGCGGAGACGGAAGGTTTTTCCATCGTCGCCGTTTGAGACTGAGGCGATCAAGGTTTTTCCCTGATCGCAGGCTCCTCGACCTCGCGGGGTGAAGAAGGCGCGTTGAACTCAACGAAAAAGCCCGCCAACCCGAACTGGGATGGCGGGCGAGTGAGAAGTATAGGCTGAGCTTCTTTAAACTATCTCTGGCTCAAGGCTTCCAGGACGTGCTCGGGCGTCAATGGAAGCTGCCGCACACGCGCGCCGGTTGCGTCGAAGACGGCATTCGCGATTGCTGACGGTGTGGTCGTCACCGCAGTCTCGCCGCAGCCGCCATGCCAGCCCAGATCCGCCCGGTTATTGACGAAAACCACGTCAACGTGAGGGGCCTCACTGAACTTGAGGATCCGATAGGAAATCCAGTCCTGGGCGTTCACCCGGTTGTTCTCGAACCCGACCTCCTCATAAAGGGCCCAGCTGGCCCCCATGATCGCGCCGCCTTCCATCTGGTTGCGCGCAGCGTCGGGGTTGACGACCCAGCCGATGTCGATCGCACTGACGAGCCGCGTGACGCGGACCTGTCCCGTCGTTTGGTCAACCTCGACCTCCGCGACGACCGCGCACGGGCTGTCCCAGTACCCATAGGCGATACCGCGTCCTTTGACCACGCCAGTCCGATCATTGACATTGGCAGGATTCGGGGAGGGTCGTGCCTGCCAGCCCGCGCGGTCGGCGGCACCCCTCAATACGTCGATGACTTCAGGGTTGCTGAGGTGCTTGAGCCGGAACTCGAATGGATCCTCCTTCGCAAGCGCCGCCAATTCGTCGAGGAAGGATTCGGTTGGGAAGGCAGCCGCTGAAGAGCCAGGCCCGCGCAGATAGGCCGTTGTGACAACCTGCGAAGCGGCGTGTGTAGTGAATCGGAAGTTCGCGGATCCACTCGCGAAAAGGTAGTCGCGGGTGCTGCGGTTAGGTCCTGAGGGATACCCGTGCCATTCGTAAGCCACTATCCGGTTGTTCGCATCGAGTCCGCCCTTGATGTCGTAACTCGACGCAGGTCCGAAGTCTTCCCTTCCGATTTCGTCGTGGCGCATGTACTGAACTCGGATGGGCCGGCCCATGATCTGCGAAATGAGCGCTGCGTCGATCGCGGCTTGTTGAGCGGCGTTGGCGCCATAAGATCCGGAGCCCTCGACCCACTGCACCCGCACATTCTCGGCGGTAAGCCCGAGCATGCGCGCGAGCCTTGTGCGGGCGGGGTGGACAATGTAGTCATCGGTCCAAACCGTGGCCTGGCCTCCTCGCACGTCAGCCACACCACAGGAAGCGCCGATCGAGGCATGCGCGATCAGCGGATACTTGTACGTGGCGGAATGTACTCTTGCGGCGCTCGCGAGTGCCGCATCGACATCACCCGCCTGCGTTCTATTGCCCGGCTGGGCTCCCCTGGCGCGCATGTCGGCGTAAACGTCGGCCCCATTGGGAAGGGCCGGCAGCTCCTCAGCCCAGGTAACCTTGAGCTTCTCGGATGCCGCAATGGCCTGTTCCTCCCGCTCGCAGACGACCGCGACGAGCGTGTAAGGCCAAGTCCCCGTGGCGCCCAGACTGGCACGGAGCGGTGCGTCCGTCTTCACGATGACGTCCACCAGACCGGGCATGCCGGCGACGGAATTCTTGTCGACGCTGATCAACTTGCAATCACTGCCGAGCCTGGATTGGCCTTTCGGACGCACGACGCGAGCATGGAGCATCCCGGGAATTTGGAGATCCTGAATGTAAACGCGCTCCCCGAACACCTTCCCGGGGATGTCGAACCTGGGGATCGACTGGCCGCAGACCGTAAACTCGGTCAAGGGCTTGAGCGGCGCCGTACCCTCGAACTGCGGACCATAGTACGGACTATCCGAGATTCTCGTCAGCGTGATGTTGAACTGCTGGCCGCCGATCAACTCTCCGTAAGAGACCTTTATCGATGAATCGTGGTGCGCGCCGCTGATCACGCCGTCCTTGACAATCAGTAGCTCGACTGGGATCCCCAATCGAATGGAGGCCAACTTCAGTAGCGCCCACCTGGCCTCCCCCGCGACACGGTGTATGGCC